>NZ_CVJQ01000006.1 GCF_001375595.1 Phenylobacterium immobile (ATCC 35973) | reverse complement strand
CTAGATGAGGTCGCCGGCTTTCGGCGGGGCGGAGTGGGTCTGCTTCAGCTGAGCCCAGCTATCGGCGTCCATCCACTCCGCCCAAGCGCGGTAGGTCCACAGCTGGGGATGCTCGTTGATCGAGGTGTCGATGTAGGACACGCCCTCGTTCACCGTCACCGGGGTTTGGCCCATGCCCATCTGGAAGTTCAGCGGATAGCGCTGGGCGATCACGCCGCGCATGGCGCGGGTCGACTGATCCCAATTCTCGCCATCGTCCTGCTCGAGCAGGCCGGCCGGGCCGAATAGATGGTTCGCGTCGTGGATGATGACCTTGCGGCGCTCCTCCGAGACTTCCTTCGGCACGAAGGTGAACCACCAGATTTCGCAGGTGCTGGGACCACGGGGCAGCCGCAGCGCCAGCTGGCAGCCCGTCATCCATAGGTTCGGGAAGATGTTCGGGTGGCCGGCGGTGTCGATGCCGACTTCACCCAGGACTTCCTGGGCCTTGGGCAATTCGCGGAAGCGGTCGTCGTAGAGGAGGATCTCGACCTTGTCGCCAAGCTTGGCGCGGGCTTCACGTTCGATCTTCGTCAGACGCGGGCCGCCAATGGCGTGGCCATAGGCCCCCAGGACCGCGCGTTGCAGTGTCCGCGCGCCGCCGGCACCGATGTCGGCGATCCGGGCCAGCTCCTGGTCCTCAGGCGACAGCTTCTCGAGCTGCGGCCGGAAGCCGGATATGAAGGCCGAGGCGTGACTGATCTGCGAATGATACCAATCGAAGAGGTTGTCAACGGCGAGCTTCCAGTTGCAGCCGATCAGGTTCTTCTGGACGCCGCCGACCAGTTCAAGGTTGCCCTTTTCAGCCAGCAGGTCCATGCCCATTCGGCCGACGGGACCGAGGTATTCCTCCAGGTCCGGGGCTTCGGGATCCATGGTCGCAAAGACGAAGCCCTTGTAGCTGGCGACCTTGCCGGCCTTCACCAAGCCCCACTGCGACTTGTCCAGTTGCTCGTGGTAGAAGTCTTTGTAGCCGGGCACGCCGATCAGGCTGCCGTCGAGGCCATAGGTCCAGCCGTGATAGGTGCAGAGGAACGAGCGGGCATTGCCCTCTTCCGCGCGGCACACCGCGTTGCCGCGGTGGCGGCAGCTGTTCAGCAGGACCTGCAGCTCGCCCTTCTTGTCACGCGTGGCGATGACGCTCTCTTCGCCAATGAAGCTCAGGAAGAAGTCGCCGGCTTTCGGGATCTGCGTCTCGTGGCACATGAAGTTCCACGCGCGGGCGAAAATGCGCTCCAGCTCCACCTCGTAGATCGCTTGGTCGGCGAAGATCGACCGATCCACCTGGCCGGTGTTCTCGTCGACCATGGTGCGGAATGGGCCCTGTGTGTCGTAAAGCATTGTTGTCCTCCAAACGTGGGAGGCGCCTGCTCACAGATGCGGGCCTCACCTTGTGTGATGAAGCTAACACAAGGTGGAGGTAAGTAAAGATTGCTTGCTAAAGCAATCCTGGGACCCGCGCTGGCGGGCCCCAGGTTGCGGTATCAGCGCGCCGAGGCGGCTTCAGGCGGACGCGTATGGTCCTTACGAAGCGCCGCCCAGCTGTCGGCGTCCATCCATTCCGACCACGCTTGATAGGTCCAAAGCTGCGCGTGCTCGTTGATGTTTGTGTCAACAAAGCTCACGCCACCCTGATTCTTCACCTCGCCGCCACCAACGTTCATGCCGAAGTGCAGAGGATAGCGGCGCGCGATCGGGCCCTTCATGGCCCGGGTCGATTGATCCCAGTTCTCGCCGTCGTCCTGTTCGAGCAGGCCCGCGGCGCCGAAAACGTGGATCGCGCGATCAACGAGGTCAGCGCGGACTTCAGGCGTCGCTTCTTTCGGGACGAAGGTGAACCACCAGATCTCGCAGCTGCTAGGGCCACGCGGCAAACGCAGAGAAACCTGGTTGCCGTTCGTCAGCCACATGTTCGGGAAGATATTCGGGTGGCCGGTGACATCGATGCCAATCTCGCCGAGCTGGGCTGCGGCTTCCGGCTTGTCGCGGAACTTCTCAACTTCAAGCTGGGACAGCTTACCGTCCAGTTCGCGACGGACGTCGCGAATTTCCTGTGTCAGGCGCGGGCCGCCGATCGCGTGACCGTAAGCGCCGAAGACCACCCGGTGGTGCGGACGGGCGACGCCGGTGACGACGCCGGCCTTGCGAGCCTTTTCCAGTTCTTCCGGCGTCAGGTTCTCGATCTGCCGTCGGAAGCCGGACATGGCCGCCGAGGCGTGGCTGATCTGCGGGTGATAGAAGTCGAACAGGTTGTCGACCGCCAGCTTCCAGTTGCAGCCGATCAGGTTTTTCTGGATGCCGCCGACGACCTCGAGGTCGCCTTTCTCAGCCATGATGTCGATGGCCATGCGGCCGACTTCACCGAGGTATTCTTCCAGGTCCGGCGCTTCCGGATCCATGGTCGCAAAGACGAAGCCGCGATAGCTGCCCACCTTGCCGGCCTTAACCAGGCCCCATTGGCTCTTGTCCAGTTGCTCGTGGTAAAAGTCCTTGTAGGGGTGACTACACGAAAGTGACGTATCTGCACGGAAAGGGCGAACGGATAGCGAACGTCACGCGGCAAGTAGGGAGTTGACGGCGCGCAGCGGTCGCAAGGCGTCCGGATCGGGTTGATCTTCAACATTCCAGCTATAGTCACCGGTCAGCGAGATATGCTCCCAGCCCAATGGCGCGATGTGGCGTGCGATTTCGTCGGCTGTGCCGATGTCCGCCAGCGCCATTTCGAGATAGCGAGTGTTCCACAAGATGATGGCGGCGACGAGCAGGTTGAGGCCGGAGGCGCGATAGGTCTGGTTCTCGAACCGACGATCGCGCAGTTCGCCGAGCTGGTTGAAGAAGAGCGCGCGGGCGAGCGCGTTGCGGGCTTCGCCTTTGTTGAGGCCCGCCTGGGTGCGCCGGCGCAGGTCGATGTCGCGCAGCCAGTCGAGCATGAAAATGGAGCGTTCGAGGCGGCCCAGCTCGCGTAGTGCGAGGGCCAGTCCGTTCTGTCGCGGATAGGCGGACAAGCGGCGCAGCATTGCCGAAGCAGTGACGGTGCCGGTGCGGATCGACGTGGCGAACCGCAGCAGTTCGTCCCAATGCGCCGCGACATGACCCAATGCGATCGGTTCGGCCGTCATGCCGGCAAGCAAGGGGCCGGATTCTTGGCCGGGAAGGAGGTGTAAACGACGCTCCTTGATGTCGCGCAGGCGCGGCGCGAAGCGGTAGCCGAAGAAGGGCATGAGGCCGAACACATGGTCCGATGCCCCGCCCGTATCGGTGTAGTGCTCCTCGATCGTCAGGCCGGTCTGGTGATACAGCAAGCCATCCAGCACATAGGGCGCTTCGCCAGCGGTCGCCGCGATCACCCGACTTGCGAAGGGGTCATATCGATCCGAGACATGGGTGTAGAAGGCAACGCCTGGTTCGTTGCCGCTGCGCGCGTTGATGTCGCCGATCGCGGCCCCACGGCCCCCGGCATGAAATTGCTGTCCGTCGCTCGACGAAGTGGTGCCGTCTCCCCACAGCGCGGCGAGCGGCATGGCGCGATGGGCGTCGATCAGCCTTCCCAACGCTTCGCCATAGGCGGCTTCGCTGATGTGCCAGTCGTGAAGATGGGCGAGCTGACGCAGACTTGCGCCCCGGCAGGTTTCCGCCATGCGTGTGAGGCCGAGATTGATGCCATCGGCGAGGATGACCGTGAGCAGCGCATTGCGATCGTCGGCTTCCCGGCCCGAACGACGATGGATGAAGCATTCGCTGAACCCGGTCCAGGCATCGACCTCCAGCAGAAGATCGGTGATCTTCACGCGCGGCAGTCGATCATAGGCGGCGCGACGGGCAATCTCGGTGGCGGGCGGTGTTGCCGCCTTCAGCGGCGAGATGATGAGACCGTTTTCGTCAAGCTTAACCTGGGGCAGCTCCCCTTGCCGTGCAAGGACCGTTACCTGCTCGATCGCCGTGTCGAGCCTGGTGCGCCGTTCCTCGATATGGCGCTCGAAATCCGTTTCGATGGCGAGCGGCAACGGCCCCTTCTCGCGCAGCGCCGCAAAGGTCGCCGGCGGTATGAGATAGCTGTCGAAATCGCGAAACTGCCGGCTTCCCGCGACCCATATATCCCCGGCTCGCAACCGCTCGCGTAGTTGCGACAAGGCGCATAGTTCATAAGCGGCACGATCAACGATGCCATCCCGCAGGACGAACGGGCGCCATGCGGGCGGCACAAAGCGTAGCGGCACGCGATCAGGCAAGCGCCGTTTGCCGGTCCGATATAGCTCCGCGATGATGGCCAGCGCTGACAGGAGCCCCTGAACCGCGCCGGCGCCGCGAAACTCGAAGGCGTTGAGAAAAGCGCCGACAAAGAGCTTCACCGTCCGATGCCGCTCGATCAATTCGGCGGTGCGATCGACGGTTTCCGGTCGCCCGAGCACTTCGGCCTGCTCGACGGCCACGGCGAAGTGCTGCCAGTCCAGCGCCTCGATCTGCGCCAGAGAATCCACGCCCTTGCTGCGCGCGTCGATGAGGAGGCGGCAAGACCCCGTGAGCGTCCGGAGGTGGCCTTGCAACTCGCGCACCGTCTTGAGGGCTTTGTCGCGGGTCCGGTTCTCGGCGCGGCGCGCCATGCTGCCCAACAGCTTGTCGAACATCGTCAGGGTGGCGTCGGTCAGGCTTTCCTCAAGCCGGATGCCGGTTGCCGCCAGCGTCGCATGGCGGCGCAGGGCATTGAGTTCGCCAAGGTGCTGGGGTGTGATGCGGCTGCCTTCGTCCGCCAGCCTGTCAAAAGTCAAAGCCGGGATCATGTCGGCACGGGCGCGATCGAGGCCCAGCGCGCGGATATAGGCGAGCCGTTCGATCAGGCGCAGGATGTTGCGCGCTGCCGGCGATTGTGGCGCATTGCGCATCCAGGATAGCCATGTCGCGACCTGCCCCGGTCGTCGGGCCAGCAAATCGTCCAGGCCCTGAAGGGTGTCAGGCAGCAGGCCATTCGTGAGCACTTCATAGGTAAGCTGTTCGGCTTGCTGGCGCGCCCGCCGCAGCACCGCTTCGAGAATCGACGGAGAAGGCAGGAGGATCTGCAGGCGCCGGAGTTCATCGACGATGACGTCTGCCATCTGGCCGGGGTGTATGATGGTCTGCGCGATTGGGACCGAGAAGGCGACAACTTCACGGAAAGCGTTGCGGTCAAAAATCCTGAACCCGTGCGATCGTCGGATTTCGACGAGATGCTCGCGACGGGTCTGGTCCCGATGGGCATAATCCGCGAAGGCTGCCGGCGCGACGCCGAGTTGCTGCGCCACATAGGCGAGCACAGGAGCGGGCGGGACTTCGCCCGCTTCCAGCGCACGGCCAGGCCATCTCATATATAGCATGAGCATCGCATAGCCGAGCCGGGTGGCATCGCCGCGACGGCGGCCGACAATTTCCAGGTCGTCGCTGGTCAGCGTATAATGACGCGCGATCTCGCGCTCATCGAGCGGCGCGCCATAATGCCTCGCCCAGATTTCCAGGCTCACCAGTCGCCGTCTCGCCAAGCATCATCTCCTTCGCTTTGCGTGTCCGTCAGACGGTCCTCTGGCGGCCAACAGGAATATGTCCGTTAACTCTGGACCTGTAACGGCGATTCGGACAAGATCGCATAATGACGGGAAAACGGACAGGATCGGGCATCATGTGGCGCTGATCGGCTATGCGCGCGTCTCGACCGCAGACCAGAAGCTGTCGCTCCAGCTTGACGCGCTGAACACTGCCGGGTGCGACCGTATATTCGACGATCACGCATCCGGGGCAAAAGCCGATCGGCCTGGCCTAACCGAAGCGCTCGCCTATTTGCGCCCCGGCGACACGCTGGTGGTCTGGAAACTCGACCGCCTCGGCCGCTCGATGAGCCACCTGATCGAGAAGGTCGGCGAGCTTGCGGCGCGCGGCATCGGGTTCCGCTCACTCACCGAGAATATCGACACCACCACTTCGGGCGGCATGCTGGTGTTCAACATCTTCGGCTCGCTGGCCCAATTCGAGCGTGACCTGATCCGTGAACGCACTCATGCCGGCCTCAAGGCCGCACGCGAGCGGGGCAACAAGGGTGGTCGCCGGCCTGTCGTTACCCCCGACAAACTACGTAAAGCGCGGGCGCATATCGCAGCGGGCCTCACTGTTCGTGAGGCGGCGGCCCGGCTCAAGATCGGCAAAACCGCCCTATACAAGGCTCTGGAAAACGCGTGAAACCGCTGGCGATCAAGAACTCGTGGGTGCTGGTCACAGGGGCTTCGACCGGTTTGGGCAGAGCGTCCGCCCTCCGCTTGGCGGCATCGTACCAGGCCAAGCCCCTGATTGTTGGACGAAGGCTCGACAACTTGCGGGAGCTACAGACCGAAATTGACGAGCGGTTCAATGTGCCGTGCGAGATTATAGTGGCTGATCAACGTGAAATCGAGGGCAGGGAGAAAATCGCGGCTAAGGTTGCAGAATTGCAAGTAACAGCCGCTTTGTTGGTTGCCGGAATGACGAGCGTTGGTTCATTTGATGCAGGCCGTGCCGACACTTATGCCGAGGTAATTGAAACAAACATACTCGGTTTCACGGATTTGCTGGCTCGCCTGATTGCGATTTTCAGGGAGCAGCCGTTTGAATCCTCAGTAATCGCCGTGTCGAGCCTGGCGGGCGAAACATCCGTGCCCTTCCAAGCGGTCTACGGCGCGTCGAAAGCCTATGTGAGCACCCTCATGCGAGCGCTTTCCGTGGAGCTTGCCGGGACGGGAGTGAGTGTTGGATCTTTTGCACCCGGTGGAATCGACACAGACATGGCTGCCCTCAGCGATTTGAAGTGGGGGAGGTTGGGTTTGATGGACGTTGACCGGTGCGCGGCCCATGCAGTCCACGCTCTGGTTTATCGGCAATCCTTCGCCATACCGGGGATGGGCAACCAGCTCACATATTTGGCGAGCAGGGTTCTACCTCGATCGTTGGTCAATCGGATTGCCGCCCTCCCATATCGGCGCCCGTAGGGCGGCACCACATAAAAGGGGCAGGAAAGCCTGCGAATAGCATCTGCTGGCATCGTACCGGATTTGTTCGCCCTTAGCGTGCAGATACGTCACTTTCGTGTAGTCACCCCTTCTCGGCGAACTTCGGAACTTCGGGTCGTTGCAGAGTTTGAAGGCGCGCGTGCGATGGGGCCGCAAGCCGTGCGCCTTCCGTAAGCGGCGCCGTGAGGCGCACCTACCGGGTCTGAAGCGAAGCGGTGAGAATGGCGATCTCGACGAGGGACGAGATCCGCACATGTCTACGTTTGACCATACGCACGACCCTAGGCCGATTGTGGTGCGGCGGCTGGAGGTGATCACGGGCGTTGGCGGACGTCGGAAGTGGTCGGCGGACGCGAAGGCGGAGATCATGCTGGGGGCGTTGGCGCCCGGGACCACGCCGGCATGATCTGAGGCCGCAGCAGGTGTTCGGCTGGCTGCGGGGGGCGCGGATCCCTACTCGGGGGTCGTCTACGTCTTCCGGGCGAAGCGACAGGATCAAGCTTCTGTACTGGGATGGGTCGGGCCTGGTGCTCTACGCCAAGCGACTGGAGCAAGGCGGCTTCCGCTGGCCGCAGATCATCGACGGCGTCATGCGTCTGACCGCGGTGCAGCTCCAGGCGCTCGTCGCCGGAAGGGAGTGGACGCGGGTGATGTCGCCGCGGCGGACGCGGACGCCGCGGGGAGGTATCCTGATCGCTGCGGCGAGATGACTCAGGGCGCACTTAGGGGTGCCTCAAAGCCCTACCTTTCTTCCGCCCTCCCCTGCCCCAACCAAATCAGCTACTTATGTGGGCCGAAAGGTGATGGAAGAAATGCGCTACGGCTACGCCCGGGTTTCCAGCGAGGAACAGAGCCTCGCCCGCCAGCGGTCACAGCTTTCCGCGGCCGGCTGCGACCAGCTCGTGGAGGAGGTCCAAAGCGGCGTGAAGGCGCGCCATCGCCTCGATCGGCTTCTGGCCGGCCTGGACGCCGGCGACGAGCTGGTGGTTACCGAGCTGGACCGGCTGGGCCGCAGCACGGGCGAGGCGGTCCTCTTGATGGACGACCTGATCCGGCGCGGGGTGGTGCTACGGGTGCTCGCCCTCCCCTTCCCTTGACATCACCACCAACGACGGCCGGCTGATCGCCGACATCCTGGCCAGCCTGGCCGCGCACGAGCGCCGGCGGACCCGCGAGCGCCAGCGCCAGGGCATCGTCGCGGCCAAGGCCGCCGGCCGCCATCTCGGTCGGCCGCCAAAGCTGAACGGCCAGCAGATCGCCGAGGCGCGCGCCCGGCTCGCCGGCGACGAGCCGGTGCGTGTGGTCGCGCGGGCCTATGGGGTTAGCGACAAGACCCTCAGGGCGACGCTGGCGCGGGGCGCTAGATGAGGACTTGCAGGCCGTGTTTTTGCACGACTGACAGGAGCTTTCGCAGTGGGGGGCTGGGCCGCTTGGCGCCCGATTCCCACTTCTCGACCGTGCTTTCGCTCGTGTTGAGGTAGCGGGCGAACACGCGCTGGCTGACATTGTTGGCTTCGCGGAGATGCTTGATTTCGGCGGGCGCTATTTCGCTGGGGACCAAATGCCGGGCGTCAAAGTCCGCCATGGTTGTTTTGTCGATCGCCCCGACCTTATAAAGCGCTGCCGCAGACGAGTGAATCGCCTCGGACATGTCACTTTTAAACTTACGTTTCGTCGCCATTACATATCTCCGTCAGGTCTTTGTCCTCTAGGAGTTGAGCGACCTGTTTTTCGCTCAACGTGGCATATTTCTTTGCAAGGGTTCTGAAGTCGGCCAGGTCCTCATAGTCGATGTTGGCTTGGTCCTTTTTCGCGAACAGGAATTGGTAAATCCAATATCGACCGCCCTTCGCGAGAATGATGCTCCGGTGCATGTTTTTGTTCAGGCGCTTCTTGAATACTCCGCCACCAAGATCGTCAGCCTGGCCCTTCCTGACTTCCTCGATCGCTTCGCAAAGTTCGTCGTCTTTGATGCGTGCCTTGCGCGCCGCCTTGGTGAACCAGGCGGTTTTGAAGGCCCGCGCGGTTTCCTCAGCATCGGTCATGGCATACATGTAGTACTGGGTACGACAGGCATCAAGTGCGGCGCCTGACCTTGGGCGCGTCCCCAAGGGGACCGCGCTCTATCTCCGCTGCGCTCCGACCGAGCCGCCTTTGGCGTCTCGTCCCTGTCGGGTGACGATCGCTCGCGCGGGCGGGCCAGGGCCCGCATGAAGCCGCCGGCGTCGCCGGCGAAGATCTCCGTCAGAAGGGGAAAGGGGCGCGCCGCCCCCTCTCCCCGCAACGGCAATAGGCCGGGCCGTGGCTCGGCTGCGCCTGCGTCCGCACCACCCCGGCCGATTCCCGCTGCCCCCCTCGCTCCCGGCTGTTCGCCACGAGGGCAGGGCCGATGGCCGAGGCCATCGCCCTGCGGCGATGTGAAGGGAGACAGTGAGATGATCCACGATAACCGGGAAAGCTGGCTGAATGGGGTGGCGGCGGGTATGGCGCGCCGCTGTTCGAGGCGCTGGGCGCGCCCCTGCCCGACCGGGTGCGGGTGGCCATCGGCTTCACCAGCGCCGGCCGCAGGAGCCGGGCCATCGGCGAATGTTGGGACAACCGGCGCAGCGCGGACGGGCACTTTGAGATCTTCATCCGGCCGGACCTGGCCCATGCGCCGGACGCCATGCCGGCGCAGATCGCCGCGATCCTGGCGCACGAGCTGGTCCATGCCGCCGTGGGCATCGAGGCGGGGCATGGGAAGCCGTTTAAACGCATCGCGTTTGGGCTCGGGCTGGTCGGGCCGATGCGCGCCACCGCGCCCGGCGCCGCGTTCCTGGCAGCGGTCGCCCCCATCCTCGCAGCGGCGGGTCCCCACCCCCACGCCCGCCTCGACACCGGCGGGCTGACGACCGCGCCCCGGAAGCAGGCGGTGCGGATGCTTAAGTGCGAATGTCAGGCGTGCGGCTACACCGTCAGGACCGCGCGCAAATGGCTGGAGACGGCCGGGGCGCCGCTCTGCCCGATCCCAGGTCACGGGGCGATGCGCCACGAGCCACTTGATGAGGACGAGCCCGAGGGGTGAGCGCGTGCGAAGGCCCTTCCCTTCCGCATCATCTGTGTATACACGTATAGTCCTATACCCGTAGGGAGTGTAGCATGAAGGTTCTCGCCATCCTGTCGCAGAAGGGCGGAGTCGGTAAGACCACACTGGCGACGTGCCTGGCTGTGGCGGCCGAGCAGGCCGGCAAAGAGGTTGCGATCATCGACCTCGACCCGCAGGCAACCGCTTCCTTCTGGAAGGACGTGCGCCAGCTCGACACGCCCGCCGTCGCCTCGATCCAGCCCGTGCGGTTGCCGGCGATGCTGAAGGCCTGCGCGGACGCCGGCACCGACCTGGTGGTGATCGACGGCGCGGCCGTGGCGCGCGACGTGACCTTCGAGGCGGCGCGCCATGCCGACTTCATCCTGATCCCGACCAAGACCGCCGTGTTCGACACCATGAGCATGACGCACACGCTGGAGGTCGTGCGGCAGCTCGACCGCGCCTTTGCCGTGGTGCTCACCTTCGTGCCGCCCCAGGGCCAGGAGACGGGCGACGCGATGAAGGCGGTGGAGGAGCTGGGCGGGGCCGTCTGTCCGGTGACGGTCGGCAACCGCAAAGCCTTTTTCCGAGCCCAGGCCGCAGGCCAGGCGGTGCAGGAGTTCGAGCCGCATGGCCCTGCGGCGGACGAGATCAGGCGGCTATACGAGTATACAGCTATACGGCTATACGATCACATGGAGGTCGCGTGATGGCAAAGGGCAATGCGCTTCAGGCCGTTCTCGACCGCGCCAAGGTTGGCGGCGAGCCCGCACCCGCGCCGGCGTCGCCGGCCGAGGCCCCACCCGCCAGGGGGACGCAGGGGGGCCGGCAAGGGACCAAGCTGATCGGCGGTCACTTCCCCCCCGAGATCAGCACCCAACTCCGCATCCTCGCGGCGGAGGAGGAGACGACGGTTCAACGTCTGTTGGCCGAGGCGCTGGACGATCTATTCGTCAAGAAGGGGCGCAACCGCGTCGGTCGCGGAGTGGTATAAGCGTATACAAATATACGCCTATACGGTTCGGTGATCGACGGCCAAAAGGTGAGTTTTGGGGTAGGGGCTCACCGTTCGTCGGCCGGTTGGCCGAAATCCACCAAGACCGGCATTTCCAGGGATTCGCCTCGCAGCTTGGCGCGCCGGACCACGCTGTGCTGATCGATCAGGATTTGCGCATCACGTTTGCCGGTGGAGGTTTTCGGGAACCAATGCAGCGCCACCCGTTCGACCTTTCGCCCCTTCTTGATGGGCGTGAAGTCAACAAAGAAAGGGCAGAGCTTGTTGATTTCGTCCTTGGCGGCTTTTAGGCAGTATTTGTTGAAATCCGCGAACCGCTCCAGCTTCCCTTCGGGCACGTTGAGGAGGGCGCGAAGCTCCTCAACCGTGAATTCCTCCGTCTGCTTGTATTCTAGGCCTATGCGGCGCTCGATCATCTCGTAGAGGCAGAGGGTGTATTTCGACTCGAAGCAATACATCACCTGCGTCTTGAGGCGGGCATAGACCTCGCTGTTCCGCAGGATTTCGATCAGCTCCTCGGGGATGCGGTATTGAAGGAAGCCGTCCTTCTCCAGGCTCTCGTCGCTCGGGCCGAGGAGCTGGACGCGGCGCTTGTAGCTCTTGCCGGCCTTGCGGATGGTGACGATAGCGATCGTGCCCATCAGCCGCAGCAGTGAGCTTTCCACCCGCTCATTGCCCTGATGCGTGCCCTTCAGGGCCGTTTTCGAGATGCGATGGATGATGGGCTCGCCGATCCGCTCCCAGGCGTTGGCGATCAGCAGGTTGAAGATGCGGCGGTCTGCGAGGGTGAGGGGGCTAAGCTCGACAATGTCCACCAGCTCGCCAGGCTTGACGATCTCGCCGTAGTTGGCCGGATCGAACGGGTTGCCGCGCCCCTTCTGATCCAAGGTCCGAATAGCGAGATCGACTACGGCACCTTTCGACATCGGCACGTCCAATGGTGAGTAGGGATAGATTCGCAATCACCCTAACGGCGAATTGTGAGTTGGGCAAATCCGCTAGCTCCCCGCTGATCGGGGAGCGGCTACCCCAAAACTCACCGTCGAGAAGGCACCCACCCCAAAGCTCACGCGACTCGGCCCCAACACTCACTTTTACCGACCCCAACACTCACCGTAGGCTACCCCAAAGCTCACGCGACTCGGCCCCAACACTCACTTTTCGACCTGATTCGCTTTTACAGTTCAGCGGGTTACGGCCCTTGAATCTTGAATCTAAGAAGAATTTTAGAATCTGAACCGGAATGGTGAGTTTTGGGGTAGGCCGGCCTGTGGATAACCTGGGCGGCAAGGCCGTAAAGCCCGAGGAATAGAAGAAAGCGCCGCCTCTTGGGGACTTTCGCCCCCGCCGGCTCGCGGCCTTCGGCTGCCCCGGCCCGCTTCGCGGTCCTCCCCACCCGGCATCCCCCATCAAAATGAGTCGGCCTAGTCGGCCGACAAGCTATTCGAAGGGAAAGACCGGCAAAAACCTCCAAAATCGGAGCCCAGTCCAGCCGTCGCATGGCTTTTCGAGAAAAGCGTGCGGAGGCGTTGTGAGAAATTCCGGCCGACGTCGCCGGCAGATAAGCCGCCAGGGCTCGATTCCGGGCCGTGGAGCGGTAAATCGGGCAGCGAAGGGGAATGTCGGTGGCGGGGAGCGATCCGCCGTCAGGCGGAGGCCTGAACGGTGAGGTAATACCCCGTTCCCGGCGGGGGCTGACCTAGCGTGTATACGCCTATACAGGCCATCGCGCCGTTTAAACGCTCGCCGCGGTGAACAGGCCCCGGAACTCCGGCCCATCGTAATATCTGACCTTCGCGGCGATGGCGGGGGCGGCGCCCTGGCGCAGAAGAATCTCCAAGCTGGAATCCAGCCGCATGATCTCGTCCGGCGTCATCAGTTCGCGCCGCGAGAGGTGGGCCGTGGTCGAGGTGGATTTGGTCTCGAACAGCTGCATTCCGCCGCGCGAGGTGCTGGTTCCCGTCGTTTGATAGGTCATGGTGGTGGCGCCGATCGGCTTCGACACCCAGCTCGCGGTTTCCACGTCGGCGACGTTGAAGATTGCACCAGGCCCGCGTTGGAGACGAAGGTTCCGGCCCGTTCGCCGTAGGTGCTCCAGAGCTGGTGCATGTCCTGGAGGATCGGCCAGAGCTGGAGGCCGTAACCGGCCATCAGGCCGAAGGCCCGTTCGACGGGTTCGAGGCGGCCGAGGGCGGCGAACTCATCGAGCAGGAATAGGACCGGGGCCGCCGGCCGGGCAGGAGTGCGGGCCAGGTCGTGGATGGCTTGGGCCACCATCAGGCGCAGCCAGCGAGAATAGGCATCCAGGCGCTCTGGCGGCAGGACCAGGAAGACCGTCGCCTTGGTCCTTCAGATCGGCGAAGCGGAAATCCGAGCTGGCCATGGTCCAGTTGATCCGGACGCTATCGAGAAAATGGGTGTGGCGCTGGGCGGAGGAGAGGACGCCGGCCGCCTCGCGTTCGCTCTTGCCGAGGTGACGACTGGCGGCGCGGCGGACCAGGCCGCCGGCGCTGGTGGTCTTCTGCATGATCTCCAGCATCACCCGGAATTCTTGCGGACTTGCGGTCAGCAGCTCGCGCACGGTGGAGAGCGTGCGGACCTCCGGCCCTTCATTGCACACGACATAGAGGATCAGGCCGCCGATCAGCGCCTTCGCCTCCTCGTTCCAGTGCGCCTCGCCGACCTGGCCCGGAGGATCATGGACCAAGGCGTCGGCCAGCAAAGCGGCGTCTTCCGCCAGGTCTGGGCTGTCGGGATCGAGGCCGGCGAGGGGATTGAAAGCGGCCGAGGGCTGGCCGGAGATGCCGAAGGGATCGAGCACATGGACCTGGCCGAAGCGCGCCCGGGCGCGCGCGGTGATGCGGGCGTTCTCGCCCTTCGGGTCGATGCAGAGGACCGAGCGATTGGCGGTCAAGAGGTTGGGGATGATGGCGCCCACCCCCTTGCCCGAGCCGGTTGGGGCGATGGTCAGGAGGTGCGCCTGGCCGGCATATCGGAGGAGCTGGCCGCCGCGCCGGTTCTCGCGGCCGACGATCAGGCCGGCGGCCGAGCCCAGGCTGCGGCGAACTTCCTCGGCGCTGGCGAAATAGGCCGAGCCGTGGACGCCGCCGCGCGCGGCGGGAAGAGCGAACCGGGCGTTGAACCATCCGAGGCCGCTGACGGCCCCGACGACGCCGGCGGCAATCGGGAGGAGCGACTCGAAGGTCTTATCCAGATGCGTCACGGCGGCGACCGGGATCAGCAGCAGGCGGCCGACCATGAAGCCGATGAGGTAGCCGCCGACGACATAGGCGATGAGGGCGACGAGCCGCGGGAGGACCCTCATTTGGCGGCGACCGTTTCGGCCTCGAACGCGCGCAGACCCCGCCGCCGGAACACCTCCCGCACAGCCGCGCCGCCGTCACCCTGGAGCCTATCGGCCAGCTCCAGAAGTCCGCCCAGGATCGTGGCGCGGTCGTCGTCGGTGAGGTCGACCAGGCCGGCCTTTTGGACAAGGCCTCCCAGCTCGATCAGGTGGCGGGTTCGCTCCCGGCGCTGCATCACCCATTCCCTCGTGTCGGTCCTGGCCCGCGCCGCATCAGTGCGCCGGATTGCCGCCGCCGCTCGACCCAGCGCCGCCCCCGTCGCCTGACTTCTGAGCTGCAACGCCCGAGCGGCCCTTGCGTCCCCGGCGTTGAAAGAAGGCCGCGCCCTCGGAGCGCCACGCCTCCTTTTGCTCGGCCGATTTTGCGGCGTTCAGCGCCGCCAGCAGCGCCCCCGCCAACGTCTCCAGATCGAGCGCATCAGCCCCCGTGACCGTGACCAGCTCACCAAGCTGCAACACTCGCCTGGCTTTGAGGCCTTTAGCTTTGTTCGCTAGGGCCTTCAGCTCGGCGTCAATATCTCGGGGTTTGCGCATGGGCCGGGCTCCTGATTACGCAACGGTTCAATCCTTCAGCCCAAGTGAATCATTGTCGGCACGCAGAGTCCATCACAAAAAGCCGTCAGGATTTGAGTGCGCGCTTATACGTCGTGCCGACGTATGCTTGAAAATGACGCCCGGCTGAGGCAGGTTGGCGACGATGGCCATCTACCATTTCAGCGCCAAGGTGATCAGCCGCGCCAACGGGTCCAGCGCCGTGGCGGCGGCGGCCTATCGCTCCGCGTCGCGGCTAGAGGACGAGCGGCTTGGACGCGGCCACGACTTCACCAACAAGGCCGGCGTTGTGCATTCGGAGGTCTTGGCGCCGGAGGGCTCGCCGGAGCGCTGGCAGGACCGCGAGACGCTGTGGAACGAGGTCGAGGCGCTGGAGAAGCGCAAGGACGCCCAGCTCGCCCGAGAGATCGAGTTCGCTATTCCCCGAGAAATGAGCCAGGCGCAGGGCGTGGAGCTGGCGCGGGATTTTGTGCAGACCGAGTTCGTCGATCGGGGGATGGTCGCGGACCTCAATGTGCACTGGGACGTGGGACCGGACGGCCTGGCCAAGCCGCACGCCCACGTCATGCTGTCGATGCGCGAGGTCACTCGTGACGGAGCCGGCCCCGAAGGCTTCGGGAAGAAGGTCCGGGAGTGGAATAGCGCCGAGCTTCTGAGCGACTGGCGCGAGCGCTGGGCTGGCCACGTCAACGAGCGGCTCGCGGAGCTGGGGATCGACGCCCAGGTGGATCACCGGTCGCTGGCGGCGCAGGGCATCGAGCTTGAGCCGCAGCACAAGATCGGGCCGGCCGGGATGCGCCGGGAGGGGCGGGGAGAGGATGCGGAGCGAGCCCTGGAGCATCGCGAGATCGCCCGGCGCAACGGCGAGAAGATCATCGCCGAGCCGGGCGTGGCGCTGGACGCCATCACCCGGCAGCAGAGCACGTTCACGGATCACGACCTGGCCCGCTTCGTTCACCGTCACACGGATGATCCGGACCAGTTCACCGAGGCCTTGAGCGCGGTGAAGACCTCGCCCGAGCTGGTGGCCCTCGGCCAGGACGGGCGGGGACGGGACCGCTACACCACGCGCGAGATGCTGGAGACGGAGGCGCGGCTGGAGCGCTCCGCCGGTGAGCTCGCCGATCGGCGCGGCCATGGTGTGTCGCCGGCGGCCAGAGGGGATGCGCTGGCCGCCGGCGAGCGTCGCGGCTTGCGTCTGGGGGGAGAGCAGCGCGACGCCCTGGAGCATATCACGGGCGGCCAGGATTTATCGATGGTCGTGGGCTACGCCGGCAGCGGCAAGAGCGCCATGCTGGGGGTGGCGCGTGAGGCGTGGGAAGCCGGGGGCTATCAGGTGCGCGGCGCCGCGCTGTCCGGTATCGCGGCGGAGAGCCTGGAGGCGGGCTCGAGTATTCCCTCGCGGACGATCGCCAGCCTCGAGCACGGGTGGACGCAGGGCCGGGACGCGCTGACCGCGCGCGACGTGCTGGTGATCGACGAGGCCGGCATGATCGGCTCGCGGCAGATGGAGCGAGTACTGTCGGCGGCTGATGCGGCCGGCGCGAAGGTGGTGCTGGTGGGCGACGCCGAGCAGCTCCAGGCGATCGAGGCCGGCGCGGCGTTCCGGGCGCTGACCGAACGGCATGGCGCGGCCGAGATCACGGAGATCCGCCGCCAGCGCCAGGATTGGCAGCGAGAGGCGACGCGGGAGCTGGCCACGGGGCGCACAGGGGCCGCCCTGGACCGTTACGAGGCCGCCGGCATGGTCAGGGGCCACGAAACCCGGGAGGCGGCCCGCAGCGCCCTCGTGGACGGCTGGGATGCTGCGCGCCAGGCCAAGCCGGAAGCCAGCCAGGTGATGCTCGCCCATACCCGCGCCGACGTGGCGGAGCTGAACCAGCTCGCGCGCGGCCGGATGCGTGACGCCGGCGCATTGGGCGAGGACCACGTGATCCAGACCGAGCGCGGCGAACGGACGTTCGCGGCCGGTGACCAGATCATGTTCCTGCGCAACGAGCGGTCTCTGGGCGTGAAGAACGGCACGCTGGGAACCGTGGAGCGGATCGACGGTCCCTCCCTTACGGTGCGCCTTGATGGCGCCGATCGGCGGGAAGTCCGGTTCGACCTAAAGGACTACGCCCAGATCGACCACGGCTATGCGTCCACCATCCATAAGAGCCAGGGCGTGACCGTGGACCACGGCCACCTGTTGGCCAGCGACGGCCTGGACCGTCATGCCGCCTATGTGGGGATGAGCCGGCACCGGGAGACGTTGGCGGTCCACTACGGGGCCGACGATTTCAAGGATCGGGACCAGCTGGTCCGCACGCTCGGCCGGGAGCGGGCGAAGGATACGACGCTCGACTATGGGAAGGCCTTCGCCGAGCGGCGCGGCCTTGTTCGGTCGGAGATCCTCGTCGAACGGGGACCGACTCCCGTCGGCCGCGCGCCCAAGCGGAGCATGTTCGACGGCCTGAAACTTGGTCGCGGCGGCGGACCCGCCGCTGGGATTACCGAGGCGGCCGAGCGGGCGGCGCCAGGGCCTGACGCGGCCCTGCAGCGGGGTGTCACCCGCTATACGGCGGCATGGACCGACGCGGAGCGGATGGGCGAGCAGGGCTTGCCGATCATGCCCCACCAAAGGGTGGAGATGCAGAAGGCCCGCGAGGGCCTGGAGGGCGTGTCCCGCGAGGCGACGGCGGACCTGCGCTCCGCCCTGTCGCGCAATCCCGGCCTGGCCCGCCAGGGCGCCACGCCCGAGGGCATGAAGGCCGTACAGCGCGCCATGGCCACGGAACGGACGGTGCGCCTGGACCCCGCCGCCCGCGCCGAGCGGTTCGTGGAGGACTGGCGCGAGCTACAGGCGAAGCGGGCCGAGCTTGGCGTCGGCTACCAGACCGCCGCCGCCCGCAAGGCCATCGAGGGCCGCATGAAGGCGATGGCCGATGGTCTTGGGCGCGATGCCCAGGTGGAATCCATTCTTCGCGGCAAGAAGCTGGAGTTGGGGCTTGGGAAGGTCCGCGACATGCCCGGCGTCAGCATGGGTGACGCCTTGGTTCGATCCCTGACCCTTGGGCGTTCCATAGGGCTCGGACGGTAGCGAGTTCCTATGGACGAGGATCACGAGGCTTTAGGCGCCGATCCGGCGGCGGCGTTCGAGGCGCTCCGCGCCGAGGTGGCGGAGCTCAGGGCGAGCGTGGAGCAAGGCTGTGACGGGCCGGACTACGCCCCGACGCTCGGCAAGATCGCCGCCACGCTGGCCGGGATCGAGGCCCATCCGGCCCTCACCTTGACGCCTGAGGCGTTCGCTTCCCAGGTGCGCCAAGCGCGCGAGGCGGCGCAGCAGCAAGGCGGCCAGGCGTTGGGGGCCGTCCTTCAGCGCGTGGACGCGGCGACGGCCGAGTTGGAACGCCTTGCCGAGCGCCAGCGCACCGGGCGCGAGCAAGTGCGCCAGGTCGCGATCATGACTACCGTGGGCGCGGTCTTTGGCGTTGTGGTCTGGGTGGGATTCTCGGGGCCGATCGCTCGCGCCCTGCCTGCGGGCTGGAGCGTGCCGGAGCGGATGGCCGCCGCCACGCTGAGGCTAAACCGCTGGGAGGCTGGGGCGCGGCTGATGCAGAACGCCAACCCGCACGGCTGGGCGCAGTTGGTTGAGGCCTCCCGAGCGCTGGATCGGAATCGGGAGTCCGGCGGCGCACAGGCGCCAAATGCCAAAAGTGGCCGGCGCTCCAAAGGTTATTCCCGATAAACAGCCGTGGATGTCGCGGAACATACAATTAACAAGCGAATGTGTTTCGGAATATCGGTGTTGGTATTCACCTAATACCGGAGCAACGCCATGTCCGATAACGCCCTCGTCGTTTTCACCAACAAGAGCCGCGAACGCATCCCGCTGAAGGCGGTGCATCGGACTGGGTCGTCGTGCCCGGCACCGTGAAGAAAGCTAGAGTACGTTGTTTGTGCTCGCAATTCAAAAGGTGTTCGAGCAGGGCCGAAATGGCAGATCGGCCCTGAAGCTCACGGCTCTGCTTTCTCGTCGTTCGCGTCAGCAGTGTCGATTTCACCTATCACGCCAACGGCGGTGACAGGTATCTCCGGTTCGCTCAGCCGCTCAGCCGCCCTGGCTGAGTGGCGCAAGCCTTAGTTCCATCCGATCGGAGACAATTAGCGTTAAACAGACAGCATCGAGATCGGAGGACTCTGAAATCAACCGCGGCGTCGATCTAGA
>NZ_CVJQ01000005.1 GCF_001375595.1 Phenylobacterium immobile (ATCC 35973) | reverse complement strand
AGGGGCAGGAAAGCCTGCGAATAGCATCTGCTGGCATCGTACCGGATTTGTTCGCCCTTAGCGTGCAGATACGTCACTTTCGTGTAGTCACCCCTCATTCCTCTGTTCGACCGCCCGTTCCATACGACTGAAAGCGTTGGCTAGCGGCCCGGAGCCGAACAGCACGGCGTTGCGCTCCTCGGGGTCAACGCCGGCGAGCTGCGCCCGCCGCTCGGCCTGGCGGGCCTCGTGGGCATGGGCGTGGTCGTCAGGCGTGGGCGCATCCTCCCCGGCCCTCCCCAGCAGTCGCTCGGCCGCCGGCGGGAGCGCCAGGCGGTAGGCGTTGGAGGTCTGCTGCACCTGGGGGCCGGCGCCGAGGTTGCCGGTCGGGATGTAGCGGCGCACCCAATCGACGAAGCCATGCCGGCGAAGCGCCTTCAGCGCCGTCACCACGGCGTCTTTGGACCGCTTGGTGCGGGCCATGATCGTCAGGAGCGCGGGCTCCAGCCGCCCCGTCCTGTAGTCCACGAGGCGTAGCAGCTCGCGCAACACCTCGATCGCCACGGTCCCCAGCGGGCCATTGCGGTCTCCTGGCTTCTTCCCGGCCCGCTCGAACCGCTCAGCGGCCGTGAGATACCGTGCCACGTCCTTGGGTTTGAACGGCCGCCAGAACATCCCCTCGAACCGGCCCTGCGGCCGGCTGTGACGGCGCACCGGCTCCACCGGCCGCCCTCCCCGTCCCGGCTCTGCGCCTCCCGCAAAGCCTTCCAATACAAGCTCCATATGCCTTCCCATCGCGTTGGGTCGGCCCTCGCTGGCGCTGCTATCCGATAGGCAAAGCTCCGCCGTCGCCGCCGAAGCGGTTTTTGTTGACTGCGGCTCGGTTTTGGGGGAGCTTCGGGGTTGTCGAACACCCGGCGCTTCCCGCGCCACTGAGACTATCGAACAGCCCGGGCGCCAACCCGGGCTTTCGTCTGTCTGGGCCTCCGCATCCGCCAAGACGCGGGGAACCCAATCAGACGAATCGGCACGACACTTCGCACCGCTACGTCAGCGTGGCGGGATTCGGGACAGTCGGAAATCCACCGCACAGAATCCGCCACGCAACGACGGAGCAGACGGCGCCAAGGTTAACGAGTGCTTAAGAGATTACACGTGAGCGTGCTCACATGAGGACATGTTCATGTGTGAACATGCTCACCGCTCGCCGAAAGGATGCTTTCCGTATTTGCGCATCAGATCGTCGAACGCTTCGCCCATCAGCGCTTGCAGATTGCTCCCCTGCTCCAGCGCCAGCATGTGAAGGCCTCGGCTCACCTCCGGCGAAAAGTAGCCGCTAACAGCTTTCTTACCGTCCCGCCCTCCAAGCTTAGATGCGGCGGCGTTCTCCGGCGCCGCCAGCACCTCAGCGGCGGGCTTGGCCTGAGCCACGCGCGCCGTTCTCATTCCTGCGAATTTGCTCATGCCGCGCGTCCCTTATTGTTCACACGCGAACGTGAGCTCATGTTCACTTGTTCACTTACCCACATCCAAAGCGCTGCAATCTCCTCGGCCGCCTTGCCTTCGGGTTCCGCCTCCTGAGCGGTTCGGCCGCTCGCGGTGCTGTGGTGATAGATAGCGCGCTGGGTCAACATAACCGGCGCGACGCGAAGCCCCAGACCCGCGACCTCAGCCGTCCCCTCGATAAGCTCGCGGGCTTCCCTATAGGTCGTGGGCGCCCGCTGCGGCCCGCCCATAAAGATCACGAACGCTGGCTTGCCAACAGCCGACACGAGGCCCGCCGTGGTTTCGACGGCGGTCAGGTCGAAAGCCTGCGGCCGGCATGGAATCAGCACCAGGTCGGCGGACTTGCACGCCTCCCGAGCCATGATGTCGGCGTGAGGCGGCGTGTCGATGATAGCCAACTCCGCGCCCAGGTCCGCAGCCTGCTGGAGTTTTCGAGGTAGAAGGGAAGGGGAGGCGCAATCGACCACCTCGGGTTCGGCGCCGCCGCGCCATGTGGCCCAATGGCTCGCCGTCGCCTGTGGATCGGCGTCGAGCACGAGAGCGCTGCGCCCGGCCCCTGCGGCTGCCGTGGCAAGGTGGATGGCGAGGGTCGTCTTGCCGGCCCCGCCTTTCTGGCTGACGATCGCGATTGTTCTCATGTGAGCCCTCGCACAAGTGGACGTGTGAACATGTACACGTTTCCTTAATAGGGTGAATGATCGATTAAGAACACTAGCTGGGAGGAGGGGCCTCTCGGTCGCGAGTCGGAAATGGGTTAAGCCAAGCTATGAACGATGGCGCGACAGACGGCGGCGGAGAACGGCCGGCTCCAAAGGGGCCGCTGCCGGAAGAAAAGCCGCAACGGGTCAAGCCCCGGATCATCGCTGCGCCGAAAATCCGGCAGCTCTACTGGTGCGACTTTTGGCGCGATTCCCAGCTCCCTGAGATGTGGAAAACACGTCCGGTCGTCGTGGTGTCCTATAAGAACGCGCTGCACGGCCCTTGCCTGGTCGTCCCGACCTCAACGGACCCACAGGACGACAACCGCTGGGCCTATAAGCTATCGTCCTCCGTAGACGGGCAGGCATCCTGGGCAGTCTGCAATCAGCCCTCCACGATCGCGCCGAGCCGGCTATCTCAGGTCCGGGGTAAAATCCCGCTCGTCTCAGAGGCGGATTTCAATGAGATCCTCGCACGCCTGATGGCGTGGCTACCCAAACCGTTTGATCTTGAAAAATAAACGCTTTGGGCCTATGTAGGCTCTGCGGCTTTGGGAAACCGAATGTCCGTTGCCCGCGAGGGAGCTACACGCCAGGGGAGCCGCAAGGCTCCCCTTGGTTCTTTTGGGCTCCAGGAACGCCTCCACCTCAACCCGCCTGCCGCGCCAGCGTCGCTCTGAGCGTCTTGTCGCTAACCCCATAGGCGCGCGCCACCACGCGCACCGGCTCGTCGCCGGCGAGGCGGGACCGCGCCTCGGTGATCTGCTGGCCATTCATCTTCGGGGGCCGGCCAAGGTGGCGACCGGCGGCCTTGGCGACCGCGATCCCATGCCGCTGCCGGTCCCGCGTGCGCCGGCGCTCGTGCGCGGCCAGGCTGGCGAGAATGTCGGCGATCAATCGGCCGTCGTTCGTGGTGATGTCCAGGGAGGGCAGGGTGAGCACCCGCAACACCACCCCGCGCCGGATCAGGTCGTCCATGAGAAGGATCGCCTCGCCGGTGCTGCGGCCGAGCCGGTCCAGCTCGGTCACCACAAGCTCGTCGGCGGCCTTCAATCCCACCAAGAGCTGATCAAGGCGATGGCGCGCCTTCACCCCGCTCTGGACCTCCTCAATGATCTGGTCGCACTCGGCGGCGCCCAGCGCCGACCGTTGGCGGGCGAGGCTCTGTTCCTCGCTCGAAACCCGTGCGTAGCCGTAGCGCATTTCTTCCACCACCTTTCGTCCCTCCCAAGTAGCTGATTTGCTTGTGAACTCCGACGCTAAATGGCGGTCTATCTCCAGGGCTATGTGGCGAGGACCTGGCGGTTGAGTGTTCGGTACACGGTCGGGCGGGACACCGAGAACAGCTCCGCCAAATCGCTGATCGCGTATTCGCCGGTGCCGTGCATCCGGCGCAGCTCCTTCTGCTGTTTCTCCGAGAGCTTCGGCTGCTTTCCCTTGAGTTTCCCTCGTGCGCGGGCGATCGCCATGCCCTCGCGCGTCCGGAGTCGGATGAGGTCGCCCTCGAACTCGGCGAAGGTGGCCAGGATGTTGAAGAACATCTTCCCCATCGGGTCAGCGGGATCATAGATGCTCGCTCCCAGCTTGAGCTTGACGCCCCGAGCGACCAGGGCGTCGGCGATGGAGCGCGCGTCCGGAACTGACCGGGCCAAGCGATCCAGCTTGGGAACGACCAGCGTGTCGCCGCTGCGGACCGCGGCGAGAGCCTGATCCAGCCCCGGCCGGGAGCGGTTCGCACCGGTCAAGCCGTGGTCGGTGTAGATGCGATCGGCCGCCACGCCGAGCTCCTGGAGCGCCGCGCGTTGGGCGGCGAGGTCCTGCTTGTCGGTGGAGCAGCGGGCGTAACCGATCAAGGTTGTCGTCATGCCGAAAGTGTACGTTAAGCCTCCCCTCAATGAAAGACTCAGCGTACGGGTCTTATGAGACTCCGGAGGTCCTGAGTTTGTGGGGCGCGGTTCGTGCGGGGCGGACCGTCCGTTCAACGATCCTCTTTCGGACACCCGCGCACGTGCGGAGGGCGGCATGGAGCAGCCGGCAGCGCCAATGGCGCTCGACACCGAGGGCGGACAACAGCGCAGGAAAGCGATGGCTCGCTTCGCCGTGCTCCGGCCAGTCCTGGACGATGAAGTTCCGCTCACCTTCGCAGCGAGGGCCGCTGGAGTCCCGCTCCGCACTGCGCAGCGCTGGCTGGCTCGTTATCGCATGCACGGCCTGTCAGGCTTGGAGCGTCTCACCCGCTCGGACGCGGGCGTTCGACAGACGCCGGCCGATCTCGTCGGCTTGATCGAGGGAATGGCGCTCAAGCGGCCGCGGGTCTCAGCCGCCACGATCCATCGGCGGGTCTTCATCCAGATCGAGCGCATCCTGAAGATCAACGGCCTGTCGGTGATCACCGACGACGTGGTCGAAGCTGCCCGGAGCACGCTCGTCATCGGCGCCATATAGCGCTGGAGATCATCCGCCATTTGGCGCTGAAGCTCACAATCGAATCAAGGCTCTATGCGAGAAGAAAGGTGGGGGTAGAAATGCGACACGGTTATGCCCGCGTTTCCACAGACGATCAGAACCTCGCGCGGCAGCGACACGCGCTTACCGCGATCGGCTGCGACCAGATCGTCGAGGAGGTCGAGAGCGGAGTCAAAGCGCGTCGGCGCCTGGATGGTCTGCTCGCCGACCTGCAGTCAGGTGATCAGCTGATCGTGACAGAGTTGGACCGATTGGGCCGGAGCACAGGCGAAGCCGTGATGCTCATGGACGAGTTGATCCGGCGGGGAATTGTCCTAAAGGTCCTCGCCCTCCCCTCCCTCGACATTGCGACCAACGACGGCCGATTGATCGCCGACATTCTCGCTAGTCTGGCCGCCCACGAACGCCGGCGCCTTCGCGACCGGCAACGCCAGGGAATCGCTGCGGCTCGCTCGGCTGGGCGACACCTTGGTCGCCGGCCCAAAATGAACGGGCAACAGATCGGTGAAGCCCGAGCGCGCCTCGCGGCTGACGAGCCAGTTCCTGTGGTTGCGCGCGCCTACGGGGTTACGCCGAAGACCCTACGTGCAACATTGGCGCGCAACGGGATGGGGAACTGACATGAAGTCGAAGCTGCAAGCGGTCGCACCAGCCCGCCTCGATTTCCGTGACTCAGAAACCAGCCGCTATGAGTTGGCGCGCGGGCGCCAACTGGCCCGCGCCTGGGCCTCGACGCTGCCTGAACCCCGCCGCCGCGACCTTGCCGCCGTCTTCACGCGCGCGGCCCTGGTCGCCTACGCCGGCGCGACCCAACCCACCGCAAAGCTCAGCAGCCCCTTTTCGACCCCATATGGCCGCCTTGACGCACCCGTCCAGCAGATGGCCGAGGCGATTGGTCGTGATGCCGCGCCGCTGCCCATGGGCGAAGCACTGCACAATCTGACCGGACTCTATACCGCCCTTCTGGATGGTCGTGAGCGCAGCGCCATGGGGGCTTTTTACACCCCCCCTGCCCTCGCGGGCCGCCTTCTTGACCTAGCAGCCGAACAGGGTGTCGATTGGCGAACGGCTCGGGTTCTGGACCCCGCGAGCGGCGGGGGTGCTTTCCTGTTGCCAGCGGCGGAGCGGATGCGGGCCGCCATGACCGAAGCTGACGCGGCTTTCGTCCTTGGCCAAATCGGAAGTCGCCTCCTCGGCCTGGAGCTTGATCCTTACGCGGCGTGGTTTGGTCAGGCGGCGCTGGAGATCCAACTCGCCGACCTGGCCACGATCGCCCGCCGACCTGTCCCGATCATGGTGCGAGTGGCGGACACCCTCGAAGAGGCGCCCAGCGAGACCTACGACTTGGTCGTTGGAAACCCGCCTTACGGTCGGGTCGCGCTAACCCCCGAACAGCGGCGGCGCTACCAGCGCAGCCTCTATGGCCATGCCAATCTCTATGGCGTTTTCACCGACATCGCCGTGCGATGGACGAAGCCGGGCGGCATCGTCGCCTATCTGACGCCGACCAGCTTCCTTGGCGGCCATTACTACGCTGCGCTGCGAGAGCTTATGGCCCAGGAGGCGCCGCCGGCGGCGATCGATTTTGTCCACGCCCGCAGCGGTGTCTTCGAGGACGTGCTGCAGGAGACCTGCCTGGCGGCCTACTGCAAAGGCGCGAGCCCGGGCCGTGCGCAGGTCCACTATGTGAAGGTCACCAGCGAGCGCGAGGCTACGGTTGTCCGCAACGGCACGATTGGCCTCCCCTCCCCTGCGACCGCGCCATGGTTGGCGCCGCGCGACCCAGAGCATTCCGCCCTCATCGCCGCCGCTGAAAAGATGCCCGCTCGCTTGGCTGACTGGGGTTACAGCGTCTCGACTGGACCGCTCGTTTGGAACCGCTTTAAGGGCCAAATGCGGGAGCGGGCGGGCCGAAATGTACATCCCTTGATTTGGGCCGAATCCGTCACGGCGGATGGCCGCTTCGTCTACCGGGCCGACAAGCGAAACCACGCGCCCTATTTCAAGATCGAGCGCGGGGACGCATGGCTCGTGGTCGAAGAAGCGTGCGTGCTAGTCCAGCGGACGACCGCCAAAGAACAGGTTCGTCGGCTCATCGCCGCCGAGTTGCCGCCCTCGTTTATCGCGGCGCACGGAGGGGTCATTGTCGAAAATCACCTCAACATGGTCCGCCCGGCGCTCAACCCTTCGATATCGCCCGCGACTGTCTCCGCGGTGCTCAATAGCCGGGTGGTTGATGAGCTATTCCGGTGCATCAGCGGCAGTGTCGCGGTGTCAGCCTTCGAGTTGGAGGCGTTGCCCCTCCCTGAAGCATCAGCGATGAGAGGAGTCGAAGAATTGGTGAAGCGCGGGGCTAGCGCCGGCGCGATTGAAGCGGCGCTCCTGAAGCTCTACGCTGGCAGCGCTGCGAAATGAGTATGCCTGCCCTGCTTAGCCGAGACCTCATCCGTATGCGCCTGCAGGAGATTTTTCCCGAGGGAATAGATCGCCGAGCAGACTTGGTGAGCATGGTGGCCGCCAGCACGATTTATACGGCCCTTTATATCGGTGCGATCGAAGGCGAAGACGTGTGGCTTGGACCAAAGCACGTCTATCGGATGACAGTCGACCAAGCCGCCCTGACGGGTGACGCCGATCGCCTCGGCTACATCGCCACTATCCGGCGACCGAATGGCGAAGTTGCAGGGCAGCGTTGGTATCAGGACACCACCCGCGAAAGCATCCGTGATGACACACTGCGAGAAGGTCTGGTTGTCGTCGGCGCCGTCATGATGAAAACGGGCCTCCCAACCACATCAAGCAAACCCCGCTACGCCTTGCGGGCTGATTTTGCGGCGCTTTTCGATCCTCTTCTGGAGGGAAATGCCCTCGACACGGCACTCAGCGACTGGCGTTCCGCCAAGCTCAATAAGGGTGCCTTAGCGCGGTTGGCGATCGTTCGCCAAGGTGCGGGTCAGACCGCTGACGCTGTTCTAGTGAAATTCCCGAACGGCGAAACACGCCTGATGTCGCCAGGTCCCAGCTCGGAAATTACACGGGCCGTGGTGGAGGTTTTCGCCATTAGGTTCTTGGCAAAGCCCGCCGTTCTGTCGATCAGCGAAAGCGGTAACAAAGTGGTCCAGCGCGACCTCGCGCTGGCACAGTCGGTTGGATTGAACATCCAGGCGGACGAAAATTTGCCGGACGTGGTTCTCGTGGACCTCGAGCCTGAACATCCCCTTTTGGTGTTTGTTGAAGTCGTCGCGAGCGATGGGCCAGTTGGTGTGCGACGGAAGGCTGCCCTTGAGAAACTGGCTACTGGGGCCGGCTTTCCCACGGAGCATGTCGCATTCGTGACGGCCTATCTTGATCGCAGCGCCGGGCCATTCAAGAAGACCGTCAACAGTCTGGCCTGGGGGACTTATGCGTGGTTCGCCGCTGAGCCTGAACAGCTGATGATGCTTAGCGAGAACACAGCCCGCCTTCGCGGTCGCCCTTAGAATTGATCAGGAGGTGCGTCCACACGAGGACGTGTCCACGTGTGGCGGGTTTCTCACTGCCGAGCCCCCTCCCCTCGCGTGGGAACGGGAATCGGTGCATTCAATGTGTCCACACGAGGACATGTGGAGCGCCATCGTTCCCTGTTATTGAAACGTTAACAGTTCCCGGCGAGAGTTGGCTTGTGGACGTGTCCACACGTCGGGTTGCGGACATGTTGGTCTGCGGAGGCGTGGACACGAGGACGCGCCCACATGTCGAACCATCCTCGTGTCCGCGTGTGGACGTGAGGACACCGATAGGGGTCAGCGCGCCATGAAGACCATTTCCATCGTCAGCCAGAAAGGCGGGGTCGGGAAGACGACCCTGGCCGTTCATTTGGCCGTCGCAGCCGCGAACGCGGGCTATACGGTCGCCTTGATCGACCTGGACCCACAGGCGACAGCAGCGCAGTGGGCCGACTGGCGGGGAACAGACAATCCCGCCGTGGTCGCCGCGCCGCACGCCAGGCTTGGCCCGACTCTGGCCGAGGCCCAGAAGGCCGGCGTTGATCTCGTGGTGATCGACAGTCCGCCGGCGGCCGATAGCGCCGCCGTCGCCGCCGCCAAGGCCGCCGACCTCGTTCTGATCCCGACGCGGGCCTCAGCCTTCGACCTTCACGCCATCAAGACGACGGCGGAGCTAGTCAGGGTGGCTCAGAAGCCCGCCTATGTGGTGCTCAACGCCGTTCCGCCCCGCGCTACCGCCCTGATCGAGGAGGTCGCGACGGTGATCAGCAGCTTGCAGCTCGCTATCGCGCCGGTGTGCCTAGTTGATCGGGCCGCTTTCCGCCATGCGGTGATCAACGGCCAGGCGGCGGCGGAGTATGAGCCGGCCGGCAAGGCGGCCGAGGAGGTTGATCGGCTTTACACGTGGGCATGTGGACGCCTGGACATGTCCACACGTCCCCACCCTGAAAGGGCAGTGGCATGAGCGCGCGTCCCAGCCTTTCCGCACGCCTTGCCCAGGCGGCCGGTCCCGCGCCGGCGCCGGCGCCGGCGCCGGCGCCGGCATCAGCTCCAGTCGCCAGCCCCGCCTCGCCACGCCCGGCTCGGGCTCGCAAGGCGGCCGAGATGCCCGTGGCCGCGCCTGCCAAAGCTCGCATCGGCAAGACCATGGTCGCGGGATATTTCTCGCCGGAGATGGCCCGCGCGGTGAAGCTCCTCGCCGTCGAGCGTGGCGTGACCGTCCAGGCGCTCATCGGCGAGGCGCTGGATCTCGTCCTGCGCCAGGCCGGCAAGCACCCGATGGGGGAGCGATGACCTCCGCGTTCCCAAACGCGGGTAGGGCAGGGGAGGGCACATGAGCGCCCGCACCGATCCACACCCAATTCGGGACTTCTTCATCGCCGACTTGATCGACTACGCGCCCAAGGACAGCGCGGAGATGATGGAGCGACCGTTTTTCTCCATCGCCAAGCGTAAGCGCAACAAGCCGATCCATTACGAGACCCCGGACGGCAAGCTGTGGATCAAGGTCAACGGCAATCCGACCCACGGCATGGCGACGATTTGGGACGCCGATATCCTGATCTGGTGCATTTCTCGGATCGTGGCGCAGCGCGACGCCGGCAAGAACGACTTGCGGCCGACCATTCACACGACCCCATACGAGCTGCTCAAGGGGATCGCGCGCGGCACCAGCGGCCAGGACTACGTCGAACTGCTACGGGCCATCAAACGCCTGCGGACCACGGAAGTTGAGACCAATATCCGGGCCGGCAAGCGCCGCTACACCGCTTTCCACTACCTCGGTGACATCGAGGGGGAGGGGGAGGGGATCGACGACCCAGAACAGCTCAAGAGCCTGACGTTGCGCGTCCCGGACTGGCTTCTGGACGGCATCATGAGCGGGAACATCCTGACGCTCGATAGGGAGTATTTCCTGCTTACCGGCGGCATCGAGCGGGCGATCTACCGCGTCGCGCGCAAGCACGCTGGATCTCAGCCGCATGGCTGGACGGTCAAGATGACCACGCTCTACGACAAGACCGGCAGTGAATCGCCGTTGAAGAAATTCACCTTTCGCATTCGGGAGATGTGCCGCGCCGATGAACTCCCGCGCTACGCGATGCGGGAGACCGCGACGCAGGACGGTAGCCCGGCGGTCCACTTCGTCGATCGCATGTATGCCCAGGAAGCCGTGAAGGAACGCCGAGGAGCCGATAAGTCCCAGCGCGGGCGGGAAGACGCCCGCGCCGCCTGGATAGACGCTCAGCGCGACCCACGGGACTTTGATGGGGCATGGTCGGCCTGGATCGAGGGCGGGTATCCGCCCGATGGTTTCGCGACGGCCTGCGCCGATCGCCGCGCGAACATGCCGAGCTAGATCCGCCGGTGTCGAAAGCTGGCGACGGCGATGTTGGAGCTGATTTGGCCGCCTTGAGTGCGCGAGGACTGATGATGCTCAGCGCTGCGGCCCATGACGAACTGCGCGCTCGGGGCGTCATCCGCACGTCCAATGCCACGGGCGACTATGCCGAAAATCTCTTCGCCAAGGCGTTCGGATGGCAGTTGGAGAGAAACTCCAATGCAGGGTTCGACGCCTTGCATGACGGTACGCGATTTCAGGTGAAATGCAGGCGCATTACGCCCCGCAATCCCTCGCGCCAGCTGGGCGAATTTGGGAACCTGGAAAAGGCTCGCTTCGACATATTGGCAGCGGTTCTATTCCAGTCGGACTTCTCGATATTGCGGGCGGCGCTCGTGCCTTTCGACGTGGTTCGCCTGAGAAGCACAATCGTTTTGGACCGGTCACGCTTTTATCTGCGTGACCCGATCTGGGACGAGCCAGGCGTGCATGACGTGACCGCCGACCTGAAACGGGTGGAAGAAACGCTCTGACTGAGGCTGATCCTCAGCGCCGGTTTGAGGGGAGGTGGCGCTGTCGTGGCTTTAGGAACCCGACTCAATCCGTTGAGCGCACAGGGGATTGTGGCACGTGGTTTCAGGAACCGGGGAGGGGGCCTGAGTCGCGGATCAAGGCCCGATTCGGCCTCTGAAGGCGAGTCCAAGGCAGAAAGGGAGGGCCGGAGGGCGGCCATTGCCCGGTTTTACCGGGCAATCCAGGTTCGTGGTATTAGGAACCGGCATTCTTTGGCCAAGCACGTGGTTTTAGGAACCAGCGAAGGTCCAGCCGAGGGCGGTGGAGGCCCGTGGTATTAGGAACCTTTGGTGACGTGGTTTCGGGAACCCATCCCGCGTGGTTTCGGGAACCAGCCCCCGTGGTAACGGGAACCCGCCCTGAAATTTTTCTCAGGGAAAACAAAGAGATAGTAAGGATTTGATTCGGCTTAACTCTTTAACTTTCCTATATCTAACAGAATCTCTTCTAACGGCCGGATCAAGAAAAAGAGAAGCATAGTCTCCGCCTCTTGGGGGCTACGCCCCCGCCAGCTCGCTACGCGGCTACGCCGCTTCGCCCCGGATCGCCTTGGCGATCCTCCCACCCGGCATCCCCCAAAAGGAATCGGCCGTAGGCCGATAAATTATTCGCTTGAGAAGGTCTGACAGACCGTTCAGCGCCAAAAACTTGCCCAACAAGCGGCTGTATTGCCCTCCAAAAGTGTCCTCCGAGGGAGGCCAGGCATTTTTGGCGGGGAAACCCAGGAACCCAAGTGGGCTGCATCGACGGCGGTAAGCAGGTTCGCGTGCGAGGGCGGGTTCCCGGGAATTGAGGGGGAGGGGCCTCGTCGCTGGCCGATCCGGCGATCAGTTCGCCAAATTCCGGAACGCCGGGTCTTCGAAATATCGGATTTTCGCGGCGATCACCGGCGCCTCGCCCTGGCGCAGGAGAATTTCCAGGCTCGAATCCAGCCGCATGATCTCGTCGGGCGTCATCAGCTCGCGCCGCGACAGGTGGGTGGAGACCGAGGCGCTCTTGGTCTCGAAAAGCTGCATTCCGCCACGCGAGGTGCTGGTTCCCGTAGTTTGATAGCTCATGGTCGTCGCGCCGATCGACTTGGACACCCAGCTCGCGGTCTCGACGTCGGCGACGTTGAAGATCTGCACCAGGCCCGCGTTGGAGACGAAGGTTCCGGCCCGCTCGCCATAGGTGCTCCAAAGCTGGTGCATGTCCTGGAGGATCGGCCAGAGCTGGAGGCCGTAGCCCGCCATCAGACCGAAGGCCCGTTCGACGGGTTCGAGGCGGCCGAGGGCGGCGAACTCATCGAGCAGGAAGAGCACCGGCGTGGCCGGCCGGGCAGGGGAGCGGGCCAGGTCGTGGATCGCCTGCGCCACCATCAGCCGCAGCCAGCGGGAATAGGCGTCCAGGCGCTCCGGCGGCAGGACCAGGAAGACCGTCGCCTTGGCTTCTTTTAGATCGGCGAACCGGAAATCCGAGCTGGCCATCATCAGGTTGATGCGGGCGCTGTCGAGGAAATGGGTGTGCCGTTGCGCCGAGGAGAGGACGCCGGAGGCCTCGCGGTCGCTCTTGCCCAGGTGACGATTGGCGGCGCGGCGGATCAGACCGCCGGCGCCCATGGTCTCCTGCATGATCTTGAGCGCGGCGGCGAAGTCGCCAGGACTGAGGGTCAGCAATTCCCGCACGGTGGCCAGCGTCCGAGTCGCGGCGGGTTCCTCGCAAACGACGTAGAGGATCAGGCCGGCGATCAGCGCCTTGGCTTCCTCATTCCAGTGGGCCTCGCCGACCTGGCCGGGCGGATCGTGGACCAGGGCGTCGGCGAGGAGGGCGGCGTCTTCGGCCAGGTCTAGGCTGTCGGGATCGAGACCGGCCAGGGGGTTGAAGGGGTGACTACACGAAAGTGACGTATCTGCACGGAAAGGGCGAACGGATAGCGAACGTCACGCGGCAAGTAGGGAGTTGACGGCGCGCAGCGG
>NZ_CVJQ01000004.1 GCF_001375595.1 Phenylobacterium immobile (ATCC 35973) | reverse complement strand
GGCGTGCTCGGTCCCGCCGCGTGCCGCGGCTCCTACGGGTCCGCCCCTGACGGGCGCCTTCAGGCGCCGCCGGCCGCTCGACGGCGCGTCCCGCCTGGCCTGTGTCCAGGCTCCTTGCAGCCTTCATTTTGATCGGCGCGGCCGAGCGACTGGCGGTCGCGTTATAGCTTGGGCGACCACTTGGCGATTTCGGCCAGAATCTCGTCGAAGGCTGGTTGGCCGCGGAAATAGAGCGCGCTCGACGCGGCGTAGGCCTTCTGCAGCGTGGCGCGGGTCTCGGGGTCGCTCAGTACGAAGGCTTCGTTCTCGGCGATGACCGGATTGTCGGCCTTCGGGAACCGCTTGGCCTTGTGGTCGAGATAGTTTTGCGTGCCGACAAACGCCTGCACGCTCGGATCCTGGAGCAGCGAATAGACGTCGTAGTAGTGGCGCATGAAGTTGGGTGGGAACGCGCCGGTATCCTGCTGCTGGCGGAACTTGGTGGAGATCGCCTGCAGCTTTTCGACCAGCGTATGGCCCGGGTGATAGCAGGCGACGCCCAGGGCGCGGTTGTCGATGATCTCGACCTGGCTGGCGGCGAAGTCATAGGCCCACGAGCTGATATCGCGGGCTTCGTTGGGCGCGACATCGTCGAAGCCGACTTCCAGCAGCACGCCGTCTTTCAGGCCTTCGACCGATCCATTGATGCTGGCGTAGGTCAGGCGAATGCCGGCGCTGCGATATTGGCGAGGGTCATCAAACGGCGTGTCGCGCTCGACCGAGGTGATGCCGTCGATGACGATGGTCTGCGCCAGCCGATCATAGAAGTCCTTGCGGCCTTGGACGTGAGCCGCCTTGTCGTGGTTGCGGCCGATCATCACCGGCGGATCGGCCGGCGGCTCGATGCGGATGTCGATGTCTTCCGAGAAACGACTGATCAGTCCGTAGCCCTTGGAGAGCGATGTGCCGCCCTTCAGCTCGAAGGTCAGGCCCAGCTGCTGCAGGCCGTAGAGGCTCTGCATGATCCAATAGTCCTTCTCGACCAAGGCGGGCGCAATGCCCTGCGCCTGAGCGACGATCCGGATCAGATCGGCAAACTGACGATGGTTGTGCAGGAAATCACGCGGCATCCTGGGTTCCAACCTCGGCCAGGGCGCGGGCGAAGAACTTCTTGGCCCGCTCGGAGCCGTAGGACTGGGCGGCCTTTTTCACGCGCGCCCGGTCACTGGCGGCCAGCCGCGCCTTGACGCGCTCGAGCACGTCTTCGGCGCTTTCGCCGAGCTGATCCAGGTTGTTGACCAGGTCGACCATCAGAAACTCAGCCGTGAGCTTCTTCGGGAAGGCGGGCTTCATCCGAAAATCGTAGGTGCGGCCGCCGAGCGCGAATTTGCCGTGGCGCTTGTGGTTATAGACCACGGTCTTGTTGTGCAGCTGGGTCGTGCCGACCCCAAGGGCATTGTAGGCGTTGGGCGACGCCAGCAGGAACGGGCCGCCCTTGAGGAAGGTCGACACCAGGGTATCGTCCTCAGGCGGGGCCTTCCCGAAGGCGGTTTGTTTAGGCGCATAGTAGAGGCCGCCAGCCAGCTTGGTCAGCACGCCGGCCTGCACCGCCTCCTTGAGGTGACGATCGACCGCCGTCGACCATTGGGCCAGGTCCGCCCGGCGATAGGTCTGCCCCGGGCGGAGCTTGGCCTTGAACTGGTCGAACTTGCTCATGGCTCCAACTTAGGCCTCCGCAGTCAGTTTGCAAGGAATGTCATTAAGAATCCATGCAAAGCGGAGCGCCTGGGTGGGCCAACGCGAGGGGAGGGGGCTCTCTTGGCGCCTCCAGCCCTTTGGCGTTTAATTACCGCATGATCCAGTCGACAACTCGTCTTAACCGGGGCGCGCGCCTTCGGCGCCCCCGGCCCGTGTGGGTCTATGGCGTGATTGTTCTGGCTGGCATTGTCATGGTCGGCTTGGGACTGCTGATCTTCAAACACTAGGGTGCATTGGGGAAAGCCTTCCCCTGCGGCCGAGCCCGAAGTCTCGGCCGACCCCTTCTGCGGGGACACCCCGCAACACCCCGGAAACGGAGAGCGGCCGGCGGGCGTGCTCGGTCCCGCCGCGTGCCGCGGCTCCTACGGGTCCGCCCCTGACGGGCGCCTTCAGGCGCCGCCGGCCGCTCGACGGCGCGTCCCGCCGTGGCCTGCGNGCTTTGGCACATCACCGCCGATCACCGGAAAACGTTCAGCCACGTCTTCTACTTCGCCCCGACCGACCCCAACACGGTGCGCTGGAATCCGCTGTTCGAGGTGCGCAAGGGACCGATGGAGATCGCCGACATCCAGAACGTGGTCGGCATCCTGGTCGACCCGCTGGGCCGCAAGGCGGGGGACCTGAACTTCTGGGACCAGAGCGCCACTGACTTCTTCACGGCGGTGAGGCGCCGGTGACCTTCTACCTGATCACACCCCAGGCCCATGCCGACCGACTGGCCTTCCTGGTGCGGGTGTTCATCCGCCAGAGCGTGAACAGCCTGATGGAGCATGAGCACTATGACAGCCGGCGGCGGCGCAAGCGCCATCGGCTGCTGCTGCTGCTCGACGAGTTTCCGAAGCTCGGCAGCCTGCCGTTCCTGGAGAACGCGATGGGGGAGATGGCCGGCTACGGGATCACCGCCCACCTGGTCTGCCAGAGCTTCAACGACGTGTTCTCCAAGTACGGTGACAAAACACCGTTATTCGACAACATGCACATCACCGCGACGTTCGCGACGTCGGAGCCGACGAGCATCGAGAAGGTCACGCGCCGCGCCGGCAAGGCGCTGGAGATGCGGGAGAGCTACAGCGACCCGCGCAGCCTGTTCGGGCGGGCGCACCGGTCGACCTCGCAGTCGGAGCAGCAGCGCTACATCCTGTCGGAGGAGGACGTGCGGGGCCTGGACGACCGCAAGCAGTTCCTGTTCGTCAACAACACCAAACCGATCCTGGCCGACAAGATCCGCTACTACGAAGAGCCGTTCTTCAAGGCGCGCACCGGCGACTACTTCCACGGCGTGCCGGCCGCGTATGAGCAGCGGCCCGGGGCCGCGGACCTGCCGGGGCCCGCCAGCATTGATTGGCGGGGCGTCAGGGCCGTCTGCGCGTCGCCTGAGCCCTTCGCCGGCGTCCGCGTGCCCAAGCCCCGCTACAGCGGCGCTGAGGGGCCTGCAGAGGCCCCAGGCGCGCCCGAGGCGGTGCTGGCCGCCGACTACCTGACCATGGCCCCTGTCGCGGCTCTACGGGCCGATGACGACGATGGCAGCCTTTGACCCCTCCGTTTGCGTGAGCCCACCATGACCGAACGCCATCCTGATGTTCTCGACCGCAAGGTCGCCGCCCTGCGCCAAGCCATGGGGCCGGTGATCGCGCAGGCCTTGGCCGACCGCCTGGTAGTCGAGGTGATGGTCAATCCGGACGGCAAGATCTGGATCGACCGCATCGGGGAGGGCCGCTCGTGGACGGGGCAGCTGCTAGCGGCGGCCGACGCCGACCGGATCCTACGACTGCTCGCCGACCATGCGGGCGAGGTGGTCACCCGCGACCGGCCCCGGGTGAGCGCAACCCTGCCGGAGACCGGGGAGCGGTTCCAGGGCGCCTTCATGCCGGTCGTGGCGCGACCGGCCTTTGCGATCCGCAAGCGGCCTGAGGTGGTGTTCACCCTGGACGACTATGTCGAGGGCGGCATGATGAGCGCCGCCCAGGCCGAGATCATCCGGGCCGCGGCTGAGGCGCGCGAGAACCTGCTGATCGTCGGTGGCACGGGGTCGGGCAAGACCACGCTGGCCAACGCCATCCTGGCGGAGCCGGCTTTCGCCGCGGACCGGGTGGTGTTGATCGAGGATACGGCCGAGCTGCAATGCTCGGCGGCCGACCAGATCCAGATGCTGACCAAGCGCACCGAGCCTGCGGTGACCCGGTCCGGCTGAATGCGTCTGGGGTGACGCTCGGCGAGGTGCAGCGTGCGGCCGGCGACGCCGCCGTGATCGCCAGCGGCGGCTTCGTCGATAACCCGAACCAAAGATTGGCCGTTCGACACCTGTCGCCGGTCGAGACCGCCGCTGACCTCTCGCGCACGGTGATCAAGCTGTCGAACAACGCGCCCGTGCGGCTTGGAGACGTGGCGACCGTCACCGAGGGCTTCGCCGCCCCTATCGGCAGCGCCATCATCAACGACGGACCGGGCCTGCTCCTGATCGTCGAGAAGCAGCAGGGCGGCAATACGCTCGACGTCAGCAAGGGTGTCGAGGCTGCCTTGGCCGAGCTGAAGCCGGGCCTGACCGGTGTAGAAGTCGATCCGACCATTTTCCGCCCAGCCACATTCATCGAGCGCTCGCTCGGCAATCTGACCAACGCCATGTGGCTGGGCTGCGCCCTCGTAGCGCTGGTGCTGATCGTCTTCACCCGCGACTGGCGCGCGGCGACCATCAGCCTGACCGCCATTCCCCTGTCCCTCCTGGGCGCCGCCCTAGCCCTCTCCTGGATGGGCGCCAGCATCAACACCATGGTCATCGCCGGTCTGGTCATCGCGCTCGGCGAGATCGTCGACGACGCCATCATCGACGTGGAGAACATCGGCCGGCGCCTGCGGCTGAACCGCCAGTCGGACACGCCACGGCCGGCGCTGGAGGTGGTGCTCGCCGCCTCGCTGGAGGTGCGCAGCGCCGTGGTCTTCGCCAGCCTGATCGTGATGCTGGTCTTCCTGCCGGTCTTCTTCCTCAGCGGTGTCGCCGGCAGCTTCTTCCGGCCCCTTGCCATCGCCTACATCCTCTCCATCGCCGCATCGCTTCTGGTGGCGCTGACGGTGACCCCGGCCCTGTGCCTGATGCTCCTGCCCAAGGCGCCGCTCGCGCCGCGGGAGCCGGGCTTGGTCCGCTACCTTAAAGGCCGCTACGCCGCCGTCCTGCCCCGCATCGTCGGCCGCCCCAACCTCGCCATGGGGATCGTCGCCGTCGGCTTGGTCGTCGCCGGGGTCGGCTACCTTTCAGCCAAGAGCCAGTTCCTTCCCAACTTCCGCGAGACCGACTTCCTGATGCATTTCGTCGAGAAGCCGGGGGCGTCGGTCGAGGCGATGGAGCGGATCACCATCCTGGCCTCCAAGGAGTTGCGCGCCATTCCCGGCGTGCGCAATTTCGGCTCGCACATCGGCCGCGCCGAGCAGGGCGACGAGGTCTATGGCCCAAACTTCACCGAGCTCTGGATCAGCCTCGACGAGAAGGCCGACTATGACGCCAGTGTGAAAAAGATCCAGGAGGCCATCGACGGCTATCCCGGCCTGACCCGCGACGTGCTGACCTATCTGCGCGAGCGGATCAAGGAGGTGCTGACCGGCGCCGGCGCCACCATCGTCGTCCGCATCTACGGCCCCGAGCTCGACGGCCTGCGCTCCACCGCCGCCCAGGTCGAGGCCGCGATCAGAGACGTGCCGGGCGTGGCCGATCTCAAAGTCGAGCAGCAGGTCCTGGCGCCGCAAATCCAGATCGCGCCCAGGCCCGACGCCTTGGCTGCCTACGGCCTGACACCCGGCGAAGTGCGCCGCGCCGCCGCCACCTTGATCGCCGGGGCCAAGGTCGGAGAAATCTACCGCAACCAGATGAGCTTCGACGTCACAGTCTGGGGCGAACCCTCGGTGAGGAGCGATCTGCACGCCATCCAGAATCTGCTCATTTCCAGCGCGTCAGGGGCTCAGGTGCGTCTGTCCGATGTCGCCGACGTTCGTATCGCTCCGGCCGCCAACGAGATTCGCCGCGAGAACGGCTCCCGCCGGATCGATGTGACCATGAACATCAAGGGCTCCAACCTCTCGGATGTCGCCCGCGCGGTTGAGCAGCGGGTAACCGGGCTGCAGTTCGAGCGAGGCTACCACCCTGAATTTCTCGGCGAATACGCCGCGCTGCAGGCCTCCCAGCGTCAGCTCCTGGCCCTCGGCGGCCTCTGCCTGATAGGCATCCTGCTTCTCGTCTGGCTCGAGTTCCGCTCCCTTAGAATTACCGCCCTCGTGGCCGTCAGCTTGCCCTTCGCCCTCCTCGGCGGGGTGATCGCCGTCCTGCTGTCCGGCGGCACCATGTCGCTCGGCTCACTCGTCGGCTTCGTCACGGTCATCGGCATTTCGGCCCGCAACGGCATCATGCTGCTCAGCCACTACCAGCACCTGGAAGATCGGGAAGGCGAGGCATTCGGTCCCGGCCTGATCCTACGCGGGGCGGAGGAGCGATTGGTCCCGATCTTGATGACCGCCTCGTGCGCCGCTTTGGCCCTCCTGCCTCTGGTCGTGCGCGGGGACGCGCCCGGCCACGAGATCGAGCATCCGATGGCCCTGGTTATTTTGGGGGGACTGGTCAGCTCCACTGCCCTGAACCTCCTCCTGATGCCCGCCCTCTATGCCCGGTTCGGTAAGGCCCGCCCCGCTGCGGCGCGCGGCGCCCCCGAAGGAGCCCCCGCATGAGACTGACCTTCGCCGGCTCCGCCTTGCTGCTGTTCCTGACCGGCTGCGCTAGTGTTCCGTCGATCCCGTCACCCGTAGCGCCGTCGACCGCGGTTGGGGCATTCGCCGGAGCAAGGCTGGAAGGCGTGACTGGCTCTGCTCTGCCTGCGAACTGGTGGCGCCTGTTCGAAGACCCGGTGCTCGACGGCCATGTGCAACGCGCACTCGCAGCAAACGCCGACCTTCGCGTCGCCATCGCCAATCTGGAGATCGCCCGCGCCCAGGCCCGCCAGGCCGAAGCTAGCCGCCTGCCGCAGACCGTCGTGGAAAGCGGCGCCGGGCCTGACCGAGCCGACCAGCAACCCTCGACCTCCAGCCTCCCCAAGACCAGCTACGAACTCGGCGCCACCGTCGCCTATGAGATCGACCTGTTCGGACGTTTGCGCTCCGCCGCCTTGGCCGCCGGAGCCGACGCCGAAGCTGTGCAGGCGGCGTTGGAGAGCGCCCGCGTCGCGGTCGTGGCTGACACAGTCGCCGCCTATGTCGACCTCTGCGCCGCAAACGCCAATGCCGCCCTGGCCGCCCGCCAGGTCGCAGCCCAGCAGAAGAGCCTCGACCTCGTCGCCGACCAGTTAGCCGCAGGCGAGGTCTCGCCGCTGGAGGTGTCTCAGGCCCGGCTGCTGCGCGAGCAGGTGGCGGCCACCGCCGCGCCTTTTGAGGCCGACCGCAAGCGCGCGCTGTTCCGCCTCGCCGTGCTGCAAGGCCGTCCCGCCGCTGAAGCCGAGACCTTCCCCGCTGGATGCGCCGCCGCTCCCCGCATCGGCCTGCCGCTGCCCGTTGGTGACGGCGCCGCCCTGATCGCGCGCCGCCCAGATATCCGCGAAGCCGACCGCCGCCTGGCCGCCGCCGGCGCGCGTGTGGGTGTGGCCACCGCCGACCTCTATCCTCGTATCCAGCTCGGCGGCTCGGCAGGGTTGATCGCGGGCGGCTTCGACGGCTTCCTGACGCCATTGATCACCTGGGCCTTCCCCAATCAGGGTCCGGCCCGCGCCCGCCTGGCCGCCGCCAAGGGAAGCGCCGAGGCCGCCCTGGCCAACTGGGACCGGGTGATGCTGCGCGCTCTTGGCGAGGTCGAGACGGCTTTAGCTGACTATCAGGCGGAAGGCTCAAGGCGCGCGAGTTTGACCCTGGCCCTGGCCGAGGCCGAGCAGGTGCTGAAGCGAGCCAATGCACGGCAGAGGCTCGGGGCCGATAACTACCTCCTGGTGCTCGACGCCGAACGCTCGCGCAATACCGCGGCAAGCCAGCTTGTCCTGTCGGAAGCCCGCATCGCGCAGACACAGGTTGCGATCTTCCGCGCGCTCGGCGGTGGCTGGGAGGCTCAGCCGGTCGTCGCGATCGCTCGGGAGGACGGGGGCCGCGTCGTCGGTCTAAACTGACCCTAATGAAAGTCCTCGTCGCCGAAGATGACCCTGAGACTGCCGACTATGTGCGGCAGGGCCTTGCGCAGGAGGGCCATGTCGTCACCGTCGTGGGCTCGGGCGCTGACGCCTTATTCCGCGCGACCCATGAACCGTTCGACGCCCTCGTGTTGGACCGCATGCTGCCAGGTCTCGACGGCCTGAAGGTGCTGAAGATGCTGCGCGCCGGCGGCATCCATACTCCCGCTATCCTCCTCACCGCCATGAGCAAGATCGCCGATCGAGTCGAGGGCTTGGAGAGCGGAGCTGACGACTACCTCGTCAAGCCCTTCGCCTTCTCGGAACTAAACGCCCGTCTGAATGTGGTGGTCCGCAGGCCGGCAACGACGCAGGTCGAGCAATGCATTAAAGTTGGCGACATCGAACTTGATCTTCAAAGACGCATTGTTCGACGTGATGGGCGCAGGATTGAGCTGCAGCCGCGCGAGATATTGATGCTCGAGCAGCTGCTACGAAATCCGCACCGCGTCATGACAAAGACCATGCTGCTGGAGCGCGTATGGGATTTCGACTTTGATCCTCAGACGAACATTGTAGAAACCCACATCAGCCGTCTGCGCGCCAAGCTGAACGCCGGCTTTGACCAAGACGCCATCCAGACAATCCGCGGCGCCGGCTACATGATCCGAAGCGAATGAGGCTGCCCCTACCGAGGACCACCTTCGGTCTTGTCGCTTTGGTCAGCCTTAGCCTCGCGGCCGCCGCATTGCTGCTCGGGCGCTTTGTCCACTACGTCGCGCATGAGGCGCTGGAGGTTCAGCTCGACCGCCGCATCGACGGGGAAACCCGCAGCCTAATCGGAGCCTTCGATCAGGGTGGGCGGCCGGCCCTTGTCGTCGCCGTGACGGCGCGGGAGAACAGTAGCGGTGCGTCGGACATGGGCTACCTTCTGGTCGATCACGCCAATCGGCGGCTCGCCGGTAGGCTGCGCTCCGAGGTGCCAAGTCCCGGTTGGCGCGAGTTCCTGCCGATCGGTGACGAAGCGCATGAGGTCGCCCAGGCGCTGACCACCAGGCTGACCGACGGCTCAACGCTGGTCGTCGCCGCCAATCGCACGCCAATCCAGGAGATCGACGCCGCCATCAGCCGCATGCTGTTCGTCATTGTCGGCATAATGATGGTGATCGGTATTGGTGGAGCATGGGGGCTCGGCGCAGTGGTGCGCCGCCGACTCAACCGGATCAACGCCACGGCCCAGGCCATCATCGCGGGGGACCACACCAGTCGGGTCCCGCACGGCGTCACCGACGGCGAGTTCGACCGCCTAGCCCAGAACCTGAACCGGATGCTGGACCGGAACGCCGAGCTTTTGGAAAACCTCCGCCAGGTCTCTAGCGATATCGCCCACGATCTGCGGACGCCGCTAGCGCGACAGCAACAGGTCCTTGAGAGCGCGTTGGCAGGTGCGCACGATCCCATCGAATACCGAAGGGCGATCGAAACCGCCGCCGGCAACGGTCGGGAGATTTTAGACCTCTTCGCGGCTCTTCTGCGCATCTCCGAGATCGAGACGTTGGATATCCGATCCACGTTTGTGGATGTTGACCTCTCCGAGGTGATCGAGCGGGTCACAGACGCTTTCCGACCGGACGTGGAAGTCGCCGAGCACAGACTTGAGATCGACATCAGCCCGGATGTGCGGGTTTATGGCGATGCCAGACTTCTCGCCCAGCTTCTCGTCAATCTCATCGAGAACGGCGTCCGTCACACGTCACGTGGGACGACGATCCTGGTCCGGCTGAAGCCAACCGAGGACAACGTCATTCTGCTGGTTGCGGATAACGGCCCTGGCATACCTTCTGAAGACCGCGACAAAGTCCTGCGCCGCTTCGCCCGCCTAGAGCACAGCCGGACTACGCCCGGATATGGGCTAGGTCTCAGCATGGTCGCTGCGATTGCCCGAGCGCATTTTGCGAGTCTAAAGCTATCTTCCGCCGAGCCTGGATTGGCGGTTGAAGTAGAGTTATCCCGAAGCGCGGTCGATATGCAGCCCGCCCGACCATGAGTAGGCTCGTGCTGTCGATTGTGAGCGCCTTGGCTTGCTATCCCAATTTCTGCTGCGAAAGCGATGCTTGGCGCTAGTGGCTGACGGGATTTGTCGGGCGTCGCCCCGCGCGTTGCGGCAGAGCCCAGATCAAGATGATGATGAGAACGGCCAGTACGGCTGAAGCTAGGGGGCGGCTCATCGCGAGCCCGCCTTGCTGGTGCGACTTGTCGAGGAAGTCGCCCACGGCGGCGCCGAGTGGGCGGGTGAGGATGAAGGCCGCCCAGAAGAGCACGATCCGGCTTACCGTCGTCCAGTAATAGAGCGCCACGACCGCTGCCAGCATCGCAGCGAAAATCATCGCTGCGCCGGCATAGCCAATCCCGCCGGTGTCCGCCGTCCAGTCGCCTAAGGCCGTGCCCAGGGTCTGCGACAGCGTGATCGTGATCCAGTAAAAGGTCTCGGCCTTCGGGGTCTGGATGTGGTCCGTGTCGACCTTGCCCAGCGTCAACCGCCAGGCGGCGAGGGAGCCGAGAACACAGGTCAGCAGCAAGAGCGATCCGCCTGGATATCCGATGCCGAGCGACCGCGTGGCGAAATCCGCCATCGTGGTTCCCGCGGTCGTCGAGGCGATGATCGTGGCCCAGTAAAGGATGGGGTGGAACCGCCGCGTCCGGATTTGGGCGATCACCAAGACGACCAGGAGGGTGAGGAAGATGGCTGTTGCGACGAGATAGCCCAGGTTGAAGGTCATGCTAGCGGTGTCGCCGCCTGTCTCCCCCAGGGTCGTCGCCAGGATCTTGATCACCCAGAAACTGAGGGTGACGGCGGGCACCTTGCTGAGCGCCGCGACAAGGTCTGGGTCGCTCGTGAGGGGTTTTGTGTTCGGCATGGACGCTGACCCTTGGTCCGGGCCGGAGAAGCGGGACGCGCCATTCGTAGCACTGACCTGGATCTAACGCGCCGCCTTCCTGAGGCGCGGTCCCTAGACGCATTGAAATCCATGCATCCGCGGAGCACTGCCAGGGGAGGAAGGCCTTCCCCTGCCGCCGAGCCTTGCCTCTCAGCTGACCCCTTCACGCGGGGGATACCCTGCAACGCCCCGGAAACGGAGAGCGGCCGGCGGGCGTGCTCGGTCCCGCCGCGTGCCGCGGCTCCTACGGGTCCGCCCCTGACGGGCGCCTTCAGGCGCCGCCGGCCGCTCGACGGCGCGTCCCGCCTGGCCTGTGTCCAGGCTCCTTGCAGCCTTCATTTTGATCGGCGCGGCCGAGCGACTGGCGGTCGCGTTATAGCTTGGGCGACCACTTGGCGATTTCGGCCAGAATCTCGTCGAAGGCTGGTTGGCCGCGGAAATAGAGCGCGCTCGACGCGGCGTAGGCCTTCTGCAGCGTGGCGCGGGTCTCGGGGTCGCTCAGTACGAAGGCTTCGTTCTCGGCGATGACCGGATTGTCGGCCTTCGGGAACCGCTTGGCCTTGTGGTCGAGATAGTTTTGCGTGCCGACAAACGCCTGCACGCTCGGATCCTGGAGCAGCGAATAGACGTCGTAGTAGTGGCGCATGAAGTTGGGTGGGAACGCGCCGGTATCCTGCTGCTGGCGGAACTTGGTGGAGATCGCCTGCAGCTTTTCGACCAGCGTATGGCCCGGGTGATAGCAGGCGACGCCCAGGGCGCGGTTGTCGATGATCTCGACCTGGCTGGCGGCGAAGTCATAGGCCCACGAGCTGATATCGCGGGCTTCGTTGGGCGCGACATCGTCGAAGCCGACTTCCAGCAGCACGCCGTCTTTCAGGCCTTCGACCGATCCATTGATGCTGGCGTAGGTCAGGCGAATGCCGGCGCTGCGATATTGGCGAGGGTCATCAAACGGCGTGTCGCGCTCGACCGAGGTGATGCCGTCGATGACGATGGTCTGCGCCAGCCGATCATAGAAGTCCTTGCGGCCTTGGACGTGAGCCGCCTTGTCGTGGTTGCGGCCGATCATCACCGGCGGATCGGCCGGCGGCTCGATGCGGATGTCGATGTCTTCCGAGAAACGACTGATCAGTCCGTAGCCCTTGGAGAGCGATGTGCCGCCCTTCAGCTCGAAGGTCAGGCCCAGCTGCTGCAGGCCGTAGAGGCTCTGCATGATCCAATAGTCCTTCTCGACCAAGGCGGGCGCAATGCCCTGCGCCTGAGCGACGATCCGGATCAGATCGGCAAACTGACGATGGTTGTGCAGGAAATCACGCGGCATCCTGGGTTCCAACCTCGGCCAGGGCGCGGGCGAAGAACTTCTTGGCCCGCTCGGAGCCGTAGGACTGGGCGGCCTTTTTCACGCGCGCCCGGTCACTGGCGGCCAGCCGCGCCTTGACGCGCTCGAGCACGTCTTCGGCGCTTTCGCCGAGCTGATCCAGGTTGTTGACCAGGTCGACCATCAGAAACTCAGCCGTGAGCTTCTTCGGGAAGGCGGGCTTCATCCGAAAATCGTAGGTGCGGCCGCCGAGCGCGAATTTGCCGTGGCGCTTGTGGTTATAGACCACGGTCTTGTTGTGCAGCTGGGTCGTGCCGACCCCAAGGGCATTGTAGGCGTTGGGCGACGCCAGCAGGAACGGGCCGCCCTTGAGGAAGGTCGACACCAGGGTATCGTCCTCAGGCGGGGCCTTCCCGAAGGCGGTTTGTTTAGGCGCATAGTAGAGGCCGCCAGCCAGCTTGGTCAGCACGCCGGCCTGCACCGCCTCCTTGAGGTGACGATCGACCGCCGTCGACCATTGGGCCAGGTCCGCCCGGCGATAGGTCTGCCCCGGGCGGAGCTTGGCCTTGAACTGGTCGAACTTGCTCATGGCTCCAACTTAGGCCTCCGCAGTCAGTTTGCAAGGAATGTCATTAAGAATCCATGCAAAGCGGAGCGCCTGGGTGGGCCAACGCGAGGGGAGGGGGCTCTCTTGGCGCCTCCAGCCCTTTGGCGTTTAATTACCGCATGATCCAGTCGACAACTCGTCTTAACCGGGGCGCGCGCCTTCGGCGCCCCCGGCCCGTGTGGGTCTATGGCGTGATTGTTCTGGCTGGCATTGTCATGGTCGGCTTGGGACTGCTGATCTTCAAACACTAGGGTGCATTGGGGAAAGCCTTCCCCTGCGGCCGAGCCCGAAGTCTCGGCCGACCCCTTCTGCGGGGACACCCCGCAACACCCCGGAAACGGAGAGCGGCCGGCGGGCGTGCTCGGTCCCGCCGCGTGCCGCGGCTCCTACGGGTCCGCCCCTGACGGGCGCCTTCAGGCGCCGCCGGCCGCTCGACGGCGCGTCCCGCCGTGGCCTGCGGCCAGGCTCCTTGCGGCCTTCACTCTATCTAGGCGCGGTCTCGCCCAGATCATACGGCTGGCGACTCTATTCAGCGTATCGATCGAGGCGATGGCGCACCTCAGCGGCCGGCAGCCGGCAACGGGGATGAGACGAGAGCGCGGTCAGGCCGGCGTGTAGTCTTGGCCGCGGCACATGCGATCCCGTTTCGAGCTGGTCACAAATCCAAAGGACGCCATGAAAGGCCACGTGGCACTCCGCCGCGAGACGCCGAAGGCCGCCATCGCCAGTTAGCAAGGGCCACTGTCGGCCCTCTGCGATGGCGAACGCGAAGGTGTCGGGTGTGGAAAGCTCCTTCCTGTCACGACGGACCGTCGTGGCGCGCGTCAATTCGACCGAAGTCAGCTCTTCGACCCGCAAACCGAGCGCAATGAGGCGATCGCCTAGGGCGCCGGCGAGTTCACGGCGGAATAGGAGATCGGGCACCGCAAATTCAAAGGGGAGGCGAAAGAGGTCGTCCAGCAGCGTTCCCCGCTCCAGGTCGATGATGACCGAGGTGTCGGAAACCAGGACCGCCATTGGACTATGCCGCCACCTGATCGAGACGGGCGTCCAGTTCGCGCGATGAGATGCCTAGGAGTTCGGCGGCGCGCGCTTCACCAATGACCCCTTCGGCCAGCGCGCGGTAGCACAGGCGCTCGAACCGTCTGGGCTCCTCTAGCTCCGGCTTCATCCTGCCGGGCTCTTCGAATGGGTAGGCCCTCCAGCCTCGTTCCGCGAAGACGCGAAACAACTTCGCAAAGGCCGCCTGGTTGATGATGCCCAAATCTTTGCACCGATAGGTAAGCGCCTGCAGGCTGACGCCGAACCGTTCCTTGAGCGCGACGAGCTCGCCTAAGCTTAGCGACGATCGGCTGGCGCCGACCTCCGCGCGCAACACATCTGCCGGTACCAGAAACGCACCCGCGAATCTGTGCGCGGCCTTCTCCTCATCGAGGCCAGCGGCCACGCTCAGGACCATGTGGCCAAGCTCGTGCGCGAGGTTGAAGCGTTTCCTCTCCGACCAACTGCTGCGCTTTATTACGATGACGCGGGCCGCGTCTCGGCCTCGCCGCCGGACCTTGGCCGCTAGGCCGTCGATGTCATCGAGCTCAAGTGACATCACCTTCACGCCGCGTTCCTCAAGAAGTTCCGCGAGCTGGGGGATAGGGTCATTGCCGAGGCCCCAATCGTCGCGCACCGAGCGGGCGGCGTCCTCGGCGTCCCGCAGGTCCCCGACAGGGTGCGGCGCGCTGCGAGGCTGCTCCCAGTCGACGCTGCGCAGATGCAGCAGGTCTTCGATCGCCAAGTAGCGTTCGAGCATGTGAATCGTGCGGGCTTCGAGCGTTGCTTCTTCACGCGCCGAGGATCCGGCTTTCTTCCGGAAGTCCACGCCCTCCAGGGCGATCTCATCCTCCGAAAGAAGATAGTCTTCGGTCACGCCAAGCGAGTCGGCGAGGGCCATGAGGGCGCGCGAGCCAGGCATATCCTCATTGCGCTCATACTTGCCAATGGCCTGGGCAGACACCACCCCGCCCATCACCTCTGCCAGGCCGCGGAGGGACAGCCCGGCCGCAGCGCGCGCAACCTTTATCCTGTGTCCAATCATCGTCCACCTCCTGCACCATGCCGGTTTACATATGGCGTATGTAGTGTGTTTTTTGTAAACCGATACCCTTGAAATCGGCCCTTGGGGCTCCATATGAGCCTAAGCCCGATAATAAGGCGACATTTTGTAAACCACGCGATCGACCGATTGTCGGCAACGGAAAGGGGGCGCCAGGTGGCGTTGAGCAACACTGAACTGCGCTATTATGACGGCAACGTGCTGCGCCTGCCGGCCGACAAGCGCAAAGAATACCACGCCCAGGTCGACCGCCTGATCACCGAGTTGTGCAAGCGCGTCCGTGACAAGACCGAGATCAAGATCACTAAGGTGGTCAAGGCCGGGTCGTTCGCGAAATACACCATTCTGCGCAAGACCGCGGTCGACCCGGTCGATGTCGATGTGGTGTTCTACATCTCGGGCCGTGACATCAATCACGAGACCCTCATCCGGACCGACGCGGTGACAGGTGCGGAAACGCGGCTGCTTCGCGTCCAGGTGCGCACCGCCCGGGCCCTGATGGGCGCCGAGGCGGCTTTGTCGGACACCAATCCAGACGCGCGGGTGTTCGCGGTGAACAGCAAGTCCGGCCGCGCCGCCCTGGTCATCCAGGGCCTGACCACCACGAATGACGACGACCGCCTGGTCCCGGCGGTGCGGCTGATCCGGCCCGAAAAGCGCAGCGTCGCGCCGTTGAAGGCCTATGAGGAGTCGGCCTGGGAGGGGGTGGACGAAGCGGCCTGGCGCTCGGCTTGGGACGCCGAGCTGGCGGCGGCCGACCCGTGGGTCACCCGCGAACTCGTGCTGGTGACCGGGCTCCTGCTGCCGATCTGGAGCAGCCTGCCGGACAAACGCACGTCCGTGCGACGGCTCAAGGCTCCGGATGGGCGCCGTTGGCTGGGCCGCCTGCTGGACCCGGCGCAGGTCACTCCTCTGAAGATCGCCTTGGGCCTGACCGACACCGCGAGCGCTGTCGGCGACGGCGTCTCGGCCGCCCGCCTGGTTTTGGCAGAAGGCGCTTCCGTCGCCTTGAGCGGCGGGCTCTGGTTGCGCCGGGCCAAGGTGATGGATCGCCAGCGGTTGGAGATCGTCGGCGCGGCAGCGCAGCGCGCCAGCTTCGTGGCGCTGGGCTGCTTCGTCGAGATCATCGCCTACACCCCGCGAGTCTTCGTGCCGATCGACCGACCGGACGTGCTGAGCGCCATCCTCGAGCGTTGGCCGCCCCAGACCATCCTGCCCGCCGCGGCTTGACGGACCGCAGGCGTTGAACGGGAGCCGCCGGTGATCAGCCGGCGGCTCCTTTTGCGTCGGCGGCCTGGCCGGCAAAGGGTTGGAGGAAGGGACGGAGCGGGCAAGCGCTCCGGGATTGGCCCGGGGGCGGACCCGAGGTTCCTATGTCCAACCCGCTCGACGACCTGATCCTAGACATCATCGCCCGCATCGAGGCGGGCGTGCCGCCGTGGCGCCAAGCCTGGATGGCCAGCGCCGATCCGAGGTTGCCCTTGCGGGCGAACGGCGAGCCCTTCAGCGGCAGTAACGCTTGGCTCCTTGCCTTTTCAGGCGCGGTGCGCGGCTATCGCTCGCCCTACTGGTTCACCTTCCGACAGGCCCTGGCCATCGATGCGCCGGTCGCCAAGGGCGAGAAGGCCTCGCCGGCGATCCTCTACAAGACCCGGGTGCTGGGCGAGCCGACCGACGGGCCGGACGGGGGTGTGGCGGACGAGGCCGGCGACCCCCGCGTCCTGCGCTATCTGAAGACCTATAGCGTCTTCAACGCCGAGCAGCTGACCGACTGTCCCCGCGCCTTCCTCGACATCGCCGATCCTGACCCTGCCGCCCGCGCCGCCACGCGCAACGCCGTGTTGGATGCAATCCCAGCGCGGGTTGAGTTTGGGGGCGGCGCCGCCTGCTATGTACCGGCCCTGGACCTGATCCGTCTGCCCCACCCGGACGCCTTCAACACACCCGACGACTTCCTGGCGACCAAGGCGCACGAGCAACTGCACTGGTCGGGCGCGGCCCATCGACTGGACCGCACCTTCGGCAAGCGCTTTGGCGATGAGGCCTACGCCTTCGAGGAGCTGGTCGCCGAGATCTGGCCACAGCCTATTTCCTGCGGCGCAGCGGCCTCTCCTACATCCTTCTCGATGCGGAGCCCGCGCCCGGCGGCGCTTGGCGCCATGGCTGGCCGTCTCTGCGGCTCTTTTCACCAGCCCAATGGAGCTCGCTCCCTGGCTGGCCTATGCCGCCCTGCAGAGAGATCTATCCCAGCCGTGAGGAGGTGATCGCCTACCTCGCCGCCTACGAGCGCCGCTATGAGTTTCCTGTCGAGAGACCCCGGCGGGTGACGGCGGTCACCAAGGCCGACGATGGACTCCTCGTGCGGACTGACCACAAAACCTGGCGCACTCGCGCAGTGATCAGCGCAACCGGCACTTGGAACGCCCCTTTCCTGCCGGCCTATCCTGGCCAGGCCGGGTTCGAGGGCCTTCAACTGCACTCGGCGCACTACGCCGGGCCGCAGCCGTTCACGGGAAAGCGCGTCCTGGTCGTCGGCGGCGGCAATAGCGGCGCGCAGGTTCTGGCCGAAGTGTCGGAAGTCGCCGACGCCACCTGGGTGACGCCGCGCGATCCGATCTTTCTGGCGGACGACGTGGACGGCCGGGTCCTGTTCGAGCGCGCGACTGCGCGATGGGAGGCTAAGGAAGGCGTTGGCCCCGAGGCGCCGCCGCCAGGCGGACTTGGCGACATTGTCATGGTTGAACCGGTTAAGGCCGCCCGGACGCGCGGCGTCCTGCACGCAGTGCGCCCCTTCGTGCGCTTCACGGCAAAGGGCGTGGTGTGGCCTGATGGCAGCGAAGAGGCCGTCGATGCCGTGATCTGGTGCACGGGGTTCGGACCGGCCCTTGAGCACCTGCGCCCACTTGGGGTCCTGACGGCCGAGTCCAAGGCGGCGGTCAACGGCACGCGATCAGTCGTCGAGCCCCGCCTTTGGCTCGTCGGCTATGGCGAATGGACTGGGTTCGCTTCAGCGACGCTCGTGGGCGTGATGCGAGGGGCTCGACAAACCGCGCGGGAAGTCGAAGCGGCCTTGGCCGCCCAACAACTCAGTGCGCGGTCCACCTGAGCACCTTCGTGTCATATCCGAGCTCTCCGGCGCGAGCCTGTAGTTTTTCACGTGTGGCCAGCTGTGGATTTGCCTCCCGAGTCAGGATCCACAGATAGCGACCGGAAGGTTCGCCCACGATCGACCAGCTATAATCGTCCGCATGATCGAGCACCCAATAGTCGCCAAAGAAGGGTCCGAAAAACGAGACCTTTAGCTTGGCGTCCTGGGAATCTCGCACCACCTTCGCCCGGCCTTTAGCGACCTTGAGGGGACCGCCTACGGCGCCTTGGCGGCAGCTGTTTACAACCTCTATCGTTCGGTTGGGCAAGGCGCGATAGGCGGCCGTAACCGCTTCGCAGTTTCGCTCGAAGCGGTTTTCATAGCGGGCGGTTTCGTACCAAAGCCCAACGTAGCGCTTTAAATCGACGGATTTGGTCGGTTCGGGGACCGCGCGATTGCCGACGGGCCCCGCCGGCAATGTCGCGCAGGCGGCTAAACTCGCAGCGGCGAGGCAGAACGCGAAGACTACAACAACGGTGCGAACGGGCTTCATAGCGGGTTGCGGGCTACTCCGTGGTGGTCCCATCGAAGTGTTCCTCAGCAGCTTCGGCATCGGCCTTGCTAGCGTGGACAACTCCATCCTTATGATCGGGCGGCCCATAGAGGGTGTAGAGCTTGAGCGCCTTATCCCCGGTGTTGACGACGTTATGCTTGGCGCCGGCAGGCACGAGAATGGCGTCATCACTCTTAATCTTGGTGCGCTCTCCGTCGATCCAGACCTCCCCCTTGCCTTTCTCAACCCGGAAGAACTGATCGTGGTCAGCGTGGATCTCCTCCCCGATCTCCTCACCAGGCCTCAACGCCATCAACACGAGCTGCAGATGCTTGCCTGTATAAAGCACGCGCCTGAAGTCCTTGTTGTCCTCGGTAAGATCTTCGATGTCTTCGACAAAGCCCTTCATAGGTTTTCTCCTGGCGTCTGCGATCGACTCTACACATGGGGGCGGCCTAGGCCTTGCGCTACGTCAAGGGGTGAATGGCTGCGCTTGGAGTAGACTCGCACGGCGTGAAACGGCGACGCGGCGCCTGAGTCCTTTGGCTCTTAAGACCTCGCCACCGTCCGGGCCCGCCCACAAGGGACGCTTCGCTCAAAGCCCTTGTGGGCGGCCCCAGCCGTCGGCGCGGGGCGGTCGTCGAGCCGACGGGCTCAGCACCCCACCCCACAAGGATTTCACGCCATGCACTCCACAGCTTCTCCGCTCACCGGCCACCTGACTCATTTCGAAGCCCAGGCCTTGGCCTTGGATGATCCCCGCCCTCATCCGCCGGAAGACGCCCTGCTCCAGCTTGGCCACGCGGTCTTGACCGAAGCGCTCGACGTCATCAGCGACACCGCCCTCGAGGACTTCCAGGCCATCATCTGCGAGACCCTGATCGGGGCGTTTCACTCCGCCGCCCAACGCATCGAACGGGAGGCGGATCGGGCCAGGGACGAGCTCAACCGGTTGAGCCGGGACTTCGACGGCTCCGAGATCGCTGACACCGAGATGCAGGACGCCACCCGAAAAGCCCACGCCGCCGATGTCGCCTGCCTGGCCTTGGAGTTCGTGCGAGACGCGGCTGCTGCGAGCTACACCACGGCGACCGGGGAAGTGTGGTCCCCCTGGAAGGGGCATGTGAAGGCCTCGCGCGTGACCGCCGCCCAGATCGAGGCGCGCGACGCCCTGCGGACCGCCAAGGCTCGCAAGCACGCCGCGACCGACCCTGGCGCCACCATCGTCGCGTTCCGCGCCGCGCCGCAAGCCGACACCGAGGATGACGCCCATCGCATCTTCGATGCGCTGAACTGGGCCCAGGCCCAATGGCCGGACATGGCGTTGGCCACGACAGGGGCCAAGGGCGGGGAGAAGATCGCCATCAAGTGGGCCAAGCAGAAGGCGGTCACCCTGGTGCTGGCCAAGGCCGACTTCGACAAGAACGGCCGCGCCGCCCCCTTCCGGGCCAATGACGAATTGATCGCCCTCGAACCGGTCTGCGTCCTGACCCTGGCGAACACCCTGAACGGCGCGCGCGGGTCGTCGCTGCAGCCCTTCGGACCCGCCCTCAATCTCGGTCAAAAGGCCGCTGAACGAGGCATCCGCCACCTTCCAGTGAAGACACGCGGGTGACCCCGCAGGGCGTGGCCGCGGGCGCGGTCACGCCCATTTGTCTGTTGGCGGTCTGTGGACAGGCGCGATGCCCCCTTGCCGGGGTACAAATGTTCTACTTATGTTCTCGACCTCGCCGCCTGCCCCCGTGTCGGCAGGCTTTCGAGGTCTCATGCGTCCTGTTGTCATCGGTCTTCCCCTTCCCCTCCCCCTCGTGGGCTTTCGCATTTGCTGCGGATTTCCAAGTCCCGCCGACGACTGGATCGAAGACGCCATCGATGTCAGCCGCCTGGTGGTCACCAACCCCGCCGCCACCTTTCTGTGGCGGGCGTCCGGGGACTGCATGACGCCGACGATCCTGGACGGCGACTACCTGGTCTGCGACCGCTCGCTGGCCCCGGTTTCCGGCGATGTGGTGGTCGCCGTCGTCGATGGCGAACCGACGGTCAAGCGCCTCGCCTATGTCGCCGGCCGGCCGACGCTCAGCCATGACAATCCACGATCCCCGCCGTTTGCGCCCGATCCGCATAGCGAGATCAGCATCTGGGGCGTGGTCGCCTGGTCCCTGCGCGCCCATCGGCCGACTCGATGAGGCCGGTGATCGCGCTGAGCGACGGCAATTGCTTCTACGTCTCGTGCGAGCGGGTCTTCGATCCGCGCCTGGAAGGACGACCGACCGTGGTGCTGTCGTCCAATGACGGCAACATCATCGCCCGCAGCCCCGAAGCCAAGGCAATCGGCCTGAAGATGGGCGATCCCTATTTCAAGGTCCGCGAGCTTTGCGCCCGCGAGCGGGTCGCCGCCCTGTCCTCGAACTATGTGCTCTATGGCGACATGAGCCGGCGCGTGAACGCCGTCTATGAGCGGTTCGCGCCCGAGGTTGTCGTCTACAGCATCGATGAGAGCTTCCTCGATTTCAGCGGTCTCGCCGATCCTATCGGCCACGCCCGCGCCTTGCGCGCGACGGTCCGCCAGTGGACCGGGATTCCGACGTGTGTCGGGCTTGGTCCCACCAAGACCCTGGCCAAGGTGGCTAACCACCTGGCCAAGCGCACGCCGGCGCTGGACGGCGTTTGCGATCTGAGCGACCCGCAGGCGCGCGCCGCGGCCCTGGACGATCTGCCCGTTGGGGACGTGTGGGGCGTGGGCCCGGCCTATGCCGCGCGGCTGACAGCCATGGGGGTGACCACGGCCGGCCAACTGCGGGACCTCGATCCGCGTCAGGCCCGCGCCGTGCTCAGCGTCGTCGGCGAGCGCCTCGTGCTGGAGCTGCGCGCCAAGACCTGTCTGTCGTGGGACGAGGTTCCGGCGGGCCGCAAGGGGTGCGCGGTGACCCGAAGCTTTGGCCGGCCGATCACGGACTTAGGCGACTTGCTGCAGGCGGTCGCGAGCTTCGCCAGCCGGGTGGGTGAGAAGTTGCGCCGCAATGGCGTTGTCGCCCCGCGGCTGTCGGTGTTCATGCACACCAATCCCTTTGGCGCGGGGCCGCATCACAGCGCCAGTGGCGCCGTCACGGGGTGACTACACGAAAGTGACGTATCTGCACGCTAAGGGCGAACAAATCCGGTACGATGCCAGCAGATGCTATTCGCAGGCTTTCCTGCCCCTTTTATGTGGTGCCGCCCTACGGGCGCCGATATGGGAGGGCGGCAATCCGATTGACCAACGATCGAGGTAGAACCCTGCTCGCCAAATATGTGAGCTGGTTGCCCATCCCCGGTATGGCGAAGGATTGCCGATAAACCAGAGCGTGGACTGCATGGGCCGCGCACCGGTCAACGTCCATCAAACCCAACCTCCCCCACTTCAAATCGCTGAGGGCAGCCATGTCTGTGTCGATTCCACCGGGTGCAAAAGATCCAACACTCACTCCCGTCCCGGCAAGCTCCACGGAAAGCGCTCGCATGAGGGTGCTCACATAGGCTTTCGACGCGCCGTAGACCGCTTGGAAGGGCACGGATGTTTCGCCCGCCAGGCTCGACACGGCGATTACTGAGGATTCAAACGGCTGCTCCCTGAAAATCGCAATCAGGCGAGCCAGCAAATCCGTGAAACCGAGTATGTTTGTTTCAATTACCTCGGCATAAGTGTCGGCACGGCCTGCATCAAATGAACCAACGCTCGTCATTCCGGCAACCAACAAAGCGGCTGTTACTTGCAATTCTGCAACCTTAGCCGCGATTTTCTCCCTGCCCTCGATTTCACGTTGATCAGCCACTATAATCTCGCACGGCACATTGAACCGCTCGTCAATTTCGGTCTGTAGCTCCCGCAAGTTGTCGAGCCTTCGTCCAACAATCAGGGGCTTGGCCTGGTACGATGCCGCCAAGCGGAGGGCGGACGCTCTGCCCAAACCGGTCGAAGCCCCTGTGACCAGCACCCACGAGTTCTTGATCGCCAGCGGTTTCACGCGTTTTCCAGAGCCTTGTATAGGGCGGTTTTGCCGATCTTGAGCCGGGCCGCCGCCTCACGAACAGTGAGGCCCGCTGCGATATGCGCCCGCGCTTTACGTAGTTTGTCGGGGGTAACGACAGGCCGGCGACCACCCTTGTTGCCCCGCTCGCGTGCGGCCTTGAGGCCGGCATGAGTGCGTTCACGGATCAGGTCACGCTCGAATTGGGCCAGCGAGCCGAAGATGTTGAACACCAGCATGCCGCCCGAAGTGGTGGTGTCGATATTCTCGGTGAGTGAGCGGAACCCGATGCCGCGCGCCGCAAGCTCGCCGACCTTCTCGATCAGGTGGCTCATCGAGCGGCCGAGGCGGTCGAGTTTCCAGACCACCAGCGTGTCGCCGGGGCGCAAATAGGCGAGCGCTTCGGTTAGGCCAGGCCGATCGGCTTTTGCCCCGGATGCGTGATCGTCGAATATACGGTCGCACCCGGCAGTGTTCAGCGCGTCAAGCTGGAGCGACAGCTTCTGGTCTGCGGTCGAGACGCGCGCATAGCCGATCAGCGCCACATGATGCCCGATCCTGTCCGTTTTCCCGTCATTATGCGATCTTGTCCGAATCGCCGTTACAGGTCCAGAGTTAACGGACATATTCCTGTTGGCCGCCAGAGGACCGTCTGACGGACACGCAAAGCGAAGGAGATGATGCTTGGCGAGACGGCGACTGGTGAGCCTGGAAATCTGGGCGAGGCATTATGGCGCGCCGCTCGATGAGCGCGAGATCGCGCGTCATTATACGCTGACCAGCGACGACCTGGAAATTGTCGGCCGCCGTCGCGGCGATGCCACCCGGCTCGGCTATGCGATGCTCATGCTATATATGAGATGGCCTGGCCGTGCGCTGGAAGCGGGCGAAGTCCCGCCCGCTCCTGTGCTCGCCTATGTGGCGCAGCAACTCGGCGTCGCGCCGGCAGCCTTCGCGGATTATGCCCATCGGGACCAGACCCGTCGCGAGCATCTCGTCGAAATCCGACGATCGCACGGGTTCAGGATTTTTGACCGCAACGCTTTCCGTGAAGTTGTCGCCTTCTCGGTCCCAATCGCGCAGACCATCATACACCCCGGCCAGATGGCAGACGTCATCGTCGATGAACTCCGGCGCCTGCAGATCCTCCTGCCTTCTCCGTCGATTCTCGAAGCGGTGCTGCGGCGGGCGCGCCTGCAAGCCGAACAGCTTACCTATGAAGTGCTCACGAATGGCCTGCTGCCTGACACCCTTCAGGGCCTGGACGATTTGCTGGCCCGACGACCGGGGCAGGTCGCGACATGGCTATCCTGGATGCGCAATGCGCCACAATCGCCGGCAGCGCGCAACATCCTGCGCCTGATCGAACGGCTCGCCTATATCCGCGCGCTGGGCCTCGATCGCGCCCGTGCCGACATGATCCCGGCTTTGACTTTTGACAGGCTGGCGGACGAAGGCAGCCGCATCACACCCCAGCACCTTGGCGAACTCAATGCCCTGCGCCGCCATGCGACGCTGGCGGCAACCGGCATCCGGCTTGAGGAAAGCCTGACCGACGCCACCCTGACGATGTTCGACAAGCTGTTGGGCAGCATGGCGCGCCGCGCCGAGAACCGGACCCGCGACAAAGCCCTCAAGACGGTGCGCGAGTTGCAAGGCCACCTCCGGACGCTCACGGGGTCTTGCCGCCTCCTCATCGACGCGCGCAGCAAGGGCGTGGATTCTCTGGCGCAGATCGAGGCGCTGGACTGGCAGCACTTCGCCGTGGCCGTCGAGCAGGCCGAAGTGCTCGGGCGACCGGAAACCGTCGATCGCACCGCCGAATTGATCGAGCGGCATCGGACGGTGAAGCTCTTTGTCGGCGCTTTTCTCAACGCCTTCGAGTTTCGCGGCGCCGGCGCGGTTCAGGGGCTCCTGTCAGCGCTGGCCATCATCGCGGAGCTATATCGGACCGGCAAACGGCGCTTGCCTGATCGCGTGCCGCTACGCTTTGTGCCGCCCGCATGGCGCCCGTTCGTCCTGCGGGATGGCATCGTTGATCGTGCCGCTTATGAACTATGCGCCTTGTCGCAACTACGCGAGCGGTTGCGAGCCGGGGATATATGGGTCGCGGGAAGCCGGCAGTTTCGCGATTTCGACAGCTATCTCATACCGCCGGCGACCTTTGCGGCGCTGCGCGAGAAGGGGCCGTTGCCGCTCGCCATCGAAACGGATTTCGAGCGCCATATCGAGGAACGGCGCACCAGGCTCGACACGGCGATCGAGCAGGTAACGGTCCTTGCACGGCAAGGGGAGCTGCCCCAGGTTAAGCTTGACGAAAACGGTCTCATCATCTCGCCGCTGAAGGCGGCAACACCGCCCGCCACCGAGATTGCCCGTCGCGCCGCCTATGATCGACTGCCGCGCGTGAAGATCACCGATCTTCTGCTGGAGGTCGATGCCTGGACCGGGTTCAGCGAATGCTTCATCCATCGTCGTTCGGGCCGGGAAGCCGACGATCGCAATGCGCTGCTCACGGTCATCCTCGCCGATGGCATCAATCTCGGCCTCACACGCATGGCGGAAACCTGCCGGGGCGCAAGTCTGCGTCAGCTCGCCCATCTTCACGACTGGCACATCAGCGAAGCCGCCTATGGCGAAGCGTTGGGAAGGCTGATCGACGCCCATCGCGCCATGCCGCTCGCCGCGCTGTGGGGAGACGGCACCACTTCGTCGAGCGACGGACAGCAATTTCATGCCGGGGGCCGTGGGGCCGCGATCGGCGACATCAACGCGCGCAGCGGCAACGAACCAGGCGTTGCCTTCTACACCCATGTCTCGGATCGATATGACCCCTTCGCAAGTCGGGTGATCGCGGCGACCGCTGGCGAAGCGCCCTATGTGCTGGATGGCTTGCTGTATCACCAGACCGGCCTGACGATCGAGGAGCACTACACCGATACGGGCGGGGCATCGGACCATGTGTTCGGCCTCATGCCCTTCTTCGGCTACCGCTTCGCGCCGCGCCTGCGCGACATCAAGGAGCGTCGTTTACACCTCCTTCCCGGCCAAGAATCCGGCCCCTTGCTTGCCGGCATGACGGCCGAACCGATCGCATTGGGTCATGTCGCGGCGCATTGGGACGAACTGCTGCGGTTCGCCACGTCGATCCGCACCGGCACCGTCACTGCTTCGGCAATGCTGCGCCGCTTGTCCGCCTATCCGCGACAGAACGGACTGGCCCTCGCACTACGCGAGCTGGGCCGCCTCGAACGCTCCATTTTCATGCTCGACTGGCTGCGCGACATCGACCTGCGCCGGCGCACCCAGGCGGGCCTCAACAAAGGCGAAGCCCGCAACGCGCTCGCCCGCGCGCTCTTCTTCAACCAGCTCGGCGAACTGCGCGATCGTCGGTTCGAGAACCAGACCTATCGCGCCTCCGGCCTCAACCTGCTCGTCGCCGCCATCATCTTGTGGAACACTCGCTATCTCGAAATGGCGCTGGCGGACATCGGCACAGCCGACGAAATCGCACGCCACATCGCGCCATTGGGCTGGGAGCATATCTCGCTGACCGGTGACTATAGCTGGAATGTTGAAGATCAACCCGATCCGGACGCCTTGCGACCGCTGCGCGCCGTCAACTCCCTACTTGCCGCGTGACGTTCGCTATCCGTTCGCCCTTTCCGTGCAGATACGTCACTTTCGTGTAGTCACCCCGTCACCTTCCTGGAAGCCACGGCCGACAGCACCGAGCTCGTCGCCGGCGCGCGGCAGGCGGCGCGCCAGGCCTGGCGGGACGGGTATCGCTACAGCAAGGCCGGCGTCCTCTGCGAGGGCCTGGTTCCCGCAGGTCAGGTGCAGGCAACCCTGCTGGCGCCGACGGATCCGGCGCGATCAGAGCGGCTGATGGCGGCGCTGGACGCGTCGAACCGCCGGTTTGGGCGTGGCAGCGTGGTGATCGGGGCGACCACGGGCCGGACGCGCTGGACGCAGAAAGCCGAGTGGCGGACGCCGCGCTATACGACGCGCCTGGACGAGGTGCCTGTCGCCCGGGCCTAGGGCGGACGGGGGCAAGGATGCCTTTCTAGCGCCGGGATCTATCCCGGATACGCGCTCGAGCCTTCGGCGGCTTCCGGCGCCGGGTCGGCGCCGGGATCGCCCTCTTCGGCGGCATGGGCCTGCACGAGCAAGGCGCGTTCGGCGATAGCGGCGGCGAAGGCCTCGGCGCCCTGGCCGCCGGCCGGCATGGCCGCCACCTCGGCGGCCGCTTGCTGCGTCTCGGCCGCGATGCGGCCCGCCAGCTGTTGCACGCGGCGCAGGGTGGCTGGCCCGGCCAGGCCTGCGGCCTCAGCCATGCGGCGCCAGTGGCGGCCGTAGATATGCCGGCCGCGCTGCTGGCCGCCGATGTCCTGGGCGTGGTTGAGGGTGATGTTGGGCCAGGTCAGGCCCGTCATCAGGTCATAGAGCGGCGCAAGCACGCTGCGTCGCGGTTGCAAGAGCACCGAGTAGTTCTTGGCGTGGGAATCGACGTTGCCGATGGCGATGTTGAAGATCACCGCATCGAGCAGCTGGTTGATTTCGCGCGCCGTCATGTGCTCGCGCACAAGGCCAAACATGTCGGCGGTCGATGGACCCCTCACCCCTGAATGGTTGTGCTGATACTTGGCGGCCGGCGGCTTGCCCAAGGCCTGGCAGAAGTCCTCCTGGTGCAGGCGCCGAACGCCGGCGTCCGAAGCCGCGCGGTCATAGCGTTCGACGAGCAGGTAGGATCTGGCCCCGGCGCGCCCGGTTGTTACCGGTGCGACCGCCAGGCCACAGCGGCGGGCGAGCACCATGCACAGGGCTTCGTTCTGGACGCTGCCGGGCAGGCGCGGGTTGTCGGGCTTGAGAATGTGGGTCGAGGCCGCGCCATTGACCGGAATGGCCAGGCCATCATCGACCATCGCCAGGGGCAACTTCTCCTGGGCGCCGGCAAGGCTCATCGACACGCCCTCTTCGCCAACGAGGAAGGGCCGCGCCGGCAGCTCCTCGATGATCCGCTCCAGGGCGTCGGCGGGCAAAGGCGTCAAGGCCGGCGCATCGCCGCGCCGCGGCTCGCCCGTGGTGAGCGCGCCCGCCAGGTCACGGCCGAGATTGGCGATCAGACCGAGGATGTCTTCCTGGGCGATGCCAAGGGCGCGCGTGACCACGCGCAACGGCTCACCTTCGGGCAGCAGGTTCATCAACCAGGGCACGGTGACCTGCGGCCCATGCCTGGGTTCGGCCATGGGCATGGTCAGGGAGATCGGGAAGCTGTCGCGCCCGCTGGTCCAGGCCGTCTCGTACTGTAGCCAAGGACCGTCCGGGCCGGCCTCGATCTGGGCGACAAGCTGGTCGGCGGCATAGATGGGCAGGCCCATGGCGCGTGCCTCCGTTAGAATTCAGCCGAGTCCGTAAGGTGCATGCCAGCGGCCTTGGCGGCGGCGAGCGCCTTTCCCAGTTGAGCCGTGGCCTTGCCGGCTTCGAGCTCGACGATGAAGCGCTCGCCCACGCCGATCGACAGGGCGAGTTCACGTTGGGTGAGCCCTAACGCCTTGCGCGCTCGCGTGAGGGTGGTCCCGAAGTCTTTTGCCGTGGCGATCATTTCAATCTTCCCGAGCGGGATGATATTCGCAATTTTGGGCGGCGCGCAAGGCAAATCTTCCCGAGCGGGAAGCTGGAAGCTTCGTGCCAACATTCTGAGCGGGCAGATCCCGTTCGTGCCGGCCTTCCCGCTCGGGAAGAAACGAGCGTTTAGAGCTCACAAATCTTCGAATACTTCCCGAGCGGGAAGAACCATGGGCCCGAGACTGCCTAGTCGCCCCACTGTCTCGCCTCGGCGAGCAGGACGGTCAGCGCTTCCGTCGTCTCGCGGCGATCAAACCATACTCCGCCGAGCGAAAGGGTCTCTGGGGCGCCGTCGCGCGCCAAGCGGCCGATTGTCAGATCGGTAGAGCCACGCGCCAGGGCCTCGGCAGCCTCCAACATGCAAGCCTTGCATAGCTCAGGATCGGTATGGGGATCGAGCGACTGGAGTCTCGCAACCAAGGTCTGAATATCGCTCATCGCTGCACGCCTGTTCTCAACGCTCGGAGGCGAAGGTCGGTTTGCGCTTCGTAAAAGTCTGACGTTGGCCGCCGCCAGGGGTGTCGGTGTTCCCAGACGCTTCATCGACAGTCGTCTCCCAGATCGGCGCCGCCGAAGCGGGCTCGTCCGCGATCCAGCTCACGACCCTAGGGCGGGCCGGTTAGGGGCCAAGGCGACCTCGCCAAGGCGAGGCGGGGCCGACGGACCCTCACGGCCTTCGCTGCGCTGCAGGCCGGTTTCCATCGGCCCCGACCCTGTCCCCTGCCCTATTCCCCGCCCTTCCCGGTCGCGAGATCGCGGGAACGAGCCCGCCGATCCGGCAGCAAAGCGGGAGACGACAATGACGACGATGGCGATGGCGCAAGCGGTTTTCCAACACGCCCACGACTTCTATGACACCGGCAGCTGGTACGTGGTCGCCGAGTGCTGGGACGTCTTGGCGATCGCCGAGGAGCTGGACCGTCAGGAAGAGCGCAGCGCCACGCCGTTCGAGCTTGAGGCCGCGGCCATCGCCCACTTCCACACCCTGCTGCACGACAATCTAAAGACCCGCCNATGCGCTACCCGGCGCAGGCCCGGGCGCTGGCCGTCGAGCGCGTCAATCGATCCCTGGGCCAGACCATCGGCCGCGGCATCCTTCCGGGTCGGTGAGGTCCGCATGAGCACATCTCAACGCCTCGCACTGGTGCTGCCGATCGCGCTCCTGGCGATCGTGCTGGGCCTAAGTTGGGCGACCCAGCAGGCGGCGCATGGCCTGCACTATGCCGCCGCCTTGGGGTCGGGTTGGGCCGATGTCGGTCCCGTGCGCCTCTATCGGCCGTGGGCCTTCGTGGAGTGGTATCTGGCCCTGCAGCCGCGCTATCCGCGGCTGTTCGACGGGGCGGGCCTGGGGGGCCTCGCCGTCGCCCTGGCGCCGATCCTTTTGGTGGCGCTGGCGACGCGCGGTTCGGCGCGAGCGCCCAAGGCTTTTGGTCGCGACGCCTGGGCGGATCTGGCGGACGTCGCGCGCGCCAAACTCTTCGGGCAAGGCGGGCAGATCCGGGGCCGTGTGCTGGGGCGGTTCAAGGGCCGCTACCTGACCTATGGCGGCCCGGAGCACGCGATCATCGTCGGCGCCTCGCGGAGCGGGAAGGGGGCCGGCCATGTCGTCCCGACACTGGTGGCCTGGCCGGAGAGCGCCTTCGTCTATGACCGCAAGGGCGAGCTTTGGCACATCACCGCCGATCACCGGAAAACGTTCAGCCACGTCTTCTACTTCGCCCCGACCGACCCCAACACGGTGCGCTGGAATCCGCTGTTCGAGGTGCGCAAGGGACCGATGGAGATCGCCGACATCCAGAACGTGGTCGGCATCCTGGNCTCGCCCACGCCGATCGACAGGGCGAGTTCACGTTGGGTGAGCCCTAACGCCTTGCGCGCTCGCGTGAGGGTGGTCCCGAAGTCTTTTGCCGTGGCGATCATTTCAATCTTCCCGAGCGGGATGATATTCGCAATTTTGGGCGGCGCGCAAGGCAAATCTTCCCGAGCGGGAAGCTGGAAGCTTCGTGCCAACATTCTGAGCGGGCAGATCCCGTTCGTGCCGGCCTTCCCGCTCGGGAAGAAACGAGCGTTTAGAGCTCACAAATCTTCGAATACTTCCCGAGCGGGAAGAACCATGGGCCCGAGACTGCCTAGTCGCCCCACTGTCTCGCCTCGGCGAGCAGGACGGTCAGCGCTTCCGTCGTCTCGCGGCGATCAAACCATACTCCGCCGAGCGAAAGGGTCTCTGGGGCGCCGTCGCGCGCCAAGCGGCCGATTGTCAGATCGGTAGAGCCACGCGCCAGGGCCTCGGCAGCCTCCAACATGCAAGCCTTGCATAGCTCAGGATCGGTATGGGGATCGAGCGACTGGAGTCTCGCAACCAAGGTCTGAATATCGCTCATCGCTGCACGCCTGTTCTCAACGCTCGGAGGCGAAGGTCGGTTTGCGCTTCGTAAAAGTCTGACGTTGGCCGCCGCCAGGGGTGTCGGTGTTCCCAGACGCTTCATCGACAGTCGTCTCCCAGATCGGCGCCGCCGAAGCGGGCTCGTCCGCGATCCAGCTCACGACCCTAGGGCGGGCCGGTTAGGGGCCAAGGCGACCTCGCCAAGGCGAGGCGGGGCCGACGGACCCTCACGGCCTTCGCTGCGCTGCAGGCCGGTTTCCATCGGCCCCGACCCTGTCCCCTGCCCTATTCCCCGCCCTTCCCGGTCGCGAGATCGCGGGAACGAGCCCGCCGATCCGGCAGCAAAGCGGGAGACGACAATGACGACGATGGCGATGGCGCAAGCGGTTTTCCAACACGCCCACGACTTCTATGACACCGGCAGCTGGTACGTGGTCGCCGAGTGCTGGGACGTCTTGGCGATCGCCGAGGAGCTGGACCGTCAGGAAGAGCGCAGCGCCACGCCGTTCGAGCTTGAGGCCGCGGCCATCGCCCACTTCCACACCCTGCTGCACGACAATCTAAAGACCCGCCATTGACGGCGGCCACGCGGCGCTCCGGCGCCGCGTGGTTGTTTGCAATCATCCATTTCCTTACGTACTGGTCGACTATATATGACCATAGAGGATAGAGATGGTTGATCATGTCCAACCGAACTGAACTCGCCGCCGTCGCGCGCCGGCGCCTGGACCAACGGTTTGCCGCCCTTGACCTGGCGGCCCTGTCACCGCGCCCGCCGCGCGGCTGGGTGCGCGCCATCCGCGACGCCCTTGGCCTGACTGTCCGGCAGTTCGGCGCGCGCCTGGGCAAGAGCCATTCGACCGTGGTCGCGCTCGAGCAGGGCGAGGTCGCGGGCACCCTGACCCTTGCCGGGCTGCAGAAGGCCGCCGAGGCGCTGGACTGCACCCTGCACTACGTCCTCGTGCCGAACCGGCCGCTCGCCGCGATGGTCCGTGACCGGGCGCGCGCCGTCGCCGAAGCGCGGCTCGCCCCTATCGACCACACCATGCGTCTGGAAAACCAGGGCCTCAGCGATGCTGACCTTGCGGCCGAACTGGATCGATTGACCGAAGACTATGCGCGTCGCGGCGGGCGGCGGCTTTGGGACGCGCTTTGAGTGTCGGCGTGGCCGGCAGCACCGATCCGGCTAGTCGTTACCCTGGGGCCGGCGTTGCGTAGGCATCCAAGCGCGCCTGAGCCTCTTCGGGGGACAACACGGGGCCTAGGCCCGCACCCTGGCTGATTTCGGCGGGCGACTTTGCAACCAGCTTTACGATCCCCGGCGGACGGTCGGCTTGGTTCGCAGGATCTGGCGGGTTGTGTTCGGTCACACGGACACGATAGCGCCAGATCCCTGAACTGTCGCCTGGCTCAATGGGCCCAGCATGGGCCGAACGCCTGGGGCCAAGACCCCCCTGCCCTCCTCGTGGATTCCCTGACCGCAGCGCCGTCTGGACCACGGAGGTGTACGCCGGCAGCGACGCCTTGGCCTTCGTGACTGGGAGACATGCTTGGCGCGTGAGGCCGGTTCACCGTTGAGGCCGGTCACCAATACCCCGAGCAAACGTCCGGCGGGCTGCGGTCCCCCGCGATCAATCCCACGAACCTAGGCCGGGCGGATCCGTGTCAAAGCCGACCTCGCGCGCGAGGCGCGGGGTTGCGGACCCTCCGGCCTTCCGCCGCTGCGCTCTGTGCAGGCCGGTTTCCACACCCCGCGGGCTTTGGCCCGGCCCCTTTGCCCGGCCCTGCAGGTCGCGTGATCGCGGCAGGGACCGCGAGCCGCCGGGGCTCTTCCCGGCGGTCGATTGGAGAAACGTGATGCTCAACAAGGTTCAACTCATCGGCTTCACCGGCGCCGACGCTGAAATCCGCACCGTCTCGGGCGGCAAGAAGGTCGCCACGCTGCGGGTCGCCACCAACCGCTACACCAAAAAGGACGGCGATCGGAAGGACTACACCACCTGGCACCAAGTGGAGGTCTGGAACCAAGGCACGGTCGGCTGGCTGGAAGGCCGTCCTCTTCCCAAGGGCTCCAAGGTGTTCGTCGAAGGCGAGATCCGCCACGACCGCTACACCGACCAGAGCGGCCAGGAGCGCTTCTTCTCCAAGGTGGTGGTGGCTACCCCGCAGCACGAGCTGAAGTCGCTGGATCGCCAGGAGACGGCCGACGAGGACTAGCCTTCGGCAGGGCCCGTCCGGTCGCCGGGCGGGCCCGCAAGGCTCGGTAGGTTGTGCGCTGCCCAGCTCGGCAGACGCGCTTGTTGCCAATTGGCAACTTGGGCGCTGCGGGGCCCTTCGGTGGCCCAGCGAGCAGGTTCCATTCAACGCATGTTGACGACCTGTAGGGCCAGCCGAACGCGCCGGTCCGCCGGCAAATCCGTACTGGTGAAGGACCTCGGACACCCGGGGAATCCGGAGGCCAAAGACCCATAAAGGCAGGGCTGTGGGAGGTGAGCAAATGGGCTTGTTGCCAATTGGCAACTTCGGCTCTCGACGGTCTCTGAGAGCCGCCTCCCCTACCCTTCCCCCTCACAAATGAGCATGGTGGCGCCCAAGATGTCCAAGCGCGCGATTCGACAACAGGAGTTCGATCTCTTCATCCCTCGGATGAGCAGCCTGCCGCTGAAAGACCAGCGGGAGGTGATGGAGCGGCCGTTCTTCTCATTGAGCAAACGCAAGCGGCTGAAGCCCATCGAATACACCAGTCCCGACGGTGAGGTCTGGGTGCATGTCAGCGCCAATCCGGCCTTCGGCATCGCCACCATCTGGGACGCCGACATTCTCATCTGGGCGACCTCGCGGATCAACCAGATGCGCGAGCAGGGCGTCAACGACCTGCCGCGCACCCTGCACACCACCAGCTATGACCTGTTGAAGGCGATCAAGCGCGACACCGGGGGCAAGGGCTACAAGGAGCTGCAGGCGGCGCTGCAGCGTCTCGAAGCCACCACCATCCAGACCTCGATCCGCGGCTCGAGGCGCAACACCAAGGCGCAGTTCGGCTGGCTCGACGAGTGGGTGCTCGAATCGGATCCGGTCACCGGCGCGCCCAAGGGGCTCAGCCTGACCCTGTCCAACTGGGTCTATGAGGGTGTGATCAAGGATCGTTCCCTGCTCACCCTGCATCCGGACTACTTCGCACTGGCCGGCGGGGTCGAGCGGGCCATCTATCGCATCGCCCGCAAGCACGCCGGCGACCAGCCCGGTGGCTGGACCTGTCGGGTGAGTGTGCTGCACGACAAGACCGGAAGCGAGAGCCCGTTGAAACAGTTTAACTACCTGCTCAAGCGGATCGTCACCGCCAACGATCTGCCGGAATACGACCTCAGCTTCGTCAATACCGCCGACAATTCCCAGGCCATCCATTTCGTGCGGCGCGACGCCGCCGAGCGCGCCGCCATAAAGGCCGATCTCGAGCGACTCGCCGCCGATTCGGCCCGTCGTGAGCGCGAGGACGCTCGGGCCTTGCAGGTCGATGCGATGTTTGAAAAGCGTAGGGTTCCGCCCTCGGGGGATCGGTGACCTTTTCCACGGGGGATCGATGACCGTATTGCCGGGGGATCGGTGACCCTCCCCTCGGGGTTTCGGTGACCGACCGATTTGAGAACCCCTTGTGGCGACTGGCTTTTCCGACTTGGTTGCGGCGCCTAACTCTGTCTAACCTTATCCCTAAGATATCTTCTAACGGGGGGTGGCGGACAGGCTGGCTTGCCGTCGCCTTGAACCAAGAGGGTTCAGGCTCGGCGCGCTGTTAACCCTTTCTTCATTGTATCCGACCGAAAACTTGGCAAATTCCAGACATGATGTCGGATATTTGCAAAGGAGGCGGACCATGGCGAAGCAAGCCCTAGCTGAAAGCACCGCTTCCGGCCCCGTCCTGCTTGCCGCCATGTCGGCGCTCAGCGACCGGGCGCACGACGTCATCACCCGCCTTCGCGCCACGGTGTTTGCGCCGGGAGAGCAGAAGATCGTCGACCTGCGGTTCACGGTCACCAAGGCGGCCGAGATGGTCGGGCGGACTTCAGAAGCCATTCGGCAGGCCGAAGCCGACGGACGCCTCCCCGCCCCTCGCCTGAGCGCGACCGGCCGCCGGGAAGGCTACAGCCTGTCCGAGGTCAATCACATGCGCGACGTCTTCGGCACACGCCCCCGGCGTGGGCCCGACGATCCGCCCATCGTCCTGGCGGTGCAGAACTTCAAAGGCGGGGTCGGCAAGAGCACGCTGACCTGCCACATCGCCCAGTTTCTGGCTCTGAAGGGCTACCGGGTGGCGGTGATCGACTGCGACAGCCAGGCGAGCACCACGACGATCTTCGGCTTCAACCCGGACATCGACATCGACGACGAGGAGACCCTCCTCCCCTTTTTCCGCCACGGCGGCGAACCGGACCTGAAGTATGCCCTGCGGTCTACCGCCTGGCCGGGCATCGATCTGGTGCCTGCGAACCTTGGGTTATACCAAGCCGAATACGAGGCCGCGGCACGGCTTCGCGGCAATCCGGACGCACTCGACCGTCTGCGTCGCGGCGTGGAAAGTATGGCCGGGGACTACGACGTGGTCCTACTGGATCCGCCGCCAGCGCTGGGCATGCTTTCGCTGGCCGTGCTGCGCGCCGCCAATGCGCTGCTGATCCCGACGCCGCCCTCGACCGTCGACTTCGCCTCGACGGCGCACTTCCTTCGGATGATCGTCGAGACGCTTGAGGTGATGCAGAACCATCTGGGCGCCCGCGGCTATCATTTCCTTCGCGTCGTCGCCACCAAGGTCGATGAGGGCAAGAGCGCCCACACGCAGATCCGGGACATGATGGAAGCGGTGTTCGGCGCCGACATGCTGTCGGCCTCGCTGCTCGACTCAGCCGAAATCGACAACGCCAACGTCCAGCTGCGCACTGTCTATGAGCTGAGCGGTCCGACGACCAAGACCTATGAGCGCTGCCGCAACAATCTGGATCGCCTGAACGGCGAGATCGAACTGCTTATTCGCAAAGCCTGGCCGAGCCATCGGTCGGAGCTTCGTCGGCTTGGACTAGGGTAGGGGAGGGCGGTCATGGCATCCACAACAGGCAAGAACCGCTCGATCCTCGCGGGCTTGGTGGCACCGGTCACTGAAACCCCGACCGTTGAACGCGGCGCGCCCGCAACGGAGCGTCTGAGCACCCGCCTGACCGGGCTGGCGCGGGTGACGTCCGGGGACGTCAAGGAAAAGACCCTCAAGCTCGTTGATCCGGCCCGTTGCCGGATGTGGAGCCGGCACAATCGACGCTACGATTTGCTCAACGAGGCCTCCTGCGCCGATCTGCTGGAGAGCCTGCGTGCCCAGGGCGAGCAGGAATTTCCCGCGATCGTGCGGCGGGTCGACGACGACCCGGCCTTCGAATACGAGGTCATCAGCGGCGCGCGGCGGCATTGGTCGGTCAGCTACCTGCGCAATATTGAGCATCGCGAGATCCGCTATCTGATCGAGGAGCGCGAGCTCACCGACGAGCAGGCCTTCCGCCTGGCCGACGTCGAGAACCGGTCGCGTAAGGACATCAGCGACTATGAGCGCGCGCTCGACTATCGACACGCCGTCGAGACCTTCTACGGCGGCGTCGCCCAACGGATGGCCGAACGTCTTGAAGTCCCAAGGGCGTGGCTGTCGCGCTTTCTAGACCTCGGCAAGCTCCCGACCGACGTCGTGGAAGCCTTCGGGGATATCCGCCTCCTGCGTGAGAACCACGCGCGCGAAATCAAGCCTCTGCTCGCCGACGACGACTCGCGACCAAAGGTGATGGCCGAAGCGAAGCGGCTGGCCGCTCAACAGGCGGCCTGCAGGGCGGCGGGTAAGGCGATGCTGGAGCCTCCTAAGGTCATCAGCGCCCTAAAGGCGGTCGCAAGCCGCAAGCCGGCCGCCAAGGCGGCCAGTCGCGCCACTGTCGTTTCCAGCGACAGCGGCGCAGCCCTCTTCACCCTGGTCCGCAAGGGTTCGAAGAAGGTGGTGCTGGAACTGGCGCTCGATGCCGACGCAAGCAATGCGGATTTCCAGTCAGCCTTCCAGCGCGAGCTGCAAAGGCTGCGTCCGAAGGCCTGAAGTTGCCAATTGGCAACAAGGTGATTTCGGCGCGATTCCGAGCCCTCAAGACGCAAGTTGCCAATTGGCAACTTCGGAGATCCATCGGGGTATCAGTGACCGCCTCGGCCTGAAATTGCACCGTCGCAATTTTGCCCGTTGGGCCCTCAGTTCTGTCGTGGTCGCCACACAGGCAGCGCGTCGGTGCGTAAGCGGGGAGGGGCCTGCCGGGCCGGTATGGACGCTGACGCCAGAAGCGTTAGCGGCCCATAGCCAGTGGGATGACGGTAAGCAGCCGATTGATCTCCGTCTCCAATTTGCCGGAGATCGGCAGGTGAGCGCGCTCCTGGCCCCAGACCTGGTGGAACCGGTCGACAGCCTCCGTCGTCGTGTCCTTTGCCAAGGCTTCGGGGATGCCGGCCTTGGCGGCCATATAGATCAGCTCGCCAAGGGTCAGTTCGGCGACTTTCTTCGTCCGGGCGAACTTCAACGCCGCGTTCTCATCAGGAAGGTAGAGGGTCGTCGATAGGAAGTCGTAGCCCGGGGCCAGCTTGGGCGTGCGTCCATCCGGATAGATCAGCGACCAGTTCTTCAGGTGCATGTCGGCGTTGCCGATCAGGGCGTTGAACACCAGACGGCGGATGAACTCGCTCACCCCGGCCTCGCCCGTTTCCAACCAGAGCACCTTGGCGATGTTGCGGTAGGAGCCCTTGTCGTACTTCTCCGCCGGATAGACGCCGAAGACCTGGGCGAAGTCCTCGATGTGGACCGGGGGTCCTTTGAGGGGGCGGTCGAAGCGGCGGATGGCGAAGGCATCCTCCTCGAATTTGCCGAGGCCCTCGGGCAGACCCTCGATTTGGTCTAGCGGCAAGAGCTCGACGTCGGGGATATCCATGCCCATGGCGCGCGCCAGGCGCATCATTGAAAATTCATTGGCCGCCACGGCGGGAAACCGCATCGACGGCAGCTTTACGATCCAGTCGCCGCCGCGGCCGCTCGCCGGAATCGTCAGACCGCCCTGAGCCTTTTGGACAGCCGAGAATTTCAGCTGCACGCCGGCCAGCGAGAAGCGCAAGGCCGCTTCCTGTGTCCCGGCGCCGCTATCGACCGGCTGGTCGTCTTCGGCTGCGTCGCCGTCGTCGATTTCGCCGCTGCCCCTCGGCCGCACGGTGATGGCGCCGGGCAGGTCCAGGCCCAGGGTCTCCAACAACGGATATTCCCGCATCGGCTTCACGCCGGCGCGCTTGGCGAGGTAGTCGCGCAGCGGGCCTTCAGGCAGGAGGTTGGAAAAGAACGGCATGAGCCGTGTCTGGGTCGGCCTGTGGTCCCTCAGCAGGCCGCCGCGATCCCCCTTGAACGACAGGCTAAGCGTCGGCCGGTCTAGGTCCTCGGCGTAGGCGTCGCCGAAAGCAAAGATCGACTGATCCCCGCCAAGTGCAGTGATCAGGCCGATCCTTCGGTCGCCGAGCAGAACTTCCAATGCATCCGCCGCCATCGTCAGTCCTCATCATCCAGGCTGTAGGCCGGCCGTTCGCCTGCCGGGGCATGCACCAGCATGTTTCTCAAGTCCTTGAGCCTTTGCGCCGCGTCGCGGATCGGCTGAGCGTGGCTCGGGCGCTCGGCGGGTGGATAGGTCAGGAAGCCATGCAGCAGGATCTGCACGCTCTTGAGATCGCCGATCAGGGCCCGCGCGCGCAGGGCAGGCGTCAGCGGCTGAAGATCACGCAGGCTCGACAGCAACGAGGCGATGTCTTCGCGATCGGGCGCCATGGCATGGGCCTGCTCGGCAGCGCGCAGCAGTTCAGCCATGAGGTTTTGGGACGCGCGCTCGTCAGACCGCGCCTCGGTCGATCGCACGGTCGCCTCAACCGCCGTTAAGGCCGACTTCGGGATGAGCTGCAGTTCGAGCTCGAGGGCACGGGCCAGTTCGATCAGGGTGGACACCTGAGGATCCACGTCAGCGTTTTCGATGCGGGAGATCTGCGCCTGGGGCATGTGGGTGCGCGCGCTGAGTTCGCGCTGGCTCCAGCCTTTTGCCTGCCGGGCCTGGCGCACGACGTCACCTAAGGCGGACAAGGCCGGGCTCCTTGATTGCTTATTCTGCATCAACGCACCTATAGGATATTGAATGCGATATCATTGGGGTGAGGGTTTGTCGAGCGGGTGATGTCTTAACCTACATCGATGACCCATTCTGATATGCCAACCGATATCAGACTGACCCTCCCGGCGGCTATGGGCGGGTCGTGGGTTCGCTGTCCTGTCGCTCGGGGTCGATCTCGGCAAGGGTCCGGTTGAAGAACTTCTTGGTCCGCTCGGAACCGTAGGACTGCGAGGCCTTCTTTACCCGTGCTCGGTCAGTGGCCACCAGGCGCGCCTTGACGCGCTTCAGCATGTCTTCGGCGTCCTCGCCCAGTTGATCGAGGTTGTTAACCAGGTCCACCAGCAGAAACTCAAGTGAGAGCGTCTTCGGGAAGGCGGGCTTCATCCGAAACTCGTAGCTGCGGCTGCCGAGCGCGAACGTGCCGTGGCGCTTGTGGTTATAGACCACGGTCATGTTGTGCAGCTGGGTCGTGCCGACCCCTAGCGAATTGTAGGCGTTGGGTGAGGCCAACAGGAACGGTGCGCCCTTGAGGAAGGTCGACACCAGGATCGCGTCCTCCGGCGGCGCCGCCCCAAACGCGGTCAGTTTGGGCGCGTAGTAGAGGCCGCCAGACAGCTTGGCCAGCACGCCGGCCTGCACGGCCTCCTTCAGGTGACGATCAACCGCCGTCGACCATTGGGCCAGGTCCGCCCGCCGATAGGTTTGCCCGGGCGTAAGCTTGGCTTTGAACTGCTCGAACTTGGTCATAGCCCCGATCCCGGCCTTCGATCCTCTTTGCATGAAATCTCGTTGAAAATCCATGCAAGAGCCCGTTGGCCGCTGGAGGGCTTTGGGCGGCGGACCATAGGCTGGAGATGACCGGGGTTGCCCATGGGCAACTTGCCATGGCCAAGCGGCTACAATGACCGGAAGGTGTGGTGCGCGGCGATCCCAAGCCCACAATCGCCGGGCATGAGCCACATCGTGGCCGCAAGCCCTGCCGAGCCTTCGGCTCGTTTTGGCTGCGCCGGTCCCATCTGATGTTTCTCACTCCTACAGCCCCGCGTTGGACGCCGTTGGCCTGCGTCCTGGGCGGCGGGGCCGCGCTCATCAGCGCACTGTCGATGGCCACGGCCGGGGGCGCTCGTCCGCTGCTGTTGTGGAACCGAACGGCCAGTGAGCCGGAGGGGCTCTATCTGCGGCAGGCCGAGCCGGTGAGGGTCGGCGCGCTGGTCGCCTTTCCCGCGCCAGCGGCCGCTTTTCCCTACGCGGACGGGCATATGAACTACCTGCGCCGGGTGCCGGTTTTGAAGTCCGTCGCCGCCGTGTCCGGCGACCAAGTCTGCACGGTCGACGGCCGGTTAGTGATCAATGGACAGGTGCGCGCCCCGATTCTGAACACGGACCGGCGCGGCGCTGTCTTGCCGCGTTGGAACGGCTGCCGCCGGCTCCACGACGGCGAAGTGTTCGTCTTCTCCGACCGCATCCCCAACAGCTTGGACAGCCGATACTTCGGCCCGGTGAACCGCGCCGAAATCGTCGGCGTGTTCCGGCCGGTGACCCTGTCGCTTTCCCACACTGGAGACCGTTGATGGACCCTGCTGCCCTGGCGGGATTGTGCCTGCTGCTCGCGCGCGGCCAGAGCGCCCAACCTTTGCCCGCGGGCGTCAATTGCCCGCCTCCCGCGCCCCCCTCGGCGGTGATGGCGCCGCCTTTGACGCGGAGCGGTCTTGCTCCCCTCGTGGCCGGCTCGGACGCGCGCGAAGCGATTACCCGGGTCGCCTTCGCCGAGGCCGGTAATCAGGGCGACAGCGGCCTGGCCGCCGTCGTCTACACGATCCTCAACCGGGTCCAGGATGGGCGATGGGGCGGCACGGTCGAGGCCGTGGTCAATGCCCGAGGCCAGTTCGAGCCGGTGATGCGGGTCGGCGGCGACTGGCGTCGCCTGCCGGCCTCCACAGTCGCGCAGCGGGCGCGGATCGAGACCATTATCAATCTCGCTCTTGAGGGTCGCCTACCTGATCTCACCAACGGGGCGCGCTTCTTCCAGAACCCGCAAATCGTGGCGGACCGGGCGACCCGCGGCGAGGTCTCCGAGGGCCTCGTAAACTTCGGTGGGACAGGGCCTTCCGCCGTGATCGGCGCCCATAGCTTCTACGTGGATGTGCGCTCGACCGGGGGGAGGGGGCCGCGCTCCGCCAAACCCTCTTCCGCCCCTCGTGGAACTTCGCCCGAAGTGGCCTGGCAGGCCGCCGGCGGGGCCATCTTCGTCGGCGACAATCGTGCCGCGCAGGACGCCGGCTCGGCTTCCGGTCTAGCTCCGGAAGGGGCAGGGCAGGGGGCTATGCGCGCGACAAAAGTCGCCGATCCGGGCCGCTCGATCTTTGTGGTCGGCCCGGGCCTGGCGGCCGGAGCAGAGCCATGATCAGGCCGCACGCCAAGCTTGGTCGAGATCGGCATAATCAGGGTCGACTTCGCTCGGCAGCAGGCCGTCGCCCTCTTCCCGAGCGAGGGCGGATTCGGCCATCAGGTCGAAGTCCGGCAGAGGCTCGCCGGCGGCCTGCAGAGCCGATTGCGCGTCCTCATCCAGGTCGCCGCCCGGGCGCAAGGGCAGAGGCACATTGCCTAGGAGTTCGCGCACGGTCAGGCGATCGCGCACCCGCTCAACACGCCGGTCGAGGATGTCGACCAGGCGCGCCAGAAGCTCGTCGTCGCCCGCGAAATGCGCGTCTCCGGCTTCGGCCAGCAGGGCGCCGCCAATGATGATTTTGCCGCGTGTTTCGCGTCTGCGCTTGTTGATCGACCACAGGGCTTCAAGGCGTTCGACGCGCGCTTTCAGCACGTGGAAACGCTTGGCGTCATCCTCGATATCTTCAAGCGGGGTGACGTGCCGCTGCTTATGGATTCCGTCCTGGCCCGCCTCTCGCAGCGCCGACTCCAGCTCCGCCAGCCGCTCGAGGAGGGCGGCTTCTTCATCGGTCCGTTTTGCCCGTTCGCGGTCGCTTGACCGGGCCGCCCAGAGCTCGCGTTTGCGGGCGAGCTGGGCGGGGGAGCGGGGCTTGTACTTTGACGGACGAGCGTTCCGTCGGCGCTTGTCGACCTTGGCCATGGTGCGGCCTTTCAATAGTGAAAAAGCACGAAACGGCGTAATGCTTCCACAAAAGTGCGACCTGGTCTACGGCGGCGAAAATTCAAATTCGGTCCAAGGGCGCAGTTACCGGTTGGATGTGCTGCGCCCACCAACCGTGCGGTCAGGCCTCGCCCGACACCCTCAAGGCCCTTTCTCGCATCGATCGATGCGAAGCCTTGAGCCAAGGGCGCAGCCCTTAGCGATCCCGGCAGGGGCCCAGGTGACGGCGCAGCCAGGGGAGGGCGCATGGCCCAGTACCGACTAGAGGTTCAAACCATTCAGAGGTCGGCCGGGCGCTCCGCCGTGGCGGCCGCTGCCTATCGCTCCGGCGACCGGCTCATCGACGAGCGCCTGGCGATGGAGTTCGACTTCGGAGCGAAGGGCGACATCGAGTTCACGGCGATCATGGCGCCGGCCGATGCGCCGGCGGCTTTCGGCGACCGGCAAACCCTTTGGAACGCCGCCGAGGACGCCGAGAATCGCAAGGACGCCGTGCCCGCCAGGGAGCTGTTGGTTTCGCTGCCGCATGAGCTGGATTTTGCCCAGCGGCGGGCCCTGGTTGAGGCCTTCGTCTCCGAGCAGTTGGTGGCGCGCGGAATGATCGCCGACGTGGCGATGCACCGTCCCGGCAAGGAAGGTGATGAGCGCAATTTCCACGCCCATATCCTGGTGACCACGAGGGAGCTTAATGCCGACGGATTTGGTCGAAAGTCGGAGAGTTGGCGGTCGCCTCAAGCTGTCCGTGAGTGGCGCGCCGCCTGGGCGGAAGTCCAGAACGAACACCTGCGCCGGCACCTTGGTCCGGACGCGCCGCAGGTCTCGCACCTGTCGCTCTCGGAGCAGGGTTCGGATCGCGAACCAGGGGTGCATCTGGGGCCGACGGCGAGCGCGCTGGAACGCAAGGACATCGTCTCGGAACGCGGTCAACAGAACCGCGACACCAACGCCCACAACGCCAAGCGCAAGGAGCTTCGGACCGACTTCCAGGCGACCGCCGACCGGCTGGTGAGAGAGGCGCCGGTGATCGCGGTCCCGGTGGCGAAACTAACGACCGAGGCTGAGCAGATGCGCGCGCGGATGGTCACTGAGCGGGACCGGTGGGCCGAAGAACGCGCGGCGCTCACCCTGCCCAAGATCGACAGCGCGCGGGGTCTGGAGCGCGAACTTCTACAGCCGGCCCGCGCCGACCTGGCGGCCGCGAAACTTCAGCTTCGGCAGACCGAACAGCGGGTCACAAAGGTGCGGCAGAAACGGCTCGCCCTGGTGCAGTGGATCCGCAATCCGGCGCGGATGATCTGGGCCAAACACGCCGAGCTGAACGCCATCGCTAGGGCGCGCAGGGAGATGAAGCGGGCCGAGGTCGCGATACAGGTTCGGGCAGCGTGGATCGCCTCACCCGCCGGCCAGACCTACGTCGCCAGCCGGCGCGGCCCACAGCTGGAACGTGCCGGCGACGTGGCCCGCCAGCGGCGCACGCTGGAGCGCAAGATCAAGCGGATCGACAAGCGTATCGAGGGCGCCACTCGCGCCTACAACGACCTGAGGGTTGCTCAGGCGCTCGGCCAAAAAGAGCTGCAGGTTCCGTCCCGCCTGCCGGACGAAACCCGGTTCATCCGCGAGGTCGGCGGCCCCGCACGCGCCGCCTTGATGCGCTACCCGGCGCAGGCCCGGGCGCTGGCCGTCGAGCGCGTCAATCGATCCCTGGGCCAGACCATCGGCCGCGGCATCCTTCCGGGTCGGTGA
>NZ_CVJQ01000003.1 GCF_001375595.1 Phenylobacterium immobile (ATCC 35973) | reverse complement strand
CTATTACGCGGTGGCGGTCGCCAACAACAACTGCGCGCCCAACACCCGCTTCACCCTCGGCGCCAGCGCCAACGGCCCGGTCTATACCCCGATCGGCTCGCAAGGCCTGTGCGGACCCGGCAACAGCCAGATCCTGACCCCCACCGAGCCGGGTGTCCGGACCGTCATTCCGCACGTGAACAACAAGTTCAGCAACCTGACCGCGCAGTTCGACTACGACCTGGGTTTTGCGACCCTGACCGTGCTGCCGGCCTATCGCGAAGTGCGCAACGACTACGTCACCTTCCCGGGCGGCGTGTTCAACTCCGCGGCCCGTCGGCCTGAGAAGTCCGACATGCGGTCCTTCGAAGCCCGCCTGGGCAACTCGTCGGAGCGCCTGACCTGGGTCGCCGGTCTCTACATCTTCGACGAACGTCAGAGCGCCATCACCGGCGGCGTGATGTCCTACACGATCCGTAACGGCAACGCGGAGACCTACTACATCTTCCGCAACCAGGCCGAAGCCCTGTTCGGCCAGGCGACGTTCAGCGTCACCGACCAACTGCGCCTGATCGGCGGCCTTCGCTATACGAAGGATCACCGGGCGGTGGACGGCAAGATCTTGCAGTACAGCCTGCTGGGCGGCCAGCCCTGGTTCCCGGCTGGCAACGGCCCGAACTCGGGTCTCTGCTACCTGAAGCCGGATCCGCGCACGCGCGACGTGTTCATCGGCAAGAAGGACTTCACGGCGACGACCGGCAAGGTCGGCCTGGAGTACGACCTGACCGAGCGCAACATGCTGTTCGTCACCTATGCGCTTGGCCAGAAGGCGGGCGGCTTCAACGCCACCTCCGTCCTCGGCGGCGCGCCTGGCGAGGCCTCGTTCTACCGGCCTGAGAAGCTGAACGCCCTGGAAATCGGTTCGCGCAACCGCTTCCTGGACAACGCCCTGCAGGTGAACCTGGAACTGTTCCACTGGACCTACAAGGACAGCCAGCAGAACTTCAACTTCCTGTCGGGCGCTGGCCTGCCGACCAACGGCTACACCAACGCCGGTGAAGCCAAGATGTACGGCGGCGACATCGACGTGACCTGGCGCTTCACGCCCAACGACGTCTTCCATGCGGGCGTGGAGTACAACCACGCCAACTTCGGCAAGTTCGTCTACACCGGCGTGAATGTGAACTCCGCAGCTTCCACCTGCGCGGTCAGCCCTCAGACTGTCCAGCCGGTCCCCGGCCTGACGTTCCAGAACGTCGACTGCTCGGGCCGTCAGTTGATCCGCACCCCGCGTTGGGCCGGCACGGTGGGCTATACGCACACCTTCTTCCTGGAGAACGGCGCGACCATCGATGCGGGCATCAACACCCAGTTCGCCACCCTGCGTTGGGGCGGCGTGGCCTACCTGGATGCGATGAAGCTCAAGGGCTACTTCACCCAGGACGTCAACGTGACCTATCGCGATCCGGCCAAGTGGTCTGTGGGCGCCTTCGTCCGCAACCTCTCGGACGAGCTCGTCTACACCGGCACCGACTCCAACCCGAACTACGCGGGCATGGTCGTGGCCAACATCAGCTCGCCGCGCACCTTCGGCGTGCGGCTCGAGGCCCAGTTCTAAGCCTCCAACACAGCTGACGACTGCGGCCGCGCCCACCAGGGCGCGGCCGTTTTCGTTTGGGCAAGGCGCCGTCAACTACATCAGCGTCCCGAGGGTGATCGGCAGGACGCGATCCCGCTCGCCCGTGGCGTTGTAGCGGCGGCGACGTGGCGCGGCCTCGGACGTAGGGGTAGGTCCCGCGGGCGATCGCACAGCAAGACACGCCTGGTCGTCGCGCAGGCCAACGCCCGCGCCCTTCAGGGTCCAGGTCAGCGGAGCGCCTATGGCGTATTGGAGACGAGCGGTTGTGCTTCGCCTGCTGGTCTGACTTCGTAACGGCGGTCCTGCGGCGCCAGGGGATCGCCTAGTGCGCGGTGACCGAAATCTCGAGGCCGATCATCTTGGATACCCAATCGGCGCTGGGGTCAGAGTAGAGGCCGAGATCCAGAGCCATGCGGTCGAGCTCCAGCGCGCCGGTCACCTTGGCCTGTCCGTCCGTCAGGGTCAGGATGAAAGGCAGGACCACCGGAACGGTCCGGGCCTTCACGCGCAGGGTTCCGGTCGCTTCGTAATGATCGCCGCCAAGGCTGCGGAAGCTCTGCGTTTCGAAGCGGGCGATGGGAAAGGCCTTGGGATTGAGCCATTCCGTTTCGACCAGAGAGCCTTCCTGGGTCGCATCGCCGGTGCGAGCCGAAGCCGTACGCACCAGGACCACGGCTTTCGATCCGGAGAGATTGTCTGGGTCGAACCAGATGTGGCCCTCCCAGTCATCGAACCGGCCGTTGAAGGCTGCCCCGGCGTGGGTCCCGGAGAAGGTGATCGCTGAGCCGGCGCGGTCGACCGTCCAGGCCTTGGCGGTTCCCGGAACGATGGGTTCGGCAGGCGCAGTCGGCGCGGCCTGCGCCGCCTCGGCCCGGGGCGCGCCGCCGGCCGGCGGACTGGCCAGCATCCCGCCGGCGAACAGCAGGACGGCGATCGCGCCGACGCCCGCGGCCATCGCCAGGCGGCCGCCTGAGGCGGCCGGGCCCTCGTCCTTGAGTTCTAGCCAGGGGACCATCGATGGCAGCACATTGTCGCGATTATGGAATTGGTGCTTAAGCGCGGCGGCCACATGCAGGGCGATCAGGCCCGCGGCCCCGAGGGCGAGCGTTGCGTGGGCGCCCATGGCGCTGTAGGCGCCCAGCCTTCGCATCTCGGCCGGCTGGTCGGCGACGAAGCTCAGGTGCGGCACCTGAATGAGGCCGAACCAGACGGTGGCGACGTTCAGCGGCTTGTCGGTGCTGACGGCCCAGCCGCTGGAAACATAGGCCCAGCCGGTGATCGGCAGGGCTAGAAGCAGGGCGTAAAAGGCCCAGTGGGTGGCGCGCGCGCCGAACCGTTCCCAGACCGGCATGTCGGCGGAAAGCGGCGGCGTCGGATGGCTGATCCGCCACGCCAGCCGCAGCAGGGTGAGCCCCAGGATCGTGAAGCCGATCGACTTGTGGAGTTGGTAGGCCTTGAAGGCGGTCTGCTGCCGCGCCGGGTCGGAGATGGCGTCAGCCATCCACCAACCCATGGGCAGCATGGAGAGAACCGCCGCGGCGATCAGCCAGTGCAAGATGATCGCGACGGCCGAATAGCGCGACGAGGCGGCGGTCCTGGCCATCGGGCTTTAGCCTGCGGCGGGGGTGGCTGGCAGTTCCTGCTGGAACTCGGCGTCGAATGAAATCGAGATGTCGTTCATGGGACTCTCCGCCTGGCCGAAGTCGGTGCGCTTGAAGCCGCCTTCGGCATGGACCCCGAACGCGCCTCCCTTCGTGAAGGGATGGGTCGCGGTCTGGCCGACCAGGGTGACGTCCAAGGTCACGGGCTTGGTCACGCCGGCGAAGGTGAGGTCGCCCGTCACCTTGGCGGTCGACGGTCCCGTGCGCTCAACCTTGGTGGAGTTGAAGGTGATGGTCGGGAACTTGGCGCCGGCGGCGAAACGGTCGCTCTTGCCCAATTCCTCGTCCCAGGTCGCATAGCCCGATTTGGCATGGGTGGCCTTGTAGTCGGCCGGGTAGTCGGTGCGGATCGACAGGGGGTCGATGGTCACTGAGACCTTTGAAGCCTCAAGGTTGGCGGGGTCCAGGGTCACCGTCGCGTCGTACCTGGTGAACTTCGCGCGATAGGTCGAGAGGCCCATGTGCGGAACCGACCACTGCAGGTAGGCGTGGTTTGGATCGAGCTTGTAGACCCCAGCGGGGATGGTGAGGTTCACGGTCTCGGCGGCCGTCGCTGGGGGCGCGGCGGCCTTCTCGGCGGGCTTGCCGCATCCGGAGAGGGCGATGACGGCCGCGGCGGCCACCAAGAAGTTACTGTTCAAAGGGCCGTTCCTTTTAGATCGTTACATAGGTCGTGGCCTCTAGAGGTGGGATGATCGCGTGTGCGGTCAAGCTGCGGCCCTTTCCAAAAATTCTCCGCCAAGCGTCAGATCGTCGGGCTGTGATCCGCCGCCCGAGACGCTGGCGGATCTCCACCGCCGCCGCGCCGATGACATCGGCTTCCAAGCCTATCGCGTGGAATCGCCGATGACCTGGGCCGGCCTCGCCGCCTGGATCGACGGGCTGAAAGCGCGCTACGGGGCGAACCTCTTGCGGGACAAGGGCGTGCTCAATGCAGTGGCGCAACGCCAGGCTTTATAGCATCGGCGAGGGGACCAACGAAATTCAGCGCGAGATCATCGCCAAGCGTATGGGTCTGGTGGGACGTCGCTGACAGTCGGCCGCAGCCGCCAAAGCGTTCAAAGAGCAGGCGGAGGTCGAGCAGATGAGAATCCACCGACAGGCAAGCGGACTAGCCGGTCTGGTCTTGACGTGCCTGGGCTTGAACGCCTGCCAGAGCGTGCCGAAGCCGTCTGGATATCTGTCTCGCTACGACACGGTGGGTTCGGCCCAGGCGCCAATGGGCGCGGCGCGCGCGCAACGCCGCGACGACGCGGCCTCTGACAACCTTACGGCTGTGTATATTCAGCCGGCCGTCCTCGCGCTTCAGACTCCCTCAAGGCTGTCCGCTCAGGACCAGGAGAAGGTGCGCGCCGAAGTTGACCGGCAGGTCTGCTTCGAGATCAGCGAGCGTTTCGACGTCCTGGCCGCGCCAGCGCCGGATGCGGGCCTTGTCCGAACCGCCATTGTGCGGATCACCCCGACGGGCCGGTTCGGTTCAGCGGTCAGCGCGGCCGCCGGCTTCTTCATTCCGGCGCCGATCCTGAATGTCCGGACGCCAACCACCACCGGCGGCCTGGCAGCGGAGACTGAGTTGCTGGCGCCGGGCGGCGAGCAAATCGCGGCGCTGCGCTGGTCGCGGACCGCCGAAGTCGTCTCTTCGGTGAACCCGTCGATGTCGCGCGTCGGTGACGCCCTGCAACTGGCCGAGCCCTATGGCGATGCGGTCGGCGACGCCTTCGCCAGCGAAGCCCGCAAGGTTCGCAAGATCGCCGATCCCGACCCCTGCGCGCGCTTCGGCGTTCGCCGCGACATTGGCCGCAGTCTGGCGAGCGGCGTCGTGGGCGTCGGCTCGGGCCTTTACGTCCCGGAGATATCTGGCGCCGGCAAGGCGGCCGTCGATTAGCCCGCCGGAGGCGAGGCGTCGCACCTTGCGCCCGCCGCCTGCGGTCTCCATGGTCAGGCTCTGCCTGGGAAACGCCTATGGATCTGCAGGACGTCGAGGTCGCGAGCGCAAGATTCCGCACCTGCGCGAGCGCTGAGCGCCGACCCTATTGGGACCGCGTGAACGCCGGAGATTGGGAACCGCAGACCTTCCGCATCTTCCACCGCTTTCTCGATCGGTCCCGCGCCTGCGTCGACATCGGCGCCTGGATTGGTCCCACGACCCTCTACGCCGCGAACTTTTGCCCCGTGGTTCACGCCATTGAGCCGGACCCCGTCGCGCGGGCGGAACTGGCCGCCAACCTCGCCGCAAATCCGGGCCTGGCCGCAAAGGTGTCCGTTCACGCGGTGTGCATCGCCCCCGAGCCTGGCGTGCTTCGCCTTTTCGCAGGCGGCATGTACTTCGACGCGAACAGCCGCTTCGGCGACAGCATGTCCGGCATCACCCCGGCCGGCGACGGTGTTGACCAACCCAGCCGCGAGGCGTCGGGCGTGCGGCTGGAGGACTTCCTGGCCGGGCTGGAAGGAGAGCCCGCCGGGTTCATCAAAATGGACGTCGAGGGCGGTGAATATGACCTGATCCCCGGCCGTTGGCGCAGGCTCGCCGAATTCGGCGCGCCGACGGCCTGCATTTCCTTTCACGCCCCGGCCCCGGCCCGGCGCGCGGCTCTGATCGGCGCCTGCCTCGAAGAACTGGCGGGATGCTACCCTTACCTCTACGCCGCCGACGGCCGGCGGTTTGACGCCGCCCAGGCGGTCGCCGCTGTCGCCGACTGGACCGACGACGATCCGGCCAGCGATTTCCGAGCGCTCGACCGCCTGCTCGGCGACGGTCTGGTTTGCGCGCATCAGGCCTGGTGAACGCCTCATTGCGAATCACAAGCGAATGTGAAGCCGCTTGGCCGCGGGGAGCGAGGCTGTGTGCGCTTTGACACTGTTTCGCCCGGGCTAGTGTGATTTTCATGCTGCGCATCCATCGGTCGGGACGGGCGAGCATGGAACAAGACTTCAAACGCGCGGCGGCGCTCGCGGAAGCGCGCGGCTTCTCCGCACCGGCGCCGGGCGTCTTCATTCTCAGTGATGTGCGGCTCTATCGCGAGGGCCTGAGCGCCAGCCTTGGCCGCACCCCTGCGTTGACGGTGCTGGGCGCCGCCCCGCCGGCCGAGGCGGATCTGGCTTCGATCGCGGCCGGCCAGGTGGCCATTCTGCTGCTCGACGCGACGATGGAGGCCGGCCTGCGCTTGCTCCGCCGCCTGAAACTGGAGGCGCCACACGTCAAGGTGGTCGCCGTCTGTGTCTCCGAAGATGAGAACGAGCAACTGGCCTATGTCGAGGCGGGCGTCGCCGGCTACGTCACCCGAGAGGGTTCGATCGACGACGTGGTCGCCGCGGCCCAGCGCTGCCTGCGTGGCGAAGTGACCTGCTCTGACCGCCTCGCCGCACGCCTGTTCGAGCGAGTCGCGACTCTTTCCCGCGATGCGGGCGAACCGATCGATGCGCCAAGCCTGACTCCGCGCGAGCGGGACATCGTCGACCTGATCGACCGCGGCCTGTCGAATAAGGAGATCGCCCGGTCGCTGAAGATCGGCCTGCCAACGGTGAAGAACCACGTTCACCGCGTGCTGGAGAAGCTGAATGTCCGCCGTCGCGGCGAGGCCGCCGCCTGGGCGCGCATCCATCGCCCGACCGGCCGCGCCTTCGCGCCCGAGCTCTACGCCGGGCGCTGAACGCGCGGCATGTAGAAGGCGAGATCCGGGCCGATCGCCTTTGGCGCCGCGCGCTCGGCCCAACCGCCCGTCAGGCCCTGGCTCATGGTGAACCGCCAGGTATTCGCCCCATGGCGGACGTAGACGTAGAGGTCTTCCGCATCGATCGGTTCCAGCCGCGCGCCGCTGTGGACCGCCGCGCGCAGGAAGGCCGCGTCCTCGGCCATTGATGAATCCGGGAAGCGACAACCGCCGGCGAACAGTGCACGCGGAAACGCCTGAGTCCCACCCATGACATCCAACAGGAAGATCCGCCGATGGAAATCGGCGGCGCAACGCCACCATGAGCCCGTCGCCACTTCCAGGAAGGGGGCGTGGCGCAGCGCCGTGATCTGGGCCCGGCCAGCGCGGATCGGCGCTAGCTGGCGAGCGATGCGTTCGAGCCCATGCCAATCATCGTCGTCCCACAGGACGATGTAGTCCCCGCGCGCCATGTCGCAGGCGAGGTTGCGCTTGGCGCCTATGCTCAGGACCCGCTCGCTGCGGACATAGCGGATGCGCGGATCGCAGGGCAGGTCGGCGTCCAGCGGCTCACGGCCGTCGTCGACGATGATCAACTCGCGGTTCGTCCAGGTCTGGCGCTCGAAATAGCGGATCGACTGGAGCGCCCAATCGCGCCGGTTTCCAGTGGGCATGACACAGGAGACCAGGGGCTCCGTGGGGCGTGGAACGGGCGACGCGCGGGAGGCCACCGTGAGGGCGTCGAAACCGCGATGGATCTCGATGTGGTCGGCCGGGGCGAAGTGCGGGCAGTCGTCGCCGCGGCAGTGGTCGGCGTAGTCGGTGCGGTCGCCGCTCAGGCGCAGGCCGCAGAGCCGGTCCTGGTAGCGTTCGCGCGCGGCCTGGAAGCTAAGGCGCTCGACCTCCTGCCGTGCGGGCGTCGCGGCGGCGCGGTGGACGTAGGACGCGCCGGCCCAAACCGCTCGAAAACCGGCGCGGGCGGCGCGGGCGGAATACTCCATCTCCCAGCACGGCCCGCCGCCGAAGCCTTCGTCGGCCGCGCCGATCGCCTCGATCACCTCCCGCCGGACCGCGTAGCAAAAGGCCCCCAGGCCGTGGAGCGGGCCGGCCGGCGTGATCTCGCCCGCGAAGCGGCTGGCGGCGATCTGGGCGGCGCGTACCTGCTGCAAGGCGTTGTCGGCTAGACCGGCGAAGGCGCCTTGGTCGGTCCAGTGGCGATTGGTCGAGGGGCCGGCGAGGCCTACGGCCGGATCGTCGAAGGCGGCCAACAGGCGCGAGAGCCATCCTGGCCCAGGCCGGGCGCCACCCTCCAGGAGGATCAGGACCGCGGCTCTCTGCGTTTGGGCGAGGCGGTTGAAGGCTGCCGCGCCACCCTTGTCTGGGGCATGGACGAAGGTCGCACCGAAGGCCTGGGCCGTGGCCTGTTCTGCGGTCGAAGCGCCAAGCACGGTCACGTCTGCGGTGGCGTCATTGTGGTCACGAAGGGCGCGAAGGGTTGTCGCCAGTTCGATCGCGTCCTCGGCGCCATGGACGCCGATCAAGATTTGGCGGTGGGCGATGGCGACAGCCGGCGCCGGCGTCGGCGCCGGCGATGCTCCAGAGTATCGCGTCCAGTCCTCGCCGATCAGGGCCTGGATTTCGCCGATCCCGCGCGGCGACCACGCCGAGCCCTCTGTTCGTCGGGGGCTGGTGTTGGCGCCATGGACCATGGCGGCGATCAGGCCTGACTCGCCCATGCGCACCGCCTTCACATCGCGGGCGTTCCAGATGAAGTGGGAATCCTCGCCGACCTGTAGGTGTGGGAAGGGGTTCCGGGCCCAGAGCGCACGGCGGTAGGCCATGGAGACGCCGCAGACCCAGGCGGCGTCGCGGCCGGGATAGCGATAGAGCCAGGCTTTCTCGGCCATGGGATCGAAAAACAGAAGGCTCTCCATCCCGCAGAGGTCGGCGTCCGCGCCCTCCAGAGCGGCCAGCTGGCGGCTGATGCGGTCGGCGGCGTACCAGTCGTCGTCGTCCCAGTGGATGATCACCTCGCCGCGAGCGGCCTCGACGCAGGCGTTGCGCTTGGCGCCGGTGGTGCGCCGCCGGGTCTCGCGCAGGTAGCGGATGCGCGGGTCGGCTGGGATCAGGTCGGCGACCGCGTCCTCGCCATCGTCGAGGATCACCAGCTCGCGCTCGGCGTGGTCCTGCCTCAGGAAGTAGTCGATGGCGTGGGGCATGTAGGCCCGCCGATTGGCCGTCGGCATGATGCAGGACACGAGCGTCATACCGCCCTCACCGTCTTGATGATCAGCCAGAAGCTGTCGGCCTTGACCACGGTCTTGGGCTTCTTGATCCGCTCCTTGGCCGCGTCGACCTGGTTCTTGAGCAGCGATCCAGAGGAGCGGTTTTCGCTGTAGCCCAGAGGCCAGAGGTTCTTGAGCTCATTCACCCCGCCGATCTGCATTTCGACCACGTGGTCGCCGTCGAGGCCCTCGCCTCCGTTAATGCGGCTACGGTAACCGAAGGGGGCGAGCGCGGCGTTGATCTTGCCGCCGCCTTGGGTGGAACCCTCCTTGTACTTGCGCGCCATGCCGACCTCGATCTGGTTGTCGGCGGTGATCCCTAAGGTCCCGCTGCTGTCAGGCAGCATCTGCGAGCTCCAGGGGAAGTAACGCCGGATGCGCCGGCCGTCGGCGGCCCAGGCGGCGTCCTCGGCCTTGGTCAGCTTGGCTGAGATGGCGGCCGTGTCGCCAGCGGCCATCTCGCTCTGTTCAATGCGGGTCGCCGACTTCGGCCCGATATAGAGCGGCGCATAGGCGTCGGCGCGACGCTTGGGGTATTCGATCTCGATAGGGTTTTTCTCTGAGCCGACCGGTCCCGTGCCCAGGAGGACGGCGATGTGCGGCGTCATGCCGTCCATGCGCTTCTGCATGGCCGACAGCGCGTCATCGAGGCGCTTCTGTGCGGCTTCCTTCGCGGTGTCGTTAGGTTGGCCTTCCAGGATCGTGGTCGCCGCCTTGGCGATCAGCTTCTTGGCGCCGACATCGGTCATGCCGGCCTCTATGGCGGCGATAGCCACGGCCTGGGCCGAGGTGGGACTTCCCGCCTTGGCTTCGGCGACGAAGGTCGACAGATCCTTCCAGTCGGAGTGGATGCCCAGGACCGGATCGCTGGCGTCGTCGCTGAAGGTCAGGTCGTGCGGCTCGCCATCCTTCACAGGGATGGAGGCCGAGAGCTTCCACCACTTCAGTAGGGCCTGCACGCCGGAGGCCACCAGGTTCACCAGCCCCTGAATCATCGCCTTGATGGCGTCGATCAACCACAGGATCGCGGCGTCCACCCGCGCCCGGATCGCCTCGATGATGTCGCGGATCTTCTGGCCGACGCCGCCCAGGCCGACCTGGTCGGCGAGGAAGCAGATCACCACCGGCATGGCCTTGTGCATGGCGCCTTCAAAGCGCGCCCCGGCCGCGTCGATGGCGCCGTTGGCGACCTCCAGGGCGCCGTCCAGCACCCGCTCGGCCATCTCCAGGATCTGACGGGCCCAGCGCACCGCCGAGACGATCGCCTTGTAGACGCGCCGTAGGACATCGACGACCTCCGACAATCCGCCAGACGCCGCCGCCGCGGCGGCCATAATCGCAATCTCAGTCGCCACCCTGGCGGCGATCCACTCGGCGATGCCTGTGAGGATGTCTGTCCCGAATCCCTTGGCCTGCTGGATGATGCCCTTGGTGTTCTCGGCCGGAGACTTGGAGGTGTCGATGGCGTTGCGCACCCAGTCGACCACCTTGACGAAACGGCGCCAGAACACCTTCAGCTTATCGACCGCCACCTTGTCGAACCGCTTCTTCAAGAGCTCGAAGACGTGGTCCATGGACAGACCCATGATGCTGAGCACGAACTGGAAGACCTGCATCGGGTCGGTCCACTTCGTCGGAAACTGGACGCCCTTTTCCGAGACCTCGGCCAGCAGCCAGCCCTCCAGGCCATAGGCCAGGTGACTCTTGATGTTCTTCCAGAGCAGGCTGAAGCCCTTGCCGATGGCGCGGACGGTGTTCTTGATGAACTCGATCGGCTTAGCGACCACCACATCCCAGGCCGCCTGCGCCTTGGCCCAGACCTTGGCGGCCAGCTCCACCGGCACATTGAAAGCCCGCAGCAGCAGCTGGAAGGTCGCGCGGATGGCGCCCATCAGGTCGCGGTTGTCGAACACCTGCTCGATCAGATTGGTGACGTCGGCCTTGGTCCGGTCCCAGGCGGTCTTGTCCTTCACCAGCTCTCGGAAGAGCTCGATCTGGCGCAGGATCAGCGGGATGATGAAGTCGATGAAGGGGTCGCGGACGCAGGCCGGGATCGCATTCCAGACCTTGCCGAGCAGGTCGCGCTGTAGCGCCCAGACGTCGATCACCACATTGGCGACCTTGCTGAGGAAGGTCAGCACCCGCTGCATGAAGGTCGAGAGCGTCCCGAGCGCAGAGGCCACCACGCCGGCCAGCACCACCAGCTTGCCCGTCGCCCATTCGGCCAGGGCGTTGATCTGGCCGGCCAGCCAGGTCACCGCGGACACCGCGAGCGACAGGACCGTGCCGGCGAGGGCGCCGGCTGCGCCGCTGATCTTGGCGGCGAACTGCTGGATGCTGGCGGCCAGGCTGTTGGCGGCGCCGACCAGGCCGCCGGTCAGGCGGCTGACGTGGCCCAGCATCGCCGGGATTAGGGTGCGCTCCAGATAGACCCGGGCGCGCACGACGGCGTCGCCCTTGCCCCAGTTGGCCTTGATCCAGCTGACCGCCTGGATGACGCCGTAGATCGCCCCGCCCAGGAGAACGATCGGCCCGGCCGGCGACACCATGATCAGGAGGCCGCCGACGACGGCGGCGATGGCCGTCACCTCCTTCTGGTAGGGGGCGAGCTTCTCCTTGATCCAGTCGCCGGCGACGGCGAGCTTGGCCTGCACCCACTGCAGGATGCCGTTCTGGCCTTCCGGTCCGTCGCCGACGCCCAATTTGTTCTTGAACCAGGTCCAGCCCTGGGCGGCGACCCGGCGGATCGGCTCGGCCTTGTTCCAGACCCAGTCGGCGACCTCGGTCACCGCTTTCCATTGGGCCGCGGCATAGGACTTGAGCCACTCCCACACCGGCGCGCCGATGGTGTTCCAGACGCTGGTGAAGAAGCTCTCGATCTTGGCGATCACCGGCTGCACGCGCTCGACGATCGGCTGGATGATGCGGGTGGCGACCTGCTCGATCTTGTCGGCGGCCTCGCGGAAGGGGGTGCAGTCGTTCTTGGCGATCTTGGCTGCGGCGTCCTTGGCCCAGACGACCATGGGCGCAAACTCGGCGGACAACTGCGCGCCGAAGCCGGTGACGGCGCGCACCGGCGCCATCATGGTCTCGAACACCGCCTGGACGCCGGCGGAGACCTTCTCCTTGGCCCAGTCGACGATGCCCTGCGGGCCCTTGCGCAGGATCGGTGCGAGGTCGGGCGCGAACTGGTCGACCATCCGCCAGCCGATGGATTCCGAGAAATCGACGACCCCGCTGGCCACATCGCCCAGCCAGGCCGCACCGTCCTCCAGCAACGACTTGGCCTGGACGGCGGGACCGCTGGTGCGACCCTCGACAGAGAAGGCCGCGCCGCTCGCGGCGGCAGCGGCGGCGGAATCGGCCTCGCGTTCCAGGGCTCCGCCGCCCACGCCCTTTGGCTGCAGCGCCGGGCTGGCCCGCTGCTGGACAACGTGGGCGGCCTCGTGGCCGATCAGCTTGAGGTCGGCCGCGCTCTCGCCCGACGCCAGGTAGATATCGGCGCCGTAGGTGAGCGCGCGTGCGCCATGATCCTCGACCGCCTGGGCGACATCGCCGCCGGTGTGGACCCGCACGGCCTCCAGGCTCACGCCAAAGGACTGCTCAAGCGGCAGGCGGACGGCGGGGGCCAGCGGCGCGCCATGGCCCTTGGCCTGCGCCAGCCGCCGCACGGTGGGACTTTCCCGCGCGGGTGAAGCGGTGGGTTGACGCGCCGGCGTCTTGGCCGCTTGCACCATCCCGGTCATCGGCTAGCGCGCCCTGGCCAGCGCGGCGCGACGCAGCGGGCAGACCTGGCCAGCCTTGCGATACTCGCGTTCTACGGCGGCTGTTATCTCAGCTTCCGCCAGAGGTTGGCGCGCATCGAGAGAGAGCAGCGCCGCGTGCAGGGCGGCGTTCCTGATCTGGCCGCCGGTCATGGCGCAGCGGCCCGCGACCTCGTCGATCCAGGCTTCCGAGGCGCCGTGACCAGACGGAAGGTGCAGCCGCCAGATCCGGGCGCGTTCCTCGGGCCCTGGCGGCGTGAACTCGACGGTGACGTCCATCCGCCGTTGGAAGGCGGTGTCGATGTTCTCCGGCGCGTTGGTGGTGACGATCAGCACCGCCTGGAAGCTTTCGAGGCGCTGCAGGAGGAAATTGGTCTCGAGATTGGCGAAGCGGTCGTTGGCCGACTGGGTCGCGGTGCGCGCGCCCAGCAGGCTGTCGCCCTCGTCCAGCAGCAGGACGACGTCCAACGTCTCGGCGGCGGACAGCACCTTGTCGAGGTTCTTCTCGGTCTCGCCAACGTACTTGCTGGTCACGGTGGCCAGATCAACCCGGTAGAGGTCCATGCCCAGGGCTGAGGCCAGCGCGCCGGCGGCCAGCGTCTTGCCGGTGCCGCTGACGCCCTTGAAGAGGGCGCGGACGCCGGCCGCGGGATTGCCGCTCATCGCCGCCAGGGTCTCACGGTGGCGGCAACGGGCCTCCAAGGTGGCCAGTTCGCCCCGGGTCGCCTCGGCCGCCACCAACTGTGACCACCCGGGGGAGACCAGGACCGGCGTCGCCAGGGCGTCGAGCGTTTCGCGGCCCAGCATCCGGCGTGCGACGGCGAGGTCGTCGAGGGTGATGGTCTCGCGCCGGGCGGCGGCGGCGTTGACTTCGGCGCTGCGGGCGGCGCGGTCGATGGCGCCGCTGCTCATCCGCCAGCGGGCGGCGAGGTCTGCGGGATCAAGCGTCGTGCGTTCGCCCAGGCCGCGGGCCCACAGCCGCGCGCGCGCCGGCCGGTCGGGGAGGGGATGTACGAGGTCGAGCCGACGCAGGTCGCCCGGTGCGTCGACGCCGCCGTGCGGGGGCAGGATGACGATCAGCGGTCCGCGCCGCCAGATCGCGTCGGCCGCGGCGACCGCCTCGCCGACGGCGGGTTGAGCGGTGAAGACGCGCAGCGCCTGGAGCGCCGAGGACAGGGCGGCGGTCTGCGCCAGATCGGCGTCGGCCGCGCCGCCGGTCAGCGGGGCCTCCAGAGTTCCGAGACCTAGCCGGTGGGCGACGGCCCGGGCCAGGGTGCGGCGGCCGTTGTGGCTGGGTCCGCGCAGGGTCAGGAGATCGAGCCGGCCCTCGGCGAAGAGATCGGCGGCGCCCTCCAGGGCCAGGCGCAGGTCCTTGCCCAGCACCAGGTCTTCGAGACCGGCCAGACTGTCGGCGGGCCGGTGACGCCAGGCGCCTGAGGGGCCACGACCGAGCAGGGCGGCGGCCAGGGTTTCAGGCAGGGTGACACTGCGAAGGCCGAAGGGCGACTGGGGTTGCAGGGTCTCCAGCAGGCCGGCTTCCAGCAGGGTGCGCAGACGCGCGTCGCCGTGGGGATCCAGCTGGGCCAGGAGGGCGGTTGTGAAGCGGCCTTCGCCGGCCACGCCGTGCAGGGCCTCCAGCACCGAGCCGAGCCGGGGCTCGGACTCGGTCCAGGCCGCGGCGGCCAGAAGGGCCAGGTCCTCGGCGTCCAGGCCATAGGCCTCGGCCAGGGCGCAGAGCGGCAGGCTGGGGGCCGTGGCTTCGAACTCGGCGATGCGGGCGGCCCACAGCGCCCGGGCCTGGGCCAGCGACACGCCTTCCAGGCCGCGCTCGGCTAGTTCGCCCAGGTAGCCGTCCAGGAAGGGCCAGCGGACCAGCGCCTCATCCAGGCCGCCGCTCGCCTGGGCGGCCAGCGGCGCCAGGCGCAGGAAGGCGGCGTAGACGTAGAGGGCGAAGTGGATCTCCGCGGCCCGGGCTGTGGCCTGGGGCTGGGCGTGGGAAAAGGGCGCGTTCATCGGAAGTGGAACCTCACGTCGCGGCCGGCCGCTGGGATCCAGCCTGGATCGCGATCCAGCCCGCTGGCGCGCACGGCGACGGGGTGGCTAGCGAGATCGAAGGCGGCGTCGATCCGGGCGGCGCTGACCCACAGATCTCCGGGGCGTTGCAACAGCAGGCGGCGCACGCCGCGGACGCCGCGAACGCCCAGGGCGGCGCAGAGCCGCGCCCTCAAGAGCCTGGCCTGGGCGTTCAGCAGGCGGGCCGGCGGGTGCGGCGGGGCCATGCCGAAGGCGACGTCAGCGCCGAGGTCCCGCAGCACCGGCCAGATCGGATCGGCCTTCAGGTCGTCGCCGCAGAACCGCAGGCCCATCTCGCTGAGCCAGGTCCAGGGATCGATGGGCAGGGTCCCGGCCTGCGGCGCGCTGAAGTCGCCCCAGAGGTCCATGGCGAGCGCGGCGTTCAGCAGGAACAGCAGGCCCGCCCGCGGCGTAGCGAGAGGTGCGTCGGGGGCGGCCCGCGGGGTCGCCAGAGCAGGGGGCGCGGCGGCGGCCAAGGGGTTCGTGGCGATAACCGCGACCATCGCTGCGAGGGCGGCGTCAGAGGGTGTGGCGGCCGGGGCGTTCAGGTCGGGTTCGGACGCCGGCAGCGTATGGATCGCCCGGTCGGCCGTGGACGGACCAGAAGCCAGGTCCGGCCTTGCCTTGGGCGCGAGGTCATTGGCCACCACGTAGTCCTCCGCCAGATCGAACCGGATCGACGGCGATGATCGCGGGTCAACAGGGGCAGCGGGTGGCGGGTCCGCCTCCCCGGCCGCCGCCCACCACAGCTTCGCCTGGATGGCGAAGGCCGGGCTGCGGGCCAGGGAAGGGGCGCGGCGCAGGCTGACGGCGAGGGCTGCGGGCCACTGCAGAACGGCCGGCAGGCTCAGGGTCTCGGCGGTCAGGCCCAGGGCGGCCCATGGCGCGGACGCGCTCGGCGCTTGGCCGGCCACGGCCGGCGCTGATGACGCGGCCAGGGCTGGGGCTAGGGGAGGCGAGGCCAGGGTGCGGGCTTCATGGGTGGCGGCCAGCGACTGGGCGACCTCGCGGGCGAACGTCTCGCCCAGGGCGCGAAGGACGCGGGCGGTCTCGCCCCGCCGTTCCAGCAGTTCGAAAGCCGCGGCGATGGCCTGCGGCCGTTCCAGCCAGGCGGTGCTGACGGCGCTTAAGTCCAGGCGGCCGCGCAGCAGGCCTGTCCACCACCATTGGCTGGCGAGTACGCCGGCGGCGAATGCGCTGGCCAGGCAGGCAAGCAACTCGACCTCGTCGTCGAACAGCACGGCCTCGGCGCCGGCGGGCACAAATCCGCGCGCAGGGCGCGCGGCGCCGGCGATAAGGGGGCGCAAAGTGTCATCAAGGCTGGCGGCGGGGCGGCCGGCGCCGCGGGGCGGCAGGATCATGCGGGCGCGGCGCGCCACCAGGATTGCGCTGGGCGGCAGCAGCCGGTCAGGTTCGGCGTCCGCCATCAGGCGCTGCAGGGCCAGCTGAGATCGCAGGCGGTCAGGGCCCAGGCCCGACGTGCGCGCGCGCAGGATGCGAAGCGCCGCGGTCATCGGCTGAACCTGGGGGAGGCTGAGCCAGAAACACCGCGGGCGCAGCTTACGCTGCGCCCGCTACACCACTTGGGAGTCGAACCCAGGGTTCCGGTTTTAACCGTATACCCCGCAACCAGTGCTGCAAAGTGTAGGGAGATGATCATGCCGTTATCCACCAGACGTCAAGTGAAATTTGGTTCGAAAACGGTGATCGCGAGATTATTCGGATAGATCTCCAAAGCTGATCGCGCGCCCGCAACCCAGTTGTGCTGCACAACCCAGGGACGTTCGTCGTCATCTTGTGTGTAAAGGAAGGGTCGGAGGTAGATCGCGCGTCGGAAACCTTCAAAATGATTGCCGGTGACCAGCAGACGTCGGCCGAACTCGCCCCACAGTCGGATAGGCTCGGCGGTCACGCGGTCGATGGGACCGTTGCGCGCGACCTGGCCGCGGTTGGCCTCGATGACCAGGCTCTCGGCCCCGCCGACGAAGATCGCGTGACGCTCGCCGGTGGTCAGTGACGAGATCATCAGCTCGATGACATTGCCGCCGATCTGCACCGTCCCGGCGGCGGCCCGCCCGCGCCTGGCTGAGGGGCCGTCCGATAGGCCGATGTGGATGCCCTGCTCGACGCCGCTGACGGCGTTGTCGCGGATACGGACGTCGGGTGCAGCGGCGCCGCCGACGACGATGCCTTGCTGGGCGGCGGGCGCGGCGCGGCGCTCCATCCGCTCGAAGGCGGTTTTCACGGCGCGTTTCAGGCCGGCGTTGGAGAGCCCCGGGTGCTCGCCGCGGCCGCGGGCGACCTCGGCGGCGAAGTCCTTCAGCGCCTTGCCCAGCTGGTCGGGAAAGCTGACCTGGACGTCGAGGTCTTCCAGGATGCGTCCCAGGATCTGAGCCAGGTCCGGATGGGTGCGGACCTGCACGCTCGCGTCGCCGAAGGAGAAGTCGACGGCGTCGGCATGCTCGCGGTCCGCCGTGGGCGGGGCTTTGCCGTTCCCCTGCTTCTGGGCGTAGACACTGACCAGTTGCCGGCGGAAGCGGATCAGGTGTTCCGGTTCGTTGGCGAACTTGCTGATGTCGGCGCCGGGCGCCAGCGCTAGGGTGTTGCGCTCGATCACGGCGTGGACGGCGTTGACCACCAGGACGCCGGTCTGCGCATGGCCGATGCGGCCGCGGACGCCGGTGATTGATACGACCTTGGCCGGCGCCTCGGCGGTGTTGCGCACGACCACGCAGGCCGCCGCACGGCGGAGCGCATCGGCGCAGGTCGCCTCGACGGTCTCCACCGTGACCTCGGCGCAGTTGACCACGGTCAGGGCGCCGCCCAGGCCCTCGGTCACGTCCTTGGCCCAGCCGGCCGCGCCGCCGGTGAAGCTCAGGTCACGGACGATCACGCTTTGGCAGTCGCGTACCAGAAGCGCGACCTCGGCGTCGGCGATCATGAGCCGCGTGCCGAAGCCCGCGCCGTTCAGCTTCACATGGCCAAGCCCCTTGATCTCTAGGGGTCGCAGGAGCGGGTAGTCGCCCACCTGGAAGCAGATCTCTGCGTCTCCGCCCACCGGGACGGCGTCGACCTTTGCCTGCCAGTCGGCGTCGTGCGGCGTGAGCACGACGGTGCAACAGCCGTTCACGCGCTCGCATAGCTGGTCGATGGCGTCCTGGACGTTATCGGCGCCGTCCAGGGCGCAGTTGGCGTTGTCGTAGTAGACGTCCTTGGCGATCGTCTCGGCGTAGGACGAGCGCGCGATCAAGACGAAGTCCGTCGCGCCGTCGACCTCATAGACGCGGTAGCGGATCGGCTTGTCCGCCGTGTTGGTCCGCGCGACCACGGGGACGGCGGCCGCCTCCAGGCTTCGCTGGACGACGGCGCGGGCCAAGCCTGCGGAGAGCGGGACGGCGCGGACCGGCGCATGGGCGCCAAGGAAGATCTTCCAGTCCAGACCCTGGGCGCCGCCGGTGCGCAGCAGCGCCACGGGCGGCAGGTGGCTGAACCAGCGCTCGACCTGGACGGCGGGGGCGGCCGCGCCCTGTTCGCTGCGCAGCCGTTCGGCCTGAACCTCGAACTGCAGCATCATGGCCTCGGCCTCCGCCGCGCGGCGATCGCTGAGGTGGGGGCCGCGCAGGCCGAAGGGCGAGGGCTGGCTGATCGATCGCCGAGCCGCCCAGTTGTCGACGAAGCGCAGGCCGCCGGCCAGCGTGCGGTAGAGCACCGCCAGCGGCACGTCGCAGTCGCTCAGGACGCCGGTGAAGCGCATGGCGTCGAGCAGGCCATAGGTCTTGGCGTCCGTCGCCAGGGGCTGGGCGTCGTAGGCCGCGAGCGGGGTCGCGCCAAAGCACTTGAAGGCTACGCGGTTGCGGATCTCGTGGTCGTCGCGGGCGCGAGCGCCGTCGTGAAAGTCGTCCGCCGCCAGGTAGGGATCGACCTGAACCAGGCGGAACCGAACGCCGTTCACCGTGGCGTCGGTGTTGCACCTGCCGGCGGTCTCATCCAGGCCGCTGGTCATGGCCCGCCCTTCGGAGGCTTCGGCCGAACAGATCATCAGCAGGAAGACGCCGGCGCCGGCCACATAGGTCCCGCCTGGCGCGGGCGCGCAAGGGGCGAAGCAGCAGTCGGCCGTCGCCGTTCCAGGCTCTGGCGGGACAGCCAGCGCCACGTCGATGGCGGCGTCCAGGCACAGGGTCTCGCCGGCGCGGTTGACCGCCAGGCCGCCTTGTACCCGAACCCAGGGCGAAGCCGCGCCCGGGTCGGGGGCGGAGACCTCCAGGCCGTGGGAGACGCCATCGCCGATGACGACGCCCAGGCGCTGGTCGCCGGCCGCGGCGGCCAGTTGCACACGGCTCAGGTCGCGGGCGGTCAGCAGGCGGCCGTTGAAGAAGTTCACCCGGCGGATGCCGCCTTCCAGGATCGGTTCGTCGAGCGTTGCGGTCATGACCTCACCCCGGATACCAGCCGATTTCGATCTGGATTTCGCCAGCGACGATGTTCTGCATGCTCTCCAGGCCGAAGCCCGGCGGGACGACGAGGGTGAAGGTCTCCTCGTTGTATTCGCCGAACATCACCTGGAAGGGCGACTTGGTGGACGCTTCCGGGAACTTCCGCGGGAAGGGGTCCTTGGGCTCGAACAGCCAGCCGGCGGTCGCCTTGACGACCAACACGCCCTTGTGGAGCCGCTCCTTGTATTCGTTGAAGGTGAACTCGACCTGCCAGGGCAGGAGCACGCCGTTGTCGCGGACATACTGCAGGTCGTTGAACGGCCGATCGGGCAGACCGCCGCCACCGTAGGCGAAGGGCCGGACGACCACGGCGCGGCGTTCGACTTGAAAGCCGAACCGGCCGGCGGCGATCAGGGCGTAGCCCTTCTCATTCCCGGGATACTGGACGTATTCACCCGCCGGCTGCATGCGCTCCAGCGCCCAGTTCGCGCCCCGATAGACGAGGGCCGAGCCGTTGTCGCTGCTGGATGGCGCGTCCACCGATGTCCCGTGGATGCCGGCGACGGCGTTGCCGCCGATCGGGCCCACGGTGTCGCCGACGAGTGGCGGGATGGTTGGCGTTGGGATGTTCAGCGGCTGTGGCCGCCAGGTAGTCCCGTCGAAGCCGAGGAATTCGCCGGTCAGCGGCGCCTGGGCCCCCACCGGTCGGCCACGGATGGCGTTAAGCACGGTCGCGCCCGCGGGGCCGGTGACATCGCCGATCAGATTGACAGGAGGTGTCGGGGTCGGCGTCGGCGTGGGGGTCGGTGTCGGGGCGGCCAAGGTCTTGGGCGCCCAGGATGCGCCATCAAAGGCCAGCACCTGGTCCAGGATCGGGGCGACACTGGCCACCGGCGCCCCGTGGATGGCCGCCAGCACGGTCGCCCCAAGCGGCCCGGTGACATCGCCGGCCACGCTGGAGGGGACCAGCGGAGGGTTGGCCGGCCGCCAGCTGCCGCCAACGAAGGTCATGACCTGCTGTTCGCTGGCGCCGCCGGCGGCGATCGGCACGCCCTGGATGGTCTCGATGACCCCATTGGCGATCGGCCCGGACAGATCGCCGCCCAGGTCGGGCAGGATCACCGGCGAGGATGGGACACCCGGTGTGGCCTCGCCAGGGATGCAGCCGCAGCTGGTCAGCAGCCACTCCTGCAACATGCGCATGTGCAGCAGGTAGGGGCGGCGCGTCTGGTCGACGACAACCGGATCCTCGGTGACGATCCAGACGCCGGGGCTTTCCAGGGCGACCGGAATGGCGAGCTCGGCCAGGAGAACGCAGTCGTCGGCGGCCTCGCCGAGGCAGCCTCCGGGCGTGGTCCCGCCGCAGCCGCAGCCGCAATCGGCGCTGAAGCGGGCGATCCAGGCGGGCCGAAGCTCGGTCACCCAGACGCGGAAGAGGGCGCGTAGGTAGTCGCTGCAATTGTCCGCCGGTATGGCCAGCCCGACTGGCGGATCACCAAGATCGAAGGCTGGCGGCGAACTGATCGGCGCGCCGAGGTCGAGCGGCGAGGCGATGGCGAGCCAGGGCGTGGCGGCGGCCTTGAGCGCGGCCATGATGTCCTCCACCGCGTCGACCGGGCTGTCGGTTCGGGTCGGGATGGCGCGCAGCCAGCGGACGAGCTCGCGGACCGCATCCTCCTCGGTCTGCAGGGGCGGGGCGAAACGCAGGTCGAGCGTGAACTCGTCCTTGATCCGCGACGGCGCCATCAGGGCGTCCTCGCTGCGGCAGGGATCGCCCGGGATCGGCGCCTTGTCGGTCAGGCAGGGTCGGTAGCAGAGGGTGACGGCGAGGCGGACGGTTCCGGTGGTCGCCGCGCCAAGCTTCAGGGCGAGGTCCTCGGCGTGGCCGGCCAGCCAGTCGTTCAGGGTGCAACACTGGTCGGCGTCGACCGCCACCATCTGGCCGGAGGGCGTGTAGGCGACGCCCGGTGTGATCCGGGCCCGTGGGCCGCGCAGCGTCGGCTCCATGGCGACGGCCAGACCCCGGTCGGTCCCGTAGCCGATCAGTTCACGGACGACTGCGCGGGTGCGGTTGTCGGCGTAGGCGAACTCCTGCGTCAGGTCATCGACGCCCAGCACCATGCCCAGCACATAGTTGACGTGCTTGTTCGGATCGGGCGCGCCCAGGGACGGGCGCAGGGAATCTGCGGTGCAGCAACTCATGGGGTGATCTCCCGGGTGTTGGCCGGTGTGGGGGTTATGCGCATTCCAGCACCTGCCTTCCCGTCGGCAGGGTCCGATCGAGGTGGCCTTCGCCGACGTAGTCGAGGCCGAGGACGATGGGGGGCAAGAGGTCCGGCGAGCGGCTGCCGGCCTCCAGAACGGTGTCGAGCTCCAGCCGCGCCTCGCCGACGCGGAACAGGGCCCAGTAGAGGCCGACGCTGAAGGTCGTGTGGGCCGGCTTCTCCAGCTCGACGATGCGGCGGGCGAGATCGATGCGGGCGCGGGCCTTGGCGCGGTCAGCGCGGATGCGCGGCGCGGGCGCCAGAACAGAGAAGCGGTGGGCGGTCTTGCCCATGGCCAGGACCGTCCCCTCGAACTGGCGCCAGTCCTCCAGCGCCGGGCCATCAACGGGCAGGCGGTCGGGATAGGGGACGGCGTTGAAGTCGTCCCAGCTCGTGGCGTAGCGCTGGTTCAGGACGCGGATGCGCTGATAGCGGCGGGCCAGGAACAGCCGCCAACGGCTGAGGAGGTCGGCGGTCAGGACGCTGGGGACGAAGCCGAGGGTCGTGGCGGCGAAGGCGCGCCAGGCCTGGGCGGCGTCCGGATCGGCCGGGGCGGCCACGGGGAAGGCGCCGGCGCCGCCGGCCTCGACCCACAGCTGCTGCAGGCGCGCCGCGCCATCGGCCGGCCTCCAGGCCGGCGTCAGCGGCAGGACCCGGGGCCCGGCCAGCTCCAGCGGATCGCCCAGCGACAGTGCGCTGAACCGTCGCGTCATGAAGCGCTCGATGATGCGGATGTCGTGCGGCCGGGCGGGCGCCTGATCGGGCGCCGCCAGCATGGCTTCGTCGATGCAGGGGTCGAGCGCTAGCGCCAGGGCCATGCGCAGGCCGTGCGTCGTGCCGCGCCAGGCGAAGAGGGTCATGGCGTGGCGGATGAAAAGGCGCCGCCGCCGCTCGTCCCATGACGGGTCGAGCGCCACGCCGAACCAGCCGGCCAGCCAGTCCAGGCTGTCGGCGGGCGCCGAGCGTACGTCGATCAGGGCCTGGGCTGCGGCGAGGCGGTCCTCGACGGTCGTGAGCGTGCCTTCGATATTGGCCAGGAAGCGATCCAGGAAGGAGGCCGGCTCCGGCTCCTCGCGGTAGATCGCCGGCAGGTACTGCTCAGCGTAGGAGAAGCGCGGATACCAGGCGCGCATCGCGGTGATCCGTGGCGTCACCCGTTCATTGCCGGTCAGCGTCAGGCGGATCTGGGCGAAGCGGCCCTGGGCCTTCTGGAACAGGAGCTCCCAGGTCCCGGCGCCGGGATCGTGCGTGGTCGGATCGACGGTGTAGGGCAGCTCGCGACCGTTGCTGCGCAGGTAGGGGGGAGGCTCTGCACGCCAGGGCGCGTTGGCGAGCGCTTCGCGACTTTCGGCGGCGCGACTTTCGACGGCGATGGCGGCGCCCGGCGGCAGGCAGGCGTCCAGCAAGACTCGGTGCCAGACGCAGTCGGGGATCTTGCTGTCCAGCACATCGGTTTCAAGGCTCGCCTGGCGGATATAGCGCGCGCTCGGCTGGGCGATCAGCGGGACCCAGGTGCGGCCGAAGTCGTAGAAGACCTGGCCTGCGCCCGCCGCCAGGCCTTTGCCGGCGAAACGCCGCATCGGCAGGAAGGCGCGATCGGCCCGCAGCGCCAGGCCGAAGTCGTCGACGGCCAGGCTCATGGCGAAGGTCTGGTTGCCTTCGGCCGAGACCACATAGAGCGTTCCGCGATCGGCGGTCGGCGCCTCCGGATCAGGCAGGAACGCCATGTCGTGGCCGCGCAGGCTGAACCCCGCGCGGGCGTCCTCCTCCAACTCGCCAAGGAACAGCGACAGCGACACGGGATCACCGTGCGGCTGCCCGTCGCGGAAGGCCACGACCCGGGCGAAGCCGTCGTCGCCGTCGGCCTCCAGCAAGAGGACGGCGCCGTCGCCCAGGGCCTCGACGGCGATGATGTCGCCGAGCGTGACCGGCGAGACATCGAAGGGCGCGCCGGCGGGGAAGGTTTGCGCCTCGGCGATACGGAGGTCGCCGACGACGGGCTGGAAGGCCTCGACGACGATCGGCGCGATCTCGGCGGCGGACTGGCCGGGTTCGACGGCGAAGTTGCGATCGAGGCGCCAGGTGCGGCGGTTGGCGCGGTCGAGCACGACCACGCCGCCGTCCGGCCGCGCGGCGATGTCGTAGGGCGCAAAGGGAATCGCGCGCGGCCAGTTCAGCACCACCGGCTCGCCGACGCTGTGCAGGTCGAAGACCATGAGGCCGGCTGGCTCCAGCACGCCGACGACCAGGTGGTGGTCGGTGGTGACCGCGAGGCCGGCGAGCTTGCGCCGGCGCGGCGCGGCGGGTTCGGCGGGGGCGAAGGCGGCGGTGGCGACGCGGGGTTCGCAATGGTCGTCGATGGGCCAGTAGAGGCCCGGCTTGCTCCCGCCGGCCGACAGGGCGCGGATCGTCACCCCGTCCTCCTCGATCCAATAGAGGTTGCCGAAGGCGTCGAGGCTAGCGCCACGGCGCTGGTCGAGGCGGGGCTGGGTGTCGCCCTTGGGGGCGATGAACCGCGGGGTCAGCGGGGCCAGCGTCAGGGCGTGGCGCGCCGCATCGAAGCTCACCCCGACGGCGGCGTCCTGCGGCGGAGAGGCGTCCCACGCCGTCTCCAGGCCGACGCCGGACGCGGTCGCCCGGCCCCAGTCCTCGCGGGTGAGCAGCAGGTGGAAGCGTGAGCCGTTGACGTCCATCAGCAGCGCTCCGGAATGACGGGCGCCGGCACGCGACGAACCGACGGCGGGGCGGCGGCAGGTCCGGCGCCGCGCAGATCGTCCAGCGATCCGGCTTCGCCGACGGCGACGCTGAGGCCGGCGATGCGTGGCAGGTCCAGGCCCCGCAGCGCGATCTGGGCGGTGGCGGCCTGGCCGGTGGGGGCGATCAGCACGTCGTTCACCGCAAGCACGCCGGGCACGCGTGCGACCTCGGCCAGGAGCTCCTTGTCGGTGACCGCCCGCCGCAGGGGCCAGCCCTTGCGGCGGGCGAACTCCAGGGTGCTGGCGACCGCGGTGGTTTCCGGCAGGGTGGGATCGCCCAGCGGCGAGAGGTGTTCGCGCAGGCGCTTGGCCACGGCTTCGCGGACCTCGCCGGGATTGGCGCCGGCGACCACGTCGATGCCGACGGAGATCCACAGGTCACGGTAGCGCGGCCCGCGCAGCACCAGCTCGGTGGTCACGAGGCGGCGGTCGTCCAGGTAGCGGCAGACCGCGTCGAGGAACAGCTGGTCCGGCTCGGGCGCATCGGGCCGCCGCGTGTCCTTGGCTGGGATCAGCATCAGGGTGACGACGCCCGGCGCGTCGCCCGGCTCGTTGGGCGACAGGTCCGGATGCCAGGCCGGCAGGACTTCGACGCGGCCGATCTCGACGCCGGGGGTGCGCAAGGTGATGGCCTCGAAGTCGGCGGCGGTGACCAGGCGGTCGCGGTGCTGCAGGGTGCGGGTGATCTGCCGCTCGCCGTCCTTCAGCGTCTCGGCGTCAGCCCCGCCCCAGGTGGCGATGGGGTTCTCGGCCTTCAGCCCGGCGGGCAGGCTGGTCCCGGCCTTGATAGCGGCCTTGGGCACATTGCCGGCTGCGCCCATGCTGAAGTCGTAGGTGGCGCGCAGGCTCGCGCCCTGCGGAGGGCGGCGGCCGTGGAAGCCGTCGCCGAAAGTGATGAGGCCGGACTCTGCATCGATGCGGAAGACATCGGCCGTCGTCGCGCCCACCCAGCCGACGCCGGCGCCGGTTTCCGGCGGCGCGCCAAAAAGGTCGTCGATGGCGCTCCAGGTCGAGACTGCGCCACGGCTGGCGACTTCGATGGCGACGGAGCCTGGAACGACAGGGCGCTTGGCCAGGGTGCGGGTCTGGTCGGGGGTCCCGTCGCCCGCCTCAAGGCGTTCGGCGTTGACGCGCACCCGCTGGGTCACCGTCGTCGCATTGCCGCCGACCCAGCTGAACCGGGCGTCGGCGGCGACCGAGGGGCTGATGCGGATCCAGGTGACGACGCGGGCCTGCTGGGCCTCGTCCGGCAGGACCGGCGGGAAGTTGTCGGCGCCGGCCTCCAGCGGGTCGAGGTCGCTCCACAGAGTCAGCTGCTCGGCGCTGGGCAGGGCCAGTTCGACGACGCCGGCGCGGGTCAGGATGTCGTCCAGGGCGCGGGCCTCGATCGGCCGATAGGCCGCGCGGCGTTGCTCGGGGTCGTCCGGCAGCTTGCCGCTGGCTGGCGGGGCCGGCAGTTCGTAGCGGATCAATGGCTGGCCGGCGGCGGTGGCGACCCCCACCGGCTCCAGGGTGCGCGAAGTGAGGCGACGGACCGGCGCCACGCCCAGCGAGAGCGTCTTGTGCGCGATGGCCTTGCGGACCTGCGGCAGGACCGCGGTCCAGTCGTCCGGCGGAACAGGCTTGTCGCCAGGCCGCGCTAGTATGGCGACCCACAGGGCGCCGTCGACCGTCTCGGCGCCGACATCGACCTCGGCGACCTTCTCACCGTCGAGGGTGACGGTCTCATAGAGTTCGGGCGTCAGGGTCGCGCCGCCAGCGTCGCCGGCCCAGGAGGCGTAGAGCAGCTTGTAGTAGCTGACCATGTCGGCGGGCTGGTCGGTCAGGCGGCGCTTGAAGACGGTGACGGTCTCCACCGGCAGGACGTCGAGGCCGCGTTCGGCGCGGAAGGGCACGTCGCCCGCCTGCACCTCGAAGCCGGCCGCGAGGTTCACGGTCGCCGGCGCGCCGCGGCCCTCGTTCTTGACCGTGATCAGGCCGCGGGCCGACTGGCCGGGCGCCAGGCCAACGCCCAGCAGGTCGAGGAACTTCAGCCGGTTGCGCTCAGGAATCTGGTCGGCCCGATAGAGCATGCTCTCCGTCATGAAGGCGAAGAGCTGGACCAGGGTGACGCCCGGATCGGCGTCGCTCAGGTTGTTCCATTCTGGCGTGTGCACCTGGGCGCGCGCCAGGGTCTCGGCGACGATGTCCTCGTAGCGGCGGCCGTCGACGATGGGCGGAAGCAGCGGCATCAGCCCTGGCCTCCCAGCTGGACGGCCAGGCTCACGCGCTCCAGCACCTGGGTGGCGACCAGGCGGTAGGTGACGGTGGCGATGGCGGCTTGCGGGTCATCGGGATCGACCTCGACCGAGACGGACTCGGTGCGCACCCTGGGCTCCCACTGCTTCAGCGCGGTCTCGATCCGATCCTGGATCGAAAAGCGGGTGGCGACCGTGTTGGGCTCGAAGAGGAAGCGGCCGAGACCAGCGCCGAAGCTGGGCCGGCGCAGGCGCTCGCCGGGCTCGGTGGTCAGGATGATGCGGACGTTTTCGCGGACGTTGGCCTCACCCTCGGACCAGGCCATCGACCCGTCGGGGCCGACGCGTGGCGGGAAGGCTATGCCCTTGCCGTAGAGCTGAGTCGTCGAAGGCGATGAGGGGGAGGAGGACATGGGCTCGTGCTCCTACCGTTTGCCTTTGAAGCCGGGGACCGGCAGGCACAGGATGAAATAGGGCAGCCAGCGGAAGATGAAGTCCAAGAGGCTGACCATGATCATCAGCAGGATCAGGGCGCAGATCGTGATGATCGGGATCGACAGCGAGCACATCAGGCCAAGCGACAGGCCAGGTCCGGTGTTGCAGGGCTCGCGCTCCGGCAGGCTGATGTCCTTCTTCAGCGGCCAGGGGAGGACCTGACGGACGAGGTCGCCCAGTCCCATGCCGCGGATCCGGTCGATCTGGCCGCAGAGCACATTGGAGACCATGAACATGGTCTTTCGGTCGAACTTGCGCAGGCCCGCCGGCGTGGTGTCGATCGGCAGGCCGATGCGGATCGGCCGGGCCGGGGCGTCGGAATCGAAGAAGCCGGCGATCTGAAAGGCGTCCGTGGCGGCGCTGATCACCGAGCGATGGAACGGCTCGCATTCCGGCCGTTCATAGACGCAGCGCATTACAAACCAGCCGTCGCGCATGTCCGGCGCCGCAGCGATCGCCGCTGTCGAGGCCGGCAGGATCGGATCGGCTTCCAGACCCAGGACCGCGCAGGCCGGCGCAAAGAGGAAGTCGACCTGGCCCTGCATGCGCTCCACGTCGGTCTCGCCGCGCGGGGTCTTGCCGGCGAGCGGCGGCAGGAGGTGGCGGCTATCCTTGCCGTCGGCGAACAGGAAGAGGAACGGCGGCCAGGCGGTGTCCTTGGCGGCGGCGGTGGGTTCGGGGAAGGCGAAGCCCTGGTCGTGGCCTTCCAGCAGCTCGCGGTTGCCGTGGGTCGCGAGCCAGGCGTCCATCGCCTTGACAGCGGCGGCGAGCGTCATCGGCAAGTCTGCGCGGTAGGCGCTGCCAGTGGGCGCGATCTCGTTACGCAGGGCTGTGCTGAAGGCGACGTCGCGCAGGGCGCGGGCGAGGTCGCCCTGCGGACCGGTGCGGGTGAAGCTCTCAGCGCGGAGGTCGGCGAGGGCTTCGGCGGCGTTGTCGGCCAGCCAGTCGACCAGGTCGACCAGCAGAAGCCACGAGTTCAGCTGGGTGTCGCCGCGGCTGATGCGGAAGCGGCCGGCGGCCGGCGGCGGGCTGTTGGCGCTTTCGATATTGGGGTCGGTCTGGTCGGCGCCGCGCACGGTTTCGGCGCGCGAGATCAGCGCCTTCCAGGGCTCCAGCACGCTCGACTGCAGGACCAGCAGCTGTGGATGTTCGCCCGACGGCGACGAGGCGCCGGCGGCGGCCGGCGTGGCGCTGGCCTTCGGCGCGCCGAGGTAGGCTTCGCGCCGGCCGGTGGGGACGAGGCCGGCGAAGATCCGGCGCTTGCGTCCATATTCCGCGTAGCTGCCGGGGAAAAGCGGCAGGCGCTCCTCGCCGGCCAGGGCGTCAGGGGCTGCGCCGACGCGGCGCCAAGCGCCGGGCGACGGTTCGGAGACGAAGGCGTATTCCTCCCATCGCCGCGCGGCGAGATCGGGGCCTTGCTCGATCTCGGGATCGTAGGCGGGCAGGGGATCGTGCGGATCGTCCGCGATCCCGGCCTTGGGGAAAAGTCGACGCAGGACGAAGCTGACCTTCTCCTGCTTGCCCGGATCGACGTCGCGGTCGGGCATGCCGACGACCTCGCAGGCGAGCGTCGCGGTGACGAGGTAGTAGCGCATCTGGGCCGGCTGATAGAGCTTGAGTTTGTAGGCCCCATCGTCGTGGCGGCCGATCGGCGGCAGCCCCAGCTTCTTGGCGCGGCGGTCCAGGGCCAGCCGCATGCGCGAGAGCTGCAGCGGCTTCTCGGCGGCCCGCACATTGCGCTCTTCCAGTGAGGCGGCGGGCGCGACACCCATGGGATTGCGCCAGGTCTCGTGGCGGACGCGCAGGGTGCGCAGGCGCGCCGGGTCGCGCTCCAGGGCGCCCAGGTATTCCTCCATGAAGGCGTCGCTGGCGAAGCGCAGGATCGAGGGCGCGTTGAAGCCGGCGTCGAGGCCCGCCAGGTCGTCGGTGTCCCAGAGGGGGGCGGCGCTCAGCCACTTGATGACGTGTTCGGTCATGGCGTCACCAGATGTTGCCGGCGCCGGGCGTGTAGGACGCGCCCACCACGCTGGTGGCGATGAGGGTGTCGCACTGGACCACGCCGGAGAACTTCGACATGCCGGCGTCGACGGTGACCATGCTGGCGGAGACCGCGACCATGCTGGCGTTGATCGTCACCTTGGCCGAGGCGGTGACGGTGATCCCGGCGATCTCCAGCTTGATGGTGTTGCCGTTGCTGTCGACGATCTCGACCGAGCCGGGGCCATCCTTCAGGGTGATCTTCTGGCCGCCGGGGGTCTCGACGATGAAGGCCTCCTGGCCGTCCTGGTCGTCGAGGGTCAGCTGCACGCCATTGCGCGAGCGCAGCACCTTTTTGTTATTGGCGCCGGCGCCGTCCATCGCCTGCGGCGGCGCGTCGGCGCCGTTCCACAGCATGCCCAGAACATAGGGCCGGCGCGGGTCACCGCCCTGGAAGGCGACCAGCACCTCGTCGTCCACGTCGGGCACGAACCAGCTGCCGCGATCAGGGCCGGCCATCATGGTCGCCAGCCGCGCCCAGGCCTCGTATTCGGCTGATCCGGAATCGGCCGCCCAGGGCAGCTTCTCCTTCTCCCGGCCCTGACCGTCCGGGTCCTTGATGTCGCTGACGATCGCGGGATGGACGCCGTACCAGACCCCGCCGAGACCGGTAGGCACGCGGCCGTCGATCATCGCGCGGTCCGGGGCGAGGCTGAGGAGGCTCATGCCGCACGTCCTAGGTTGGCGCGCTCGCCGGTGAATTCAGTGCGGAAGCCGTGGGCGGTGTCGAAGCGGTGGCGGGTCTGGGCCAGGTAGTATTCGCCCTCGAACAACGGCCCCAGGCCGCGCAGGTCGGCGACGCCGCCGACCCTCAAGCGCGCATCGGCGTCGGCGACGCCACGGCCGACGACGAAGCGGCGGGCCTGGGCGCGGAACCAGCCTTCAGCCATGGCCCTGGCCTCTGCTTCGGTGGCCGGCGTGGTGTGGGCTAGCGTCATGCGGCGCGCCTGCAGCGCCTCGCGCAGCACCGAGGCGCCGCTGACGCCGTCGGTCAGTTCGCCAGAGATCACGGAGTCATCGGCCGTGCTCAGGATGGCCGTCTTGGCCTCGATGTCCCAGCCGGTCGCGGCGACTTCGGTGGCCTGGCCGGCGATATCGGCGATCACTGAGAACTCCCGCAGGCGGCCGTTGAGGGCGAGCGTCGCGGGCTGTCGGCGGCGCTTGTCGCGGGTCGCCACATGCAGGGTCTTGTCTTCAACCCAGACCTCGGCGCCGATGGCGCGAGCGCGGTCGCGCAGAAAGGCGAGGTCGCTCTGGTTGATCTGGGCGAGGCAGCGATGGGTCGGCCCCTCGACATCGATCTGCGGGGTCAGGTCGTGGTCGCCGGCGATGGCGCCAAAGACATCAGCGTCGGTGACGTCTTCGAACGTGCGGCTGCGCCGGCTCTTCCGCAGGTCCTGCAGGCGGTCTTCGGCGAGGACGACCAGTTGTGGCGGCGAGGCCTCCGGAAAGCGCGCCTCAAGGCCGGTGATGCGGCCGTCGAAGAGGACGTCGTCGCCCAGCTTCACGCGGAGGCGCTTGCCGAAGTCCAGCGTCGCCCGGTCGAAGTAGAGGAAACCCAGGGTCCCGTTCTTCGGACCCCAGTTTCCCAGCAGCGCCTCGCAGCGGTGCAGGCCCTCGGTAGTCTCGTCGATGGTCAGGCCGAACAGGCCGCTGGCCAGCTCGGGGCGGCTCTCGTCGCCGACCAAGATGGTCGGGCGAGCCTGGGCGATGCCGGCGGAACCGTCAGCCATCTTAAGCCTCCACCCGGACCAGGCGGTCGGCCAGGTTGCGCAGGATCCGCTCGACCTCCAGGGCCGCCGGCGACGGCGCGCCGTCGGTGACTTCCGGCGCGCTGGCGCCGGGCGCCGGAGCGGGCTCGGCGACGACCTCGAAGTCGTTGATGACGACGGCCATGATCAACGTCCTCCGAAACTGGCTCTGGCGTTGAGGTTGAGCATCGCGCCGGGCGCGATGATCCGCGGGTTCTCGATGCCGTTGGCGCTGGCGATCGCCTGCCAGTCGCCGCGGCCGGCGGCCTGGGCGAGCCCCTGCAGCGTCGCGCCCTGCGGCGCGGCCGAGAGCGGCGAGACGCCCGGTCCCTTGGCCGCGCCCGGCGGGCCGAAGGTCTGGATCAGGATGCGTTGTTGCGAGAGGCCGAGTGAGATCTGCGCCCTGAGCGGGCGGCCTTCGCTGGAGAAGAACTCCAGGTTCTCCTCGAGGCTGTCGATGATGCCGTCGAACTTGAAGGCGCCCCACTGGAAGCGCACCCCGGGCGGGGCATAGGTGTTGGGATCGGCCTGGGCCGGCTGGGCCACCAGGAAGTAGACGACCTCCTGGGTGAGGCGGCGCACATCATCGACCTGGAAGGCGACGTCGGTCGCCGCCGTGACGTCGAACCACAGGGACAGCGACAGCTTGGTCGAGCCGGCGCCCAGATATTGGCGCCCGGCGGTGCCGGCGGCTTGGTCGCCGGTGCGCGGCGCGCCGCCGCTTTCGGAGGCCGTGCGCGAGGGGGTGGACGTCTGGGTCGAGAAGCTGACCTTCAACTGCTCGGGGTTGAATTGGACCTTCAGACGCTTGCCGCCGGGCTTCACATCGGTGAGGTCGGAGTTCAGCTCAATGAGTTCGGCGCGTTCCAGGGCGGTCATCCGAAGAGCCCTCCAGAGGCCGGCTTCAACCGCAAAGTCTCGTAGGCGAGTTGCAGCTCCTCGATGGCGACGAGCCCGTCCTTGGCGTTAAGCGGCGGGGCCTTGACCTTGATCGGCAGGCAGCGGGTCAGAATGAAACGCGCCCGCTCGGTGATCCCGTCGGGGGCGAAGACCACCACCTCGCCGCTGGCCCGCAAAGCGGGGTTGTCCAGCGTGTCGGCGAACCACTGCCAAAGGTCGGTCGAGGCGGTCATGCCGCGCTTCAGGGTCAGGTTGCCGAAGGACGCGGGGCCGGCCAGCCGGATCTGCCGGGCGTTCGAGCCGCCTTCGCGGATGGTCTTGACCTCCATGGTCATCTCCAGCCCGTCGCATTCCGAGAACGAGCCGGCGACCAGGCGGTCGGAGGCGTCGTCGCGGACGATCTCGACGGCGAAGTTGAAAGCCGTGAAGGGCGTGGTGTTCGGCTGTGAGCCGATGGAGATCGAGGCGTCGATCGAGATCATGACCGGCCCTCCGTGACAGCCAGCGCGCCAGCGCTCTGCGTCAGCCGCACGGTCAGGAATCGCATGGGCAGAGACGGGGCGACGCGAAGCTCGACGACGAACCGGCCGGCCTCGACGCCTTGCGGGGTGTTCAGCGCCGGGCCGCAGTCGACCTGGAAGGCGGTCTCTGGCTTGGCGCCGGAGAAGGCGCCGCGCTGGAAGAGGTCGCCGAGATGGCCCTCGAAAACCCGCTCGACGGTGCGGCGGAGGGCCGCGTCATTGGGCTCGAAGACGTAGCGGACGCCGTGGCGCATTGCGAGGCGGCGGATCAGGATCAGCAGGCGGCGCACATTGATCTGCCGCAGCTCCGGATCCAGCGACAGGGTCTCGGCGCCCATCTGCAGAAAACCACGCGCTTCACGGGACAGCGTGTTCACCCCGGCCTCGGCGAGGTCGATCTTGCGGCCTGGAGGCATAGCCGGGGTCAGGGCCAGGGCCTTCTGCAGGGGCTCGTTGGCCGGGGCGATCCAGGCGCCGCGACGGATGGCGCGGGCGGCCATGACACCGGCCATGGGGCCGTCGGGCGGGGTCGTTTCGATGCCCGCGGGGCTGTCGAGGCTGACGACCCAGGGGTGGTAGAGCGCACCGTAGGACAGGGCGCGTTCCTCGCCGGGCCGCAGGCGCTGGAGCTTGGCGGCGTGATCGATGGCGTCGTCCGCGCCGAAGGTCGCCGGCAGGGAAAGCACAGCCATCAGGTCGCCCCGCGCCGCGCAGATCCGCAGGATCGCCTGCTGGACCTCGACCAGGGCGTGGCCATCGGCCGCCGCATCCATGGCGAAGCCCCGGCGGTCGCGGACGATGACGGCGATGGCGGCGGCCCAGCCGCAATTCTCGCCGGGGACCTCAGCGCGGACCCTCCAGAAGATTTCCTGCTCGAGCGGAGCACGCGCCGTGCAGGCGCCGGCGGGGCCGCGGTAAATCTCGCTCGCGCCATCGAAGTCCTCGCGGCTGGCGGCCTCGACCACGCAGACGGCGTTGGGGTCGGAGGCGCGCCAGAAGAGGTCGACCTCGCCAGCGACGCCCAGCGTGGCGTGCAGGGCTTCAATCGACACGGTGCAGATCGAGCAGTCGGCGAAGGCGCTCTCGACGGCGCAGGGATCCGGCTCCCCGGCGATCACCAGGGGCCGCACGACAAAGTCGGCTTCCGCCGAAGGCCGCCAGGCTGGCAGGACCGCGTCGGGGCAGGCGATCAGCGTCGCCTCATCAAGGACGGCGGACTCGTCGATACCGAGGGCGACATGGGCGCCGCGCAGGCGCCGGATCGTCGGGGCGCGATAGCGCAGGTAGTCGGCGGTGGAGACCACCTGGTCCACCGCGACGGCGGCGACGTCCGTGTCAATGAACAGGCCGGCGTCGAAGGTCGAGAGGCCGTCCCGGGCGAGCGCGGCGCGGCCGTCGTGCCCCGCGGGCGCCGGCAGATCCTCGGCATCGAAGAGGGGCACGAAGACGCGACTTTCCCCGTCGAGCCCGGCCAGAGGCAGGGCCGAGGCGCCCAGCGGGCCGCCCGCCAGGCCTGGGGCGGAGGTTCCGGTCGACGACGGCGGCTGGTAGCCGTAGCGGGCGTCGTCGGTGGGCAAGGCGCCAAGGTAGCGTGGGCCTTGCGCAGAAGCGCCGAAACCCAGTTCGCACGTCTTCAGGCCGGGTCCGAGGGCGCTCAGGTCAAGGGTGATCCGGTCACAGCGCAGGGTCCCGGCCGGGGGTGTGGCGGGGACGATCTCCCAGCGTAGCGGGCCTGTGACGGTGGTCCGCATGTCTTCGCCGACAACGGCGGTCGCCAGGATCCAACCGCGCTGACCGTCGGGCCGCAGGAGGTTCAGGATTTCACCGGCGCGGGGTGTCTCGGCGGAGGCCGGCAGGATCAGCTTGGCCTCGTCACTGACAGTCAGGATGGCGGCGCAGGGCGAAAGGGTCAGGCCTGAGGCCTCAACGCCAGCGGCGGGCTCGGCCTGGGCCAGCGCGGACCAGAGAACCGGTCTCAGGCGGCGGCGAACGACGCCCGAAGCGGCGGGGCTTTCATCGATCGTGGCGACGGCGTGCAGGCGCGCTGTTTCAAGGCCGCCCGCGCCGGTCCAGGTGAAGGCCAGGAGTTCGCCGGCCGCCGGCGCGGTCGCAGCGGTCGCTTCTATGCGCGGCTCAGCAGCGAACACGTCTGCCGACAGCAAGGGCTGGGATGTGGCCTGCGGCGCGAGGCTCAGGGTCAGCCGGTCCGCCCAGCTGCCCGCGGATCGGGCGCGCAGTTGCGCCTGGAGCGGCTCGTCGCCGCCGACCGCGATCACGCCAGGCAGGTCAATGCGATTGTAGGCGGCGCTTGCATCAGCGACGCGGACGATCCAGCAGCGCCGCCCGCCATTGGCGAAGAAGGCGCGCACCGCAGGGCCGAGAAGCGCCTTTGCCGGCGCGCCGACGCTGTTGTCCCATGCGAGCGGCGCATCGGCCCCGAAGATCGCCGCGAACTCGACCTTGTCCTCCACCGCCACGGGCAGCTGCAGGGGCCCACGCGACGCCAGCCCGATGAACACACAGATGTCCATCCGCGGCAGGGCCTCGGGCGCCTGGGCCGGTGCGGCGGTGACCCGCACGCCCGGCAGTCGCGTGGCGAGGGTGCTGCTCATCGCTATTCGATCAGCAGCTTCTCGTAAGCCAGGACCATTTCTTCCATGGCCACGTCGGTCCCCTTCGCATTGAGGGGGCCGCAGGTGTATTTGATGATCCGCGCACCCATAAGCTGCCAGGTCAGCGCCGTGGTCTGGCGGTCCTCGCTCTGCAGTTGGACCGTGACGCGGCGCAGGCCGCCGGCGTCGCCGTTCCGGCGGATGTCGTTCAGCCAGCTATAGAGCGCCAGCGTGCCGATCACGCCGCGCTTGAGCGTGACGTCCGAGCTCTTGTTGAGCCCGGTGATCTTGCGGACGTTGTTCTCTTTCTCGTTGCCGTTGCGGTACTCGGCGACGGTGACTTCCGTGCCGATGCCGCTGACCTCCTGGAAGCCGGCGTCGACGGACTCCGGGTTGCCGAGGCCGAGATCGACCAGGAAGTTGAACTGGGTGTAGGGGCGTTCCCTGTTGGCGGCCATCGGGCCTCTCCTTCAGATGGGGGCTGTGCGGGATCAGACCTTGCGGTCGCCGGTCCACTGGCCGATGCGGAAGACCACGAACTCGGCGGGGCGCGAGGCGGCGACGCCGATCTTGCAAACCAGCCGGCCGTTATCGAGATCGTTCTGGCTCATGGTCGAGCGGTCGCAGGTGACAAAGTAGGCCCGCTCCGGCTTCTCGCCGAGGAGCGCGCCGTTCAGCCACTCGTTCAGCAGGAAATCCTCGATCGTTCGTCGGACATTGGCCCAGGTGAGCTCACCATTGGGCTCGAAGACGGCCCATTGGGTGCCCTTGTCGATCGAATGTTCGAGGTAGGCGAAGTAGCGCCGCAGGTTGACGTATTTCCACTCGGGGTCCGAGGAGGCCAGGCGCGCGCCCCACAGGCGGAAGCCGCGGCCGGGGAAGAAGCGGAAGCAGTTGATCCCTTCCGGGTTCAGCACCTCCTGTTCGGAGCGATTCAGGAGCTTCTCGAAGCCGATGGCGCTGCGCACCACCTCGTTGGCCGGCGCCTTGAAGACCGCGCGTTCGATGTCGTTGCGCGCATAGATGCCGGCGACGAAGCCTGACGGCGGCAGGCCGATTTCGGCCCGGGTGATGGGATCCAGGACGCGCACCCAGGGGTAGTAGAAGGCGGCGTACTTGCTATCGATCTTCGCCCGCATCTTGCGGACATCAGAGATGGTCTGGCCCTCCGCGGAGTCGATTACCGCGATGCGGTACTTCAGCGTCTCCGCGTGGATCAGCAGGCTCGAGATGATGGTGTTGGCTTCACGCGCCCGATCCGGATCGCGGTAGTTCCAGGTCGAGCCGGGCGCGGCGACGATCGATATGTCGTCGATCGCCTCGAACTGCTTCAGCCCGGTTTTGAATTCCTGCTCGGGATCGGCTCGGCCCTCATAGTCGCCCGCCGCTGGGACCAGGCCATCGCTGCCACCGTTCAGCTGGATGTCGACGACGATGCCCCGCAGCAAGGACGCGCCGTCCATGACGTCGGCGGCCGCCACGCCGAACAAGGCGGCGACCACGTCGAGGCCATTGAACGCCGTGGGCATCTCAGCGACGAAGGGCGCGCTCAGGTCAGCGCTATTCGGGCTGAAGACTTCCGAGAATCCGTCCTTGGCGCCGCCCGTGCGGTGGTTGGGGTCGAGCGGCAGGTTGGCCCAGGCGCCCAGGAACTCGCCCTGGCGGCTGAACGCGGAGATGGTCAGGGTCAGGACCCGCACCTTCATCCCGCCGGTGGGATCGCCCACGATCTCGGCGCTGTCCACCGGGCTCGTGACCGTCAGGGACGATGCGCTGATTGGCGCGCCGGGGGCGCCGCTGAAGCGCCAAAAGGCGATGTTGCGCGGATCAAGCTCAGTGCTCGTGTCAGGGTGATCCGCCAGGTAGAGGTCGCCGACGCGGCCCGGCGGGGAGGTGATCGGTTCGACCTCGTCGTGGATCCAGATGACATCGCCGGGCACGATCGCGCCCAGGACCGGCCGCTGCTTGCCGCCCGCCACATTGACGGCGCCCAGGACGTTCTCGCCGGCGCGCAGCTCCAGCCGCAGCATGATGTTGCCGGCGGCGCCGGGATGGCGCGCGGTCAGGCTGAAGGGGCTGGCGGGACCAGGCTGCCAGCGGGCGTGTCCGTCAGACCAGTTCGGCCCGGCGCCTAGCAGCGCACCGACGTCGTCGGGCCCCGCGTAATCCTGGTCATCCGGCCGCCTGTAGGCGCGTGACACGTAGAGCCTGCGACCGCCCTCGGCGAAGAACGACCGGGCCGCGTGCCACATATAGTTGTGCACGACGGTCGGACTCGCCGGGTTCGCCCCGAACCGCAGCTGCTCGCCGCCGCCATAGACGCGCTCGAACTCGCCGAGGCTGGTGATGACGTCAGGATCGGCGGTCACTGGCCCGAACCGGGTGGGTCCGACAAAGCCGGTGGTGGTGGTGCTGACGCCCTCGATCGACTTCGCACGATACGAGGTCTCTTCGATGTAGACGCCTGGCGCGAGGTATTCTGGCATCAGACTCTCCTGGTGACCGATCAGTCGACGTAGAGGGATCGCAGGCCGCCCAGGGTCTCGACCCGCAGTTCGTCGCCGAGCTGCAGGGTGAGATCGCCCAGGACGGAGCGGGGGGATTTGCGCGCGAGGAGGGCCGCTTCCGGCTGGCTCGCGAGCCTTGTGAAATCGGGGACGTCAGCCAGGGGTGCAGCCGCGACGTCATGGAACGCCCGGAGGGTGACGGTGGCGGTGAAGACGGGCAGGGCGGCGCCGGTGTTGGCTGAAGAGGCGACGGGCGAAGGCGTGAAGGCGCGCCGCTCAAGCTCGGGGAATGGAAATATCAGCGCGAGATCGCCCCGCGCGTCGGCCAGGCCGAAGCCGGCCACCTCGCCCAGGGCTTTTGCGACGACCAGGGTCCCTGCGGCGGGCGCCTCGTCGGCGGTTCTCTTCAGGGTCGCACGGATCAGGGCGAGGCCGGCTCCGCCCGGTCGGGCCGGCGCCGAGAACAGCGGAATAAATCCCGGCGGGGCGTAGGCGGCCAGCAGGTCCTGCGCCTCGCCGAGCGGGCTTGCAACCACAGCTGTCAGATAGCCCTTGTGCGGGGCGAGCGCCGCGAGCGTCAGCGGCAGGAAGCGGCCCTTCAGGTCGCGGACCTCCAGGGTGAAGGCCGAGCGCGCCACGCCGGCCCAGTAGGCGTCTGAGCCGTCGCCCCAGGTTGTGGCGCTGACCTCAGGCGCATCATGCAGCACATGGACGCCGCTGGCGCTGGGCCTTAGGGGGCGGACAAGGTTCGGCCGGGCGGCGGAGCGCGCCGTGACGGAAAGGCCCTCGCTCACGGGCCGATGGGCGGCGAGATCCCAGAAGCGCACGCCCAGAGGGGCGGTGCGCGTGACCGTGTCGAGTATGCGGATCTGGACGGTCATCGCACGAGGCCTCCGACCTGCAGGACGCGAGTCTGGGCGGGCCCGGCGTCCTTCAGCTCGATGTCGGAATCCAGCGACAGCATCCGCACCGCATAGGTGACGGAGGTCTGCATCTTGGGTTTCAGCTTGTCCCACAGGCCCAGGTAGTCGCCGAGCTCCAGGGGGTCGAAGACCAGTTCGACCGCCTCCTCCGGACGGAAGGTTTCGGGCTCGGCCGCGTAGCTGTTGAGCAGGGCCGAAGGCAGGATCGGCAAATCCTCGAAGAACCGCATGGTCCAGCCCATCAACCGCATCTGGCGCTCGGCGTCGTCGGCCCAGGGCGTGACGATGAACTGCATGTCGACCGGCAGGGACGGTTTGAACCGGCGCCCATCGACGGTGCGGCGGGGCGGCAGGGTGCGCAGGGTGCCGTTGATCGCCACCCGGTACAGGCAGACCGTGAAGCCGTTCTTCGGCGGCTTCTCGAAGCCGGCCGGATGGACGAGCTTGAACTCTACGGTCTCGCCGGCCAGTTCGGCGCTGGGGTAATGGTCCTCGATCAGGCCCAGCATGGCGCGGCCGACCGTCGATATGGCGCGCCAGTCGGCCATGCGGCTCAGGCCTCCGCCGTGGAGGCCGAACGGATTGCCTCCACCAGGGAGGGCGGCGACATCTCCCCCAGGAGGGCGCGGCAGGGCCGCAGCTCATAGATCAGGCCGTGGCCGTCCTCGCCGACGATGGCCAGAACCTTAAGCGGCCGGTCCGAATAGGGTGTGGAGGCCCAGTCGACCGGGGCGGGGATCTTGCGGTGGTCGAGCACCAGGATGTCGGGCCCGATCCGGGCGACGGTCCGCGTCAGGTCCTCGGAGGACAGCGCCTGGCCCACAACCTCCATATCCGGCTGCGCCGCGATCGCATCGGCCAACGCGCCGCTGATGACGCGGGAGGGCGCGGAGACAAGGACTCGGATACGGCTCAAGGTCGCGCTCCATCTGGGCGAGAAGCCGATGGTGCGCAGTAAGCGGCGGCCGCGGAATGGGCCCTTGGACGCTCAGAAGGTCCCCTTGTCGGTCCGGGTCCGTCGACCCGCGAGGCTCAGGATCTCGGCGTCACAAGATCCTGGATCAAAAGGTTCCGGACCTTAAGCTGCGGCCTTCCGGGCGAAGAGGCCGTAGGCGCCGATCAGGCCGTAGCAGAGGGCCGGCGCGATCAGGGCGAAGGCCAGGCTGCCGCTGACGTCGGCGATATGTCCGGTGAGCGGGGGGATCACCGCCCCGCCGACGATCGCGACGCAGATCACGCCCGAGCCTTCGGCGGCGCGTCGGCCGAGCCCTTCGCTCGCCAAGGTGAAGATGGTCGGGAACATCACCGCGTTCATCAGGCCGATGGCCAGCAGGGCGTAACCGGCCACGACGCCGGTGCTGTTGGCTGAGATCAAAATCAGGGCGATGGCGCCGGCCGCGACTGTCGCCAGGACCTTGCCGGGGGCGATGACCCGCAGGACCGCGGCGCCGATGAAGCGGCCGACCAGAGCTCCGCCCCAGTAGAGCGGCACATGCTTGCCGGCGGCCCGTTCGGCGAGACCCATGACATCGGTCTGCATCAGGTAGTTGACGATCAAAGAGCCGATCGCGACCTCTGCGCCGACATAGAGAAAGATGCAGGCTGCGCCGAAACCGAACCTGGGCCGCCTCAGGAGGCTGAAGGCGCGCCATGCGCCGCGAGCCGGCTCCTGTTCCTCATGGAGACGATGGCGCCGGCCCCAGACCACGACGGCCACCAGCAACAGGGCCGCGGCGAGGGCCAGGTAGGTGTGGACTACGGCCTGGGTCTCGGCCTGGCGATAGGCCGACAGCGCTGGGCCTGAGAGATCGCGGACGTCAACGCTCGCCAGGCCGCCCAGGATGATCACCGAGCCGACATAGGGGAAGATCGTCGTGCCCAGCGAGTTGAACGCCTGAGCGAAGGTCAGGCGGCTATGGGCGGTCCGCGGCGGTCCCAGCATCGAGATCAATGGGTTGGCGACCACCTGAACAATGGTCACCCCGCCAGCCAGGACGAACAGGGCCGCGAGAAAGACGCTGAACCGGGCCGAGGACGAGGCGGGGATGAAAAGGAGGCAACCCACCGTCATGGCCGCAAGGCCGATGGCCGCAGTGCGCATATGGCCGAAGCGCCGCAGCAGGGCTGCGCCGGGGATCGACACCAGGAAGTAGGCGGTGAAGAAGGCCGATTGGACGAGCAGCGCCTGGAAGTAGCTGAGGGTGAAGAGGTCCTTCAGCTTTGGGATGATGACGTCGTTCAGGCTGGTGATGCCGCCGAAGATGAAGAACAGGGCGAAGACGAAGGCCCGCAGATCCGGCAGGTCGGCGTAGGTCTCGACCGGTGAATGAGCGCTCGGCGCCGTCGCCTGTGTTGGAATCGCCATGTTTCGCTCCCGCCCCTGTCGCGATGTGGACACAGACGATCACGCTCGCAAAGGCGATCCGTTCAGGCGGCCCTAGAGGCCGCTTTCGATCGCCATGCAGATATATTTGAGCTCCATATAGTCATCGAGGCCATGGCGGGAGCCTTCGCGGCCGAGGCCTGATTGCTTGACCCCGCCGAACGGGGCGACCTCGGTGGAGAGCAGGCCGGTGTTCGCGCCCACCATTCCCACTTCAAGCGCCTCGCTCACGCGCCAGAGGCGCGAGGCGTCGCGGGTGAAGACGTAGGCGGCGAGGCCGAACTCCGAGTCATTGGCGAGGCGGATCGCCTCGGCCTCGTCAGTGAAGCGAACGACCCCGGCGAGGGGCCCGAAAGTTTCCTCCGCCAGCAGGGTCATGCCGGGGGCGACGCCCTCCAACAGAGTGGGCTGGTAGAAGCGCTCGCCGGCCGCATGGCGGGCGCCGCCCAGCCGCAAGGTTGCACCCTTGGCGAGGGCGTCGGCGACATGGCGTTCCACCTTGGCGACGGCCTGCGGCTCGATCAACGGGCCGACGAGCGCGCCGGGCGAGGCCCCGGCGCCGACCGGCAAACCAGCCATGGCCTCTGCGAGGCGCGCGACGAAGCGATCGTGGATGCCCGCCTGGACATAGAAGCGGTTGGTGCAGACGCAGGTCTGGCCAGCGTTGCGGAATTTCGACTGTATCGCGCCTTCGACCGCCGCCTCGAGATCGGCGTCGTCAAAGACCAGAAAAGGCGCGTTGCCGCCCAGTTCGAGGCTCAGCTTCTTGATGGTGTCGGCCGACTGTCGGAACAGCTTGGCGCCTGTGGCGGTGGATCCGGTGAAGCTCACTTTGCGCACGACCGAACTTGCGGTCAGCGTTTCGCCGATGGCGGCCGCGTCGAGGCCGGTGACAATGTTCAACAAGCCGACCGGCAGACCCGCCTGTTCGGCCAGGACCGCGATGGCCAGCGCTGAGAACGGGGTCTGGTGTGCGGGCTTGACCACGCAGGCGCAGCCCGCGGCGAGCGCCGGGGCGATCTTGCGGGTGATCATCGCCAGCGGGAAGTTCCAAGGCGTGATCGCCGCGACCACGCCGACGGGCTGGCGGATGACGAACAGCCGGCGGTCGCGCTGGTGGCCAGGGATGATCTCGCCGTAGGCGCGTCGGGCCTCTTCGGCGAACCACTCGAAAAAGCTGGCGGCGTAGAGCACCTCGTTGCGCGCCTCGCTCAGGGGCTTGCCCTGTTCCGAGGTCATGAGAGCGGCGAGCGCGTCAGCGTGCTCGACCATGAGGTCGCCCGTGCGCCGCAGGATGACGGCGCGTTCCTTGGCGGTGCGCGCGGCCCATTCAGGCATGGCGGCCTGGGCGGCGGCGATCGCCTCGCGGGTTTCGGCGGGGCCGAAGTCGGGGACCCGGCCGATCACGGCGCCGGTGGCGGGATCATCGACCTCGATCCAGGCGTCGCTCGAACGCCATTCACCGCCAATCGGGCAGGCCTCGCGCTTCAGCGCCGCGACATCCACCTCAGACGCCCAGGCGCTGGATCTTGTGTTGGCCTGTGGCCAGGGCGACGTTCTTCGTCTCCATGTAGAAGTCGAAGCTCCAGTCGCCGCCATCGCGGCCGATGCCGGACGCCTTTGTTCCGCCGAACGGCGTCGGCAGATGGCGCACATTCTCGCTGTTGACCCAGACCATCCCGGCTTCGAGCGCGTTGGAGACGCGGATCGCGCGGCCCAGGTCGTTCGTCCACAGGTAGCCCGCCAGGCCGTACTCGACGTCGTTAGCCTTGGCGATGGCGTCGGCCTCGTCGTCGAAGGCGATGGCCGTCAGCACTGGGCCGAAGATTTCCTCACGGGCGATCCTCATGGTCTGCTCGGCCTCGACAAACAGCGTCGGCTCGAAGAACAGGCCCGGACGATCCATCCGGCAGCCGCCCACCGCGATCCGGGCCCCGTCGGCGCGCGCCACGTCCATATAGCTAGCCACCTTGTCGAGATGGCGCTGGTGGATCAGCGGGCCGACTTCCGTGGCGGGATCAAAGGGATCGCCGACCTTCAGGTTGCGCACGCGCGCAGCGACCTTCTCAATGAACGCGTCGTGGATCGAGCGCTGAACCAGCAAGCGCGAGGAGGAGGTGCAGCGCTGGCCGTTGAGCGAATAGATCATGAACACCGCCGCATCGACGGCGCGGTCAAGGTCCGCGTCCTCGAAGACGATGACCGGATTCTTGCCGCCGAGTTCGAAGTGCACGCGCTTCAGCGTTTCCGAGCCCTGACGCATGATCGCCGAGCCCGTCTTGGACTCGCCTACGAAGGCTATGGCCTTGATGTCGCGATGTTCGGTCAAGCGCTTGCCGGTGGTCTCGCCAAGGCCATTCACCGCGTTGAACACCCCCGGGGGCAGGCCAGCCTCCGCCGCGATCTCGACAAGGAGGCGCGCCGAATAGGGCGACCATTCGGCGGGCTTGTGGACGACCGTGCAACCGGCCGCCAGGGCCGGTGCGATCTTCCACGTCGAGAGCATGAACGGTGTGTTCCAGGGCGTGATCACCGCCACAGGGCCGATCGGTTGACGCAGGGTGTAGTTCAGGTGAGTGGCGGTCGGCAGCGACTGCCCGTCGTTGGCCATCGGCGCGCGGTCGGCGAAGAAGCGGAAGTTTTCGGCGCCCCGTTCGGCCGCCTTCGACATGAAACGCCAGCATTGGCCCGCGTCCAGGCATTCGACGGCCGCGATCTCGTCGGCGCGAGCCTGGATGATGTCAGCCATCTTGTGCAGCAGCTTGCGACGTTGGTCGCCCGGCGTCGCCGCCCAGGCGGGGAAGGCGGCCTTCGCCGCGCCCACCGCAGCATCGACCTCCGCGGCCGTCGCATCGCGCGTCTGGCCCAGGATTTCACCGGTCGCCGGTTCGCTGACTTCGAACAGCGCTCCTTCGCCAGGGACATCTGCGCCGCCGATGAAGTGGCCGAGCGGACGTTCCTTAAAGGCGGCGATGGCCTGAAGAGCCATGTCGCGACGGGACTGGGTCATATTTTGGTTCCTCCTGGCGGCGCCGACATATTGCTTATCGTGTTAAGTGGTTCAAGCCTCTTCCGCAGCGATGCTTTCGATGGCCTGGGCGAGCGCCGCCAGTTCGCCGCGGAGCGCCGCGACGCGATCAGCGCCGAAACGGGCTTCGATTTCGGTCAGGATCTTCAGCGTCTCACGGGCCGCCTGGGTCACCAGATCGCGGCCGGCGTCAGTAATCGTCACGACGGACCGACGGGCGTCGGACGCGTCGCTCGCGCGATGGATCAGTCCGCGCTCCAGCAACTCGCGCAGAATGCGGGTGACGCTTGGGGGGTGCAGCAGGGCTCGGCGCGCCAGATTGGTCGGATCGAGGGCGCCGTCGTCCAGCACGCGTAGCACGCGCCACTGTTGCTCGGTGACATTGACCGCCCGCAGGCTGGGGCGGATCGGCGCGACCACGGCTTCGCGCGCAGCGAGCAAGGTGCCAGCGAGAGATTGGGAATAGGGCAACAGCCCGGTGCGTGTCTTCATTGGCCTCAGAAGGCCACGGTTCGAAGCGATTGACAAATTACCATGTTAAGCAATAGGCCTTGCGTCAGGGAGGACTAACGCATGCTAGACGGCACAGCCTACGGCGTCGTTCTGAATGATCGCGACGAACGCCAGGCGCTGAGCGGCGCGTTCGGGGAGCCCCCCTACGGCAAGCCCCCTGTGGCGCCGGTGCTCTACATCAAACCCCGCACCTGCGCGGCGCCGTCAGGTGCTGCTGTCGCTTTGCCGGCTGGCATGGAAGTGCGCGTCGCCGCCACCCTGGCCCTGCTGTTCACCCGCGACACGGCCAAGGCGGAGCGCGGCCGCGCGTTTGATGGCGTCGGCGCGGTGCGCCTGGCCCTCGATCTGGCCCAACCGCACGCCAGCTACTATCGACCGGCCGTCCGCGAATTGTCGCGCGACGGCTTCCTGCCGCTCGGCGCGACAGCGCCCTTCGATGCGTCCCTGGGGAAAGCGACCATAACCACCCTGGTGGATGGGCAAGAGGTTCACGCCTGGTCGCTGTCACGGCTGGCGCGGAGCCTCGAGGACCTTATCGTCGATATCTCCAGCTTCATGACCTTCGCCGCCGGCGACCTGCTGCTTGTCGGTCTGCCCGGAGACGCACCCCACGCCACGATCGGCCAGGGTGTCGAAGCCCGCTGCGACGGCCTGCCCGGCGTCCGCGTTCAACTTGTCGAGGAGGCCCTGGCATGAAGCGCGCGCGTATCGCCCTGAATGGTCGCGCTGTGTGGGGCGTGGTCGACAATGACGCCGTCGTTCTGCCGGGCGGGCGGGCTGTCGCTCTGGCCAACGCCCATTTCCTGCCGCCGGTGACGCCTGGCGCGAGCATTTTCGCCCTGGGTCTCAACTACGCGGATCACTCGGTCGAGCTCGGGTTCAAACCGCCTTCAGCGCCGCTGATCTTTCTGAAGGGTCCCAACACGCTCGTGGGTCACGATGCGGTCTCGCCTCGGCCGGCCGACGCCAACCAGATGCACCCTGAATGCGAGCTTGTCGCCATCATCGGCCGTCCGGCCCGCAAGGTCCGCCAGGCTGACGCGCTGGACTATGTCGGCGGCTACACCGTCACCTGCGACTACGCGATCCGCGAGTATCTCGAAAACTACTACCGCCCGAACCTGCGCGTGAAGAACCGCGACGCGACCACGCCGATCGGGCCGTGGATCGTCGACGCCGCCGATGTCGGCGATCCCCAGGCCTTGGCCCTATCGAGCAGCGTCAACGGAAACGTCGTCCAGCATGGCTCGACCGCCGACATGGTGTTCCCCGTCGCCGAGCTCATCGCCTACCTTTCCGACTTCATGACCTTGATGCCTGGCGACATGATCATGACGGGCACGCCGCACGGCGTGCACTTTGTGCAGGGCGGCGACGAGGTGGTTTGCGAAATCGAAAAGGTGGGCCGACTGGTCAACCGCGTGGAGGCCGAATGAGCCTTTATCAACTGAGCAAGCTGCTCTTCCAGCTCAACCGCGACGACGATCTGAAGCAGCGCTTCGCCGCCGATCCCGCCGGGGTCGTCAAGGGATTGCCCCTGACCGAGGAGGAGCAGCGCGCCCTCCTCGAACCGGACATCGGCCTGCTCTACGTCCTCGGCGTAAACGGCCAGATACTCATGCACTACGCCGCTTTCTGCGGGGTCGAGTGGTCCGACTACCTGCAACGCATGCGCGACGGGGTGAAAATTCACGGGCCGGTGCGCGCCGGCATCTACGCCATGACCACCGGCGTCGACGAAAAGATCGCAGGAGCCTGACATGCCTTTGGTTTTCGCCGGGATCTGCAGCCACGCCCCCGGAATCACCGGTCGCGCCGAACGCGCGCCGCCTGAGCTGCGCGAGCCTCTCTACGCGGCCTTCGAAGGGCTGCGTCGCGACTTGCACGCGGCCAAGCCCGACGCGGTGATCATCATCGCCGCCGAGCACTTCGCCAACTTCTTCATGGATAACATGCCCGCCTACGCGATCGGCATGGGCGAGACCTACGAGGGACCGATCGAGGACGCCGCCTGGCTGGGCATTCCCAAGCGCGCGGCGCACGGCGATCCGGACCTGTCGCGGAGGCTGATCGCCGAGATGCAGCAAACCGTCGACGTCGCCTACGCCGAAGAGTGGAAGCTGGACCACGGCATCATGGTGCCGCTGCATTTCCTGGATCCGAAAAACGAGCTGAAGCTGATCCCGGCCAACATTAACTGCCAGGGTCCGCCACTGACGCCGCTGCACCGGGCCTGGGCGTTTGGCGAAGCCATCCGCCGTGCGGCCGACGCCGTGCCGGAACGCATAGCCCTGATTGGCACCGGCGGCATCTCGCACTGGCCGGCGACCCCGGACTCCGGGCGCATTAATGAAGCCTGGGACCGCGAGTTCCTGGCGCGCTGGAGCGCCGGCGATAAGGCGGCGATGCTCGACTACACCGACGAGGCCACCTACCGCGACGGCGGCCAGGGCGGCTTCGAGATCCGTACGCTCATCGCCACGGCCGCGGCCGCCGGCGGCAAGGGCAAGCTCGCCATCTACCAACCGATTCCAATCTTCGCGGTGGGCTGCACCGTGGCCGAAATGGAGATCGCCTGATGGCCCACGCCACGGTGGAATGGACGGCCAACCTGGAAGGCAAGTTCGATCGGCCAGCCCTCCTGCGGCTGATCGCCGACGAGATGCGTCTACGTTCTGACGGCGTCTTCCCGGTGGGCGGCATTCGCGTCCGCGCGATCCGGCTCGACGAGTATGTGATCGCCGACGGCGCCGAGCCGCGTGACGCCTTTATCAACATCGACATCAAGATGGGCGCGGGCCGTCCAGCGGAATTCCGAAAGGCCTTCTTCGACCAGATGTTCGCCGCGGTGCGGGCCGAGCTGGGCGACCTCTTCGACCGCGAGCCGCTAGCGCTCTCCCTCTACGTCGAGGAAGCCGAGGGCTGGAAGCACAACACCATCCATCAACGCCTGAGCAGGACCGCCTGATGGCCTTCGCCAAGGACAATGACGCCCAGAGCTTGGCCCAGCGGCTCGACCGGGCTGAGCGCGATCGGGTTCAGCTGTCGCACTTCTCCCAGGAAAATCCCGACATGACGGTCGAGGACGCCTACGCTGTGCAGCGGGCGTGGACCGACCTGAAGATCGCCGGCGGGCGGCGCAAGATCGGCCACAAGATCGGCCTGACCAGCCGCGCCATGCAGCGCTCGTCCAATATCTCCGAGCCCGATTACGGCCTGCTGCTGGACGACATGCTGTTCGAGAACGGTCAGGACGTACCATTCGAACGCTTCATCGTGCCCCGCGTCGAGGTCGAGTTGGCCTTCCTGCTGAAGCGCCCGCTTCAAGGACCCGGCCGGACGATCTTCGACGTTCTCGACGCCACAGATTACATCGTGCCGGCCATCGAGATCATCGACGCCCGCATCGAGCAGGTCGACAAGGCGAGCGGCGTCACCCGCAAGGTGTTCGACACGATCTCCGATAACGCCGCGAACGCGGGCCTCGTGCTCGGCGGCCGGCCGATCCGGCCCCTGGACGTCGATCTGCGCTGGGTGTCGGCGCTGCTGTTCCGCAATGGCGTCGTGGAGGAATCCGGCGTCGCCGCTGCGGTGCTGAACCATCCGGCCAATGGCCCGGCCTGGCTGGCCAACAAGCTCGCGCCGCACGGCGAGACCCTGGAGGCCGGCGAGATCATCTTGGGCGGCAGCTTCACCGCACCGGTGCCGGCTCGACCGGGCGACACGTTCCATGTCGACTACGGTCCCCTGGGCTCCATCAACGTGCGGTTCGCATGAGCGATTTCACCGACCTGATCGCCCAGAGCTCGCCGCTGGTCGGCTTGTGGCAGGCCCTGGCCACGCCCTATACGGCTGAAATCTGCGCGGGAGCCGGCTACGACTGGCTGTTGTTCGACGGCGAGCACGCGCCCAACACTCTGCAGACTTTGGTCGGCCAGTTGCAGGCGATCTCTCGCCATCCCGTGCATCCGGTCGCTCGCCCGCCGTCGGACGATCCCGCGGTGATCAAGCAGTATCTCGACATTGGCTTTCCGACCCTGCTGGTGCCGATGGTCGACGACGCGGTCCAGGCCGCCCGCATCGTCGCGTCCACCCGCTTCCCGCCGGAAGGCTTTCGGGGCGTCGCTAGCGCCACGAGCCGGGCGTCCGGCTTCGGCGCTGAGCCCGGCTATCTTGCCGCGCAACGCAACCGCGTCGGGGTGATCGTGCAGATCGAGAGCCTGGCGGGCCTGGATTCGGTTGAGGCGATCGCCGCCGTCCCTGGCGTCGACGCCCTGTTCATTGGCCCAGGGGATCTCTCCGCGGCCATGGGTCATCTCGGAAATCCGCGTCATCCGGATGTCCAAGCCGCCATCGACGACGCCTTCGGCAAGATCAAGGCCGCTGGCAAGCCTGCAGGGATCTTCGCCCTGGACGCCGAGGATGCTCGCAAGCGGTTCGCCCAAGGGTTCAGTTTCGCCTCTGTCGGCACCGACATCGGCGTTTTGGCGTCGAGCGTCCGGGCGCTGCGCGCGGGCTTCAAGACCGAAACCTGAGGCGGTGAACCGCGCCGACGGCCTGTACGCCGCCAATCCGGATCTTGATCGGGCCACCGGTAAGGTCTTCCGGCGACTGCTGCCGATCCTGATGGCCTGCTATGTCCTGGCCTTCTTGGACCGGATCAACTTCGGCTTCGCGGCGCTCTCGATGAACCGCGACCTTGGCCTGACGGTCGCTCAGTTCGGCCTCGCCGGGACGATTTTCTACGTCGCCTATTTCTGCTTCGAGGTGCCATCGAACCTCCTGATGGTGCGCTTCGGTGCGCGCCTTTGGATTGCCAGGATAATGGTCACCTGGGGCCTGGCCTCCATGGCGACAGCGCTGATCAGCGGCCCCATGGGCCTTTATATCGTCCGCGGTCTGCTGGGTCTGGGCGAGGCGGGGTTTGTGCCTGGCGTCCTGCTCTACCTGACCTACTGGATGCCGGCTCGCCATCGCGGCCGGGCGACCTCGCTCTTCATGATGGCCCAACCGATCGCCATCGCCATCGGTTCGCCGATCTCGGGCCTGATCATGGATCAGATGCACGGCGCCTTGGGTTTGCGCGGCTGGCAGTGGCTGTTTCTCATTGAAGGGACGCCGACCATCCTGCTGGGCGTGGCGCTCTTGCGCCTGCTGCCGGACCGGCCTGAGACCGCCGCCTGGCTGAGCCCCGCCGAAGCGTCCGCTCTCAAGGCGCAGTTGGCGAGCGAGCCGTCGGCAGGCGGTCATCATGGACCCCAGGGCGTGGGACTACGCGACGTACTCAACGCGCCTTTCATCGCCCTGTCTGGCGCTTACTTCGCCCTGGTTGCCGCGCTCAGCACGGTCTCCAACTTCTCTCCGCTGATCCTCAAGGACATCTTCGGCGCCGCCAGCGGGCCGATGACCGTCGGGCTGGTGGCGGCCATGCCTGGTCTGGCCGCTGTCCTCGTCATGCCCTTCCTGAGCGCTTCTTCCGACCGCCGCCAAGAGCGAGGTTGGCACTTCGTCGGCGCCGCTGGGGCAGCGGCGCTGGGCTGGTTCGCCACCACTCTGACGGGGGCGCCAGCCTTCCAAATCCTGGGCCTTATCGCCGCCACCGCCGGCGGCTACGCCGCCATGCCGATTCTTTGGACCCTGCCGCCGGTTTTGCTGCGCGCCGCAGCTCGCCCGGTCGGCATCGCCGTCATCAGCTCCGCCGGCATCGCCGGGTCCATCGTCAGTCCGGTCTTGAACGGGCACCTGCGCCAGGCGACCGGAAGTTATGTGACGACCGGCTGGTACGGCGCTGGCTGCATGGCGTTGGCGCTCATTCTCGTCGCCCTGTCCGTCCGCCTGCAAAAGCGCGCGGGTGAAGGCGAGGCATGACGCCGCGTGGGCCAGCTCATCCGGGTCTTGGCGACTTTAAACTTAACGTGTTAATTACTCCGGCGATCAGGACGGCGCGGCGCGTTGTCGAGGTTCAGTATGCGAGAGGGTGGAATGTCTGAGATCATCGCGACCGACGTCGCCATCGTCGGTGGCGGGCCCATCGGCCTGACGCTGGCCATCGACCTGGCGCAACGCGGGCTCAAGGTGGTGGTGCTGGAGCGCCGCCCCGCCGGCGAAGCGCCCAGCGTGAAATGCAACCACGTCGCTGCCCGCTCGATGGAGCTGTTCCGTCAGCTCGGCATCGCCCAGTCCCTGCGCAACGCCGGCTTGCCCGCGGACTATCCCAATGACGTGGCTTACCGCACGACCATGGTCGGGCCCGAACTGACGCGCATCCGCATTCCGGCGCGTCAGGATCGCTATACAGCGAAGGATGGGCCGGATACCTGGTGGCCGACGCCGGAGCCGCCGCACCGGATCAACCAGATCTTCCTGGAGCCGATTCTGTTCGAGAATGCGGTCGCCCAGCCGGGCGTAACGATCCTGAACCGCGTCGACTACGAGTCCTTCACCGAGACGGCCGACGGCGTCCGCCTGACAGCAAGCCGTATCGACGGCGACGAGACCATCACCATCGACGCAAAATACATGGTCGGCTGCGATGGCGGACGCTCGCGCGTGCGTAGCCAGATCGGCGCCAAGCTCAGCGGCGACGCGGTGGTTCAACGTGTCCAGTCCACGTACATCCGGGCGCCGCAACTGATCGGCATGATGGATACTGAACGGGCTTGGGCGAACTTTTCGCTGAACCCGCGTCGCAGCGGCAACGTCTACGCCATCGACGGCCGCGAGACCTGGCTCGTGCACAACTACCTGCGCGACAGCGAGCCGGAGTTCGATTCTGTCGACCGCGACGCCGCGCTTCGACTGATCCTCGGCGTCGATGAAACCTTCGAGTACGAGATCCTGGGAAACGAAGACTGGTTCGGCCGCAGACTGGTTGCGGACAAGCTGCGCGAAGGCCGTGTCTTCATCTGCGGTGACGCCGCTCACCTTTGGGTGCCCTACGCGGGCTACGGCATGAACGCCGGCCTTGCCGACGCGGCGAACCTGGCCTGGATGCTCGCGGGCGTCGTCAACGGTTGGGGCGGTCCGGCCCTGCTGGACGCCCATGAGCTGGAGCGCTTGCCGATCACGGAGCAGGTTTCGCACTACGCCATGAACCACGCCCACGCCATGGCCAAGCAGCGCGGCGGCGTGCCAGCCAATATCGAAGACGCGACTGAAGCCGGCGAGATCGCCCGTCAGGAACTGGGGGGTCAGGCCTACGACCTGAACGTCCAGCAGTACTGCTGCGCGGGCCTGAATTTTGGCTACTATTATGACGAGAGCCCGATCATCGCCTTCGACGAGGAATCTGCCCCGGCCTATTCCATGGGCGGCTATACGCCATCGACCGTGCCCGGCTGCCGCACGCCTCATGTCTGGCTGGCCGACGGAAGCTCATCCTACGACGCCATGGGGCGCGATTACGCCCTGCTGCGATTTGATCCGGCGGCGGACGTGGAGCCGCTACGCACCGCAGCGGCCGCCGCTGGCCTGCCGCTGAAGGTGGTCGACATCGCTCCATCGGACGAGACGGCCATCTTCCGTCACAAGCTCTTGCTGGCGCGGCCCGACAAGCACGTGGCCTGGCGTGGGGACGCCCTCCCTGGGGACGTTGTGGGCCTGGTCGACAAGGTTCGCGGCGCGACAGCCGTCAAGGCCAAGACGCGGCGGGTCACCGAGGGGGCCGGCGTCGAGATCTGAGTGCAGGCCTCTGGTCGCCCTCAATGCCGGAGTGCGACATAGGCCAGCATCAGGCCGGCGATCCAGGCGGTCTCGGCGACCAGCATGGCCAGGGGCTTCCAGCCCACGGTCATCAATGTCTTGAACGAGGTCTTCATGCCCAGGGCGGCGATCGCCGCGACGAGGCACCAGCGCGAAACCGCCGAGGCCGTGTCGCTGATGGGTCGGCTGATCATGCCGAAGCTGCCCAAGGCGACCAGCGCTGCAAATCCGATCAGGAAGAGTGGAACCGAGGCCTTGGCCTTCGGCTCAGCGGCTCGGCTGCGGCGCATCGCGACGAAGGCGATCAGGAAGACGACAGGGAGCAGCAGTGTGACCCGGAGCAGCTTGACGTAGGTCGCCACGTCGCCGGTTTCCGGCGAGATCGTGTAGCCCGCCCCCACCACCTGGGCGACGTCGTGGATCGTGCCCCCCAGGAAAACCCCCGCGCTGGCGTGATCCAGGCCCAGCAGGACCGTCAGCAAAGGATAGGTGATCATCGCGATCGTCGACAGCGTCGTCACCGCAACGACGGTCAGGACGGTGTCGCGCTCGCTGTCGGGATGCCGCGGCAGGACTGCAGCGATGGCCAGGGCGGCTGAGGCCCCGCAGATGGCGACCGCGCCTCCGGAGAGAATGCCAAAGGTCGGGCTCAGCTTGAGCGCCCGGCCCAGGCCGACGCCCAGCAGGATCGTCGTGGCGACGGCGGCGATGACGATAAGGATCGGGCCTGCGCCCAGGCCGGCGATCTGCTCCAGGGTGATCCGTGCGCCCAGCAGCGCCACGCCGATCCGCAGCACCACCTTCGATGTGAACTCAATGCCCGCCACGCAGCGCCCGTCTTCGTGCAGGAAGTTGAAGGTCATGCCGAACAGCAGGGCGAACAGCATGACCGGCGCCCCGTAATGCTGCGACACCCATTGGGCGGACAGGGCGACGGCGATGGCCACAAGCGCGCCGGGATAGATCGCCTTCAGGGTGGCGCCTGGCCCCCAGGTCCTGGTGGGAGGCGCCGCTTCCGGCTCGGCGAAGCCCTCCATGCTGCCCAGCGACTGGAAAAGCCGATGGGCGAGTTCGCGGTCCGGCTTCAGCTCGTTGGCCATGGGCGCTCCAGAACGGTGTCAGGCGGTTCGCCGCGCAATTTCCCGCAAGGTCTGCCGGTCGACTTTGCCGACGGAATTCTCCGGCAGAACATCCAAGAAGACGACCTTGGAAGGTTGATGCGAACGGCCAAACTTGTCCTGAGCGGCGGTCGCGAGGGTCTCCGCCGATAGTCCGGCGCCTGCGTTAGAGGCGTCTCGCACGACAAACGCCCAGGGGGTCTCACCCAGGTCAGCGTCCGGGGCGCCGATGATGCAGACCGCCGCGACGCCCGGGACCTTGATGAGGGTCTCCTCGATCAGCTGCGGCGACAGATTCTCGCCGCCGCGAATGATCACATCCTTGATCCGCCCGGTGATGGAGAGATAGCCCTCCGCGTCGAAACGGCCGAGATCGCCCGTGCGGATGACCGGACCGGGAGGCACAGGCTCGCCGTGCGACTCTTCGGTCAGATAACCCAGCATGAGACTGGGGCCGGAAATGCGAATTTCGCCGTCCACGTCGGGCGCCGCGATGAGGGCGTCGTCGGCGCCGTGAATGGTCACCGTCTGGCCAGGCATGACCGTGCCGACCGAGCCGATCCGGCGCGCTTCAGGCGGATTCATGGTCGAAGTGCAGGTGGCTTCCGACAGCCCGTAGGAAACCACAAGCGGTCGGTCGAACTTGGCCTCGATGCGCTGATGCAGATCCTCAGTGATGGGCGCCGAGCCGCAACGCATCATGCGCACCGCGGCCAGGGCTTCGGGGGCGAAGTCGAGGGGCAACATGCGCGCGTACATGGTGGGCACGCCGGTCAGGATGGTCGGGCGGACCCGCGCCATCAGATCGGGCATATCCTGGGCGAGAAACCGCGGAGCGATGTGGACCGAGGCGCCGGCTAGGAGCGGCGCGAAGATCTGATTGTTGACGCCGTTGGTGTGATGCAAGGGCATGACGTGCAGCAAGAGGTCGGCAGGGGTCAGGCCGGTGCGTTCGACGACGCCGGCCGCATTCACCATCAGGCCGCGGTGGCTTTCCAGCACGCCTTTGGGCCGCCCGCTGCTGCCCGAGGTGAAGAGAAGAAGGCCCGGCGCTTCTTCGCCGAGGTCCAGCGCCCAGTAAGGCGTCCCGCCGGCGAGGTCCGCGAACTGCAGGGTCACCGCCTGGTCGGGGACGGTCGCGTCGGCGGCCGCGCCATCGATCACCGCCCAGGTCAGGCGACCCATGGTGAATCGGCGCGCCATCTCTTCTGCGCCAAGGTTGGTCTCAACGGGATAGGGGCAGGCCCCGGCGACCATGGTCGCGAGGATCGCGCAGGCCTGGTTCACCGAACGCGGCAAGGCGAGCGCGACACGGTCGCCCGGCCGCACGCCAGCCGCCTTCAGTCCGCCGGCAAGGGCGCCGACGGTTTCGAACAGAGCGCCATAGGTGATGGACTGGTCGTCATCGCTTAGCGCGATCGTGGCTGCGCGCTCAGGCGCGGCCCAAAGGGCGTGGAACGCCGCCGGAAGATTGGGATGTCTCGTCATCATCTAGTCAGCGCCCAGATTGGCGTCGCGCTCGAACTGGCCGTCGAAATCGAGGGCCGCAAGAGCGTCGCGCTCGCGCGCCGTGGGCCAGGGCGTTTCGCCCGCGCCGGTGGCGTCGAACTCGAAGCCGGTACGATCGCGCACTTCCTGCAGTGATCGCCCGGGCCGCCATGACTGGAGAGCCAGCCGCCCGTCACGCCTGATGAACACCGCCAAGGGTGTGACGACGCCGTGGAAGCCGCCGGCCGAAGTCTTGAAATCGAGTTTCTCGACCAGCGTCCGCCGCGAGTGCTCGGTGCGCCAGGTGCAGGCGCGACGCGCTGTCGGCAGCATCACCGCGCCGCCGCCGCCGCCTGGCAGACGCACCTTCGGGCCCAGCCAGTCGCCGATGACGGAGTTGTTGGCGCTGCCCTCGCCGTCAATCTGGGCGGCGCCCAGGAAGGTCAGGTCCATCCGCCCGCGGGTGCAGAGGTCGTAGAAATCCTCGTTGGCGAAGATCGAGGCCGTGCCCTCCGCCAGCACCGGATCGGAACTGGACAGTGGAATGTGCGACGGGGTCGGGTCCACGCCGCCGGCCACGTTGATGTAGGTGAACTCCCAATCGTAGGCGCGCTTGGCGATCAGACAGGCCAGCATGGGCAGGGTGGAGTTCACGCCGCTGAACGTGATCTCGTCCGGCCGGATGAAGCGGGCGAGATTGATGGCGACGTAGGAGAAGGGAGACCAGGCCTCAGACATCGGCGCTCGCCTTGGCTTCCGGCGCGGCGGCCAGGTGGGCGTCCAGCGGACCTGGCTCGAGATAGGCTTCCACGGCCGGGTAATCGATCCCATAGGCCGGCCAGCAGGAGCCGGGCCAAGCGCCGTTCGGCGCCAAGGCGAAGGCCTCGACCATGAAGTGCGGGACCAGTGTCATCTCGGGATCCTCCTGGAACACCGAGGCGTCGACCACCTTCTCGGCCACCACCCAGACACGCTTGGCGGCCCGGCTCATGATGCGGTCCCAGTGGGGCGTGCCCCGTACGCGGACATTGCCTTGAACGTCGACCTCATTGCACTGGATGACAGTGATGTCCGGCGTGATGGCCGGGATCACATAGACCGGATCGCCCTGACCATAGGGGTCATCCAGCTTCGCCCAGCTGTTGACCGTGACCAGATCGCTGCCGTGCAGGCCGCCGCACGGCTGGAAGGGCACGCCGAAGGCTGCGGCCCTCAGGCCGGCCGTCAGGCTGGCGCAGGCGTGTTCCTCCAGGATCACCGACTTCTGCTCGATGGCGCGGCGGTAGAAGGGCGCAAGACCGAAGTTGCCTTCCATGGCGACGATGCCGGCGCGCACCTTCCGCACGGCGCCGGCGCGGCACAGGATGTCGATATCGTAGCCCGGTGACTGCTTGATGATCTCCAGATCACGGCGCCCCTGGCGGATCAGCTCGCGAACATAGGCGAAGGGGCCGCGGTGCAGGAAGCTGCCGCCCAGGGCGATCGAGGCGCCGTCCGGCGTCATGGCCGCCAGCTCCTGGATTGTCTTCTGCTTGTCCCTCGATCCGTAGCCGGATGGCATCGCCTGCTCCCTGTGTCGATCCGAGCTCGTTTCATGGCTCCGGGCGCGGAAAGCAATAGCGCCTCACCTGCAGTCTCGCCATGGCTTACGCTGTCAGGCGTCGAAAGCCATGGCGAGGTCGACCAGGGCGCCGCGCAGCCAGGCGTGCACCGGGTCGTCGTTCTGCGCAGGCTTCCACACCATGACGATCTCGAGATCTGGGACCGGCACCGGCGGCCGCACCGCCTTCAGGGCGAAATCGCGCATCGCCGCTTGGGCGAGGCGACCGGGCACGATCGCCACGGTGTCGGTCGCCGCGACGATGGCTGGCAGGCTCAGGTACTCCGGAGTCTGCATCACGTAATTCGGGGTGATGCCCAGCGCGTGCCAATGGCTGGCTTCGTGACTGGCGGTAAGCCGGGGCACCGACGAAAAGCCGACGTGCCGAAGGCCTAAGAAATCGTCCGGCGCCATGTCCGCGACCAACTGGGCGTTGTCGCGTGCGCCAATGCAGACGTAGGCGTCCTGATAAAGTCGCGCGGTGTGCAAGCCCCGCGTCCGCGCCACGTTGGTCGGCACGATGAACAGATCGATGTCCGGCAGGACGCTCTTGGTCCAGGAGTTCGGGGCCGTGGCGATGAAATCCAGCGATACGCCCGGCATCTCGTCGGCCACCCGGGTCAACAGGCCCGCAGAGAACAAGGCTGTCACATAGCTGGATGTGGCGATGACAAATCGGCGGTGAGCGTGCTCGGCCCCGCCGTGGGCCCGCCAGATCAGAGCCCGCATGCTGGCGATGATATCGCTGACCTGGGGCATCAGCTGCTCGGTGAGCGCGGTGGGATTCATCTGCCGGCCGTCCCAGACGAACACCTGGTCCTTCAGCAGTTCGCGCAGGCGATTGAGCGAGGCGCTGATTGTTGATTGCGACCGGTGCAGACGTCGAGCGGCGAGGCTCACGTTCCGCGCCGACCAGATGGCGTCCATCACTAGCAGGAGCGCCGCGTCGAAGTCGGCGATATCAGGCTCATTATCAATTTTCATGATAGCTGCATTCGTCGATTAGCGAATTGTCCGATTACAATGGCGCCCATATCCCTTCTCCGCAACGCTGGCCTGAAGCCGAGAAATGCGGGGAGAGAGATGCACGAGGTTCGTCACCGGATCGAAGGGATCGCCGAGCAATTGGCAAGCCACGCCGACCAGGCCGAGACGCTGGGCAAGCTGCCGGACGAGAGCGTCCGCCTGCTCCGTGAAGCCGGCGTCATTCGCATGATGCAACCGAAGGAATACGGCGGCTTCGAAGCGCATCCCGCGGAGTGGTTCGACGCGGCCATGAAGGTCGCCTCGGTGTGCGGCGCCAGCGGCTGGATCTGCGGGATCGTCGGCGTCCATCCCTGGCACATGGCCCTCTGCCATCCGAAGGTTCAGGAGGAAGTCTGGGGCCAGGATCCGGACACCTGGATCGCCTCACCCTATGCGCCGATGGGCAAGGCGGTCGCCACCGGCGACGGCTTCGTCCTGAACGGCCGCTGGTCGTTCTCATCGGGCACCGACCATTGCGACTGGATTTTCCTGGGTGCGGTTCTCAGTGACGAGGAGGGAAACCCGACCGCCCAGCCGCCGAAGTCGCTGCATTTCATCCTGCCGCGCAGCGACTACGAGATCGTCGAGGATTCCTGGGATGTCGTCGGGCTGAAGGGCACGGGCAGCAAGGACATCATCGTCAAGAACGCTTTTATCCCGGAATACCGGACGATCGACACCTTCGGGATGCGCGAGGCCGGCAATCCGGCCGGAGGCCGTTCCGGGAGGACCGATCCCCTCTACGCCATGCCGTTCTCTGCGCTCTTTGGCGCGGCGATCACGTCTGCGGTCCTAGGCGTCACAGAAGGCTTGTTCGCCCAGGCGATCGCCTATCAGCGCGACCGGGCCGACCGCTTGGGCAAGCGCTGGGTCGATGACGCCGTGCTGAGTTTCACCCTGGGCGAAAGCGGCTCTGACCTGGACGCCAGCCGCGTGCAGAACATCGACAACCTCTCACGCATGTTCGACATCCTCTCGAAGGGCGAGCTGATCCCTTACGAGCTGCGCGTGAAGACCCGGCGCGATCAGGTGCGCTCGGTCCAGCGCTCGGTGGACGCGGCCGACAAGATGTTCACCCGCACCGGCGGCAACGCCGTGCGCGCGGACAAGCCCCTGCAGCGCCTGTGGCGCGACGCCCATGTCGGCCTGCACCACGGGATCAACACCCCGCAGCCGATCTACCAGGCCGCAGCCGCCGTCGCTTTCGGTCTTGAACCGCCCACCGGCGGCATGGCGATCTGATGGTCTTGCCGGCGGACTTTAAGCGCGCCATGGCGGCGCTGCCGGCTGGCGTGGCCGTCGTCACCGCGGCCACGCGGGACGGCGGCTGGTGCGGGGCGACGCTCAGCGCTTTCATGTCACTGTCGCTGGACCCGCCGCTGGTCGCCATGGCCATGGCCGAGACTTCGCGGACCGCGGCGGCGATCGAGGCCGCCGGCGCCTTCGCAGCCCACATCGTCGGCGCGCGGCAGGAGGCCGCGGCGATGCGGTTCGCGTCGTCCGGGACAGACAAGTTCGCCGGGCTGACCACTGAGGTGAACGATCGCGGGACGCCGGTCATTCAGGACTTCGACGTCGCCGTCGAATGCGTCCTCGAGGCCGCCTATCCGGGCGGCGACCACCGCATCTTCGTGGGCCGCGTCGAGGCCGTCCGGATCGCCGGCGTCGTCCAGCCGACCATCTGGTTCGAGCGCGGATTTCATCCGGTCCCGATGCAGCTTCAGGGCGCCTGAAGAGCGCCTTCACACGATTGGGGGAAACCGGTGCAGACGAAGTCCGCGACCGCCGGCCTGGGCCGAGAGACACTCTACCCACACTATGTCCTGGGGCTGCTTTGCCTGGCTAACCTGCTCAGTGTCGCCGATCGCACGGTCGTGGCCCTGCTGCTGGAGCCGATTAAGCGCGACCTCGGGGCCAACGACACCCAGATGAGCGCGCTCACCGGCGCGGCCTTCGTCCTGCTCTACACGCTTGTCGGTATCCCCGTGGCGCGATGGGCGGATCGTGGAAACCGCCGCTCGATCCTCGCCATCGGTATCGCGTGTTGGTCGTTGGCGACCGTGGCCTGCGGCGTCGCGGGCAACTTCTGGCAGATGCTGCTGGCTCGCGCAGGCGTCGGCATGGGCGAATCCACGGCGACCCCGACCTCGATGTCGCTGATCGCCGACTACTACTCCCGTCATGTCCGGCCGCAGGCGATCGCCGTCTTCAACTTGGCCCAGCCGCTTTCGACCATCCTGCTGACGCCCTTGATCGGGATTATCGCCGACGCCCATGGCTGGCGCGCAGCGCTGATGTTGCTGGGTGTGCCTGGCGTGGTTCTCGCGCTTTTGATCCGTTTCACGGTTCGCGAGCCTGACCGTGGCCGCAAGGACGCGGCGACAGCGCGTCCGAAGGATCCTGCGACGTGGACGGCAGCACTCAGGGCGATGTTCGCCTCAAAGCCCTTCATGCTGATCCTCCTGGGCACAGCCATCACGGGCCTGGGGAACGGCACCCTCGGGGCCTGGGGCTACGCCATGATGATGCGTGCCTTTGGCGTTTCAGCGACCGAAGTGGCGTCTATCGCCGCCCCCATCGGGGCGATCTCCGGTTTCATCTGCACGCTCGCTGGCGGTTACCTGACCCCTTGGGTGGCGAACAGGCTGCGCGACCAGCGTTGGCTGGTCCTGTTGCCGGCGATCGCCGCGGTGCTGACGATCCCAGGCGCCCTGCTCTATGTGTTCGCCCCTTCGTGGCCTTGGATGATCCTGGGTCTGGTCATCGGGTCTGGCACCAACGCCTTCCGGATGTCGCCCTATCTGGCGCTTTCCCTCGACATCATCCCTTCAGTGTACCGCGGGATGGCCTCTGCGGTGATCCTGATCGCGACGAACGTCATCGGCAACGCGATGGGTCCGTTGATCGTCGGCATGATCAGCGACGCCTTGGCGCCAAGCCTGGGCAGCGTCGAAGGTCTGCGTGTCGCCTTCATGTTCGCCCCGGCCACGGTGGCCTTGGGCGTCATACCCTTCTTCATGGCGGTTAAGTATTTCGACCGCGATGGTGTCAAAGCGCTCAGCTAGCGGCGCAGATATTGACGTATAATTTCATCCGCCATTGCGACTGCGATGGCGGATGAAATCGTTTGTCAAATACGCTGGTTAAGGTACGTCAATATACTAAGTAATATATCGAAATAGGCGATAACTGCATTCGGATTATGCCTAGTTGCAGAGGCCTAGATTCTTCCTGAAAACCGCGTTCAAGCGACGACAACAAGTCGCCGCAGGAATTGGGGACGGGAAATGCACAATCGGGACCGCTGCCTAGGCGCAGCGCGGATTTTCTGCGGCGTGAGCGCCATCGCCATCAGCGCCGCCTTCGCCATCCCGGCCGCCGCTCAAGACGCAGGGGCCGCTGAACTGGAAAGCGTCGTCGTCACAGCCTCGCGGATCGTGCGCGACGGCTACGAGGCCCCGACGCCGACCACCGTCGTTGGCCTCGCCGACCTGCAGAAGCAGTCGGTGTCGAACATCGCCAACTATGTGAACATGCTACCGCAACTCGGCACAGGGGCGCAGGCCTCGCCGCGCTCCACCAATTTCGCAGCCGGCAACCTCGGCGGCACCAACTCCTTCAACATGCGCAACCTTGGCCTGGTCCGCACCCTCACCCTGTTCGATGGGCACCGGGTTGTCGGCTCAAACCTGCAGCAACTCGTCGACGTCAACCTGTTGCCGACGAACCTGATCAGCCGGGTGGACGTGGTGACCGGCGGCGCCTCGGCCGCCTGGGGTTCGGACGCCGTCGCCGGCGTCGTAAACTTCGTCTTGGACAAGACCTTCACCGGCGTTAAGGGCACGGCGGCCTACGGCCAGTCATGGCAAAACGATGGAGCCAACGTCAGCGGCGACCTCGCAGCGGGCTTCCGATTTGCTGGCGGACGCGGCCATGTCCTGCTCTCCGGCCGGTACGAACGCGAAGACGGCATTTTCAGCAACGCCTCCCGCGAGTGGTTCACCGGCTATAAAGCCGTGCCGAACACGGCGCGCACTGCGACCAATGGCCAGCCGGGCTTTATCGCCTACGACAAGGCCGGGATACGGACAGCGACCCCAGGCGGGATGATCGTCGGCGGGCCTCTGGCGGGCGTTCAGTTCGGCCCTGGCGGCCAGGTCCTGCCCTACCAGGCGGCGACGACCGGCAGTGGCCTGATTGGCGTAGGCGGCGACACCTATGACATTGGCCCCAACCTCGCGATCACGCCGGATACCCGCAACGGCGCTCTCTTCGGCCGCGTGAGCTATGACCTGACCGACAACATCAACGCCTATGTCGAGCTCAGCAAAGGCTGGAGCTACGGCCTCAACTACACCCTTGGTTATATGCGCTTTGGCGACATCACCATCCGGGCGGACAACCCCTTCATCCCCGCAGGCCTCGACCTGCGCGGGCAAACATCCTTCCAGCTTGGTCGGGTAATGGAGGAGCCGGGCCTCAACGCGGTGCAAGCTAAGAATAAGCGCAATCAGACCCGCTTGCTCCTGGGCGTCGATGGCAAGACCGACTGGTTCGATAACTCGTTCAAGTGGAGCACCTACTACCAGCACGGCGAAACGGACCTTTACGCCGAAAATGCCCATAACCCGATCATCGCCAACTACAATCGCGCGGTGGACGTTGTTCGCAACCCGGCCTCAGGCGGCGTTCCGGGCATCGCGGTGGGTACGCCGGTCTGCCGCTCGACCATCACCAACCCGACCAACGGCTGCCAGCCCTTGAACCTCTTCGGCAAGGGGTCGCCTTCGACGCAAGCCATCGACTATGTGACCGCAAGCTTCGCCTGGCAGAAGATCTATGTGAAGCAGGACGTGGCTAACTTCGATTTCCAGTTCGAGCCCTTCTCGCTGCCGGCCGGCCCTCTGGCGGTGGCCGCCGGCGCCGGATATCGCAAGGAAAGCTTCCACAATGTCGTCGACCCGCTCGGCGCGGCCAACTCGGGGGCCGTCTACTGGTTTGGCAACTACAAGGCCAGCCGTGGCGAGATCGAGGTCAAGGAAGCGTTCGTCGAAGTCGTCGCGCCGCTGCTGAAGGACCTGCCCTTCGTCAAGAGCATGGACTTCAACGGCGCCTATCGCTCGACCGACTACTCCACCAGCGGTCGCGTCGGCACCTGGAAGCTCGGCCTGACGTGGGACGTTACGTCCGACCTCCGGCTCCGTGGCACCCGGTCGCGTGACATCCGCGCGGCCAATCTCGACGACCTGTTCCGGGCGCCGGCCGCCGGGGCTCTGATCGGAGCTCAGGTTCCCGGCACCAGCCAGCAGGTGTTCGTTACGACGATCACCGGCGGCGTGCCGACTTTGACGCCAGAAATCGCCTCCACCACCGCTTTTGGTCTGGTCTATCGGCCGAGCTTCCTGCCGGGCTTCAGCGTTTCGGTTGACCGTTGGAAAATCGGCATTGACGACGCCATCGTCACCCAGACGACGCAGCAGGTGGTGAACGCTTGTTACGGCGTCGGCGAAGTCAGCAATCCGCTGGCTTGCAACCAGATCAACTACAATCCGAACCCGCCGACGCCGGACCTCGCGGGCCGTCTGACCAACTCCTCGGTCCTTGTTGGCGGTGCCAACATTGCTCGTCAGGACGTGGCGGGCTGGGACATCGAGGCGAGTTACCGGCGCGATCTGGCGGATCTTTTCGACGGCACGGTCGGCACGATCGACCTGCGAGCTGTCGGAACCCACCTGACCAAGTACACGCAGACCGCGAACGGGGTGACCCAGGACTATCGCGGAATGGTGTTCGCTGGCATCTTCCCGATCGCTGGCGGGCCAAAGTGGCGGTGGTTGATCACCGGGACCTACAGCCTCGGTCCGAGCGCCACGACCTTCACCGTGCGTACGATTAGCAACGCCGTGGTCAACAACGCACCGCGTGATAGCGCGACGGCCGTTCTGCAAAACGACATCAGCGCCCGGGGCTATCTCGACATCAACCAGAGCTGGAGCTTGAACTTCCTGGGCTCCCAGTCCCAGATCTTCGCCAAGGTCGAGAACGTCCTCGACACCCAGCCGCCGAAGGTGCCGTCCAATGCGCCGACCTCGCACGCCTCATCGGGCGTCAACGGCGAATACTATGACCTGATCGGCCGCTATTGGCGCGTGGGCGTGCGCTTCCGGTACTGATCGACCGACCCCGTTTACCTCCGAAGACCCCCTTCAAGCCCGGTGGTGGGAGCCACCGGGCTTCTTTTTGCGTGGCGCGTTCCGTGGCTTCAGCCGCGGAGGCTTGCAGGCACTTGGCCGCCATTCTCGGACAGCTTCTTCCAGACGGCCTTGGAGAGGGCGATGTTCTGTTCAGCGCTGCCTGCCGGACCTGCATTGACGTCCAGTTCCGTGGCCAATTCCTTGCGGGCCTCCAGGCTGGAATCCAGGTCCAGCAGCTTCAGCAGGTCGACGATCGAGGTGCGCCAATTGCCGCCGCCGCCCTTGCTGGCGGCCATGGCCTCCAGGATCGGCTCAACGTCCACGGGCGCGGCGGGCGCCGGTTGCGCGGGTGTGGCTGGCGAGGGAGTCGCCGCTGGTGTGGGCGCGGGCGCTGCGGGCGCTGCCTCAGGCTCGCGCTTGTGGCCGGTGATCTTGTCCCAGATCTTGCTGAAGATGCTCATGGTGGTCGCCCTTTCGCGTCGGCGGTGCGCCGGTTGCGTGGGTGACAACGGCGGGCGCAGACCGCCGTTCCCTAGAGGCGCTTGCCGGCTCACTCCCTTGCGCGGACTCCAGCGCGCAAGGGAGTTGGCGGACGGAGCCCGGTGCAGGCGCCGGCCATGCCCCCGCCCCGGGCTGCTGCGCGCTAGAAGTCGACGTTGAAGCGGACGCCGAAGGTCCGGGGCGGCGCCAGGTTGGTGGTGTAGAGCGTCGGCGTGATGGTGATGTTGCCGTCGCTGCCGGTGTGGATGACTTCGTTCGTGATGTTCCGGCCATAGGCCGAGAGCGACCACGTCCGTTCGGGGTTGCGGTAGGTCAGCGAGACGTCACCGGCGACGTAGCTCGGCGAGCGCACACCTTCGGTGTAATCGACGCGCAAGAAGTTGGAGCCGGCGAACTGGGCCGTGCCGGACGCCTCGACCGCCGCCCCGCTCGCGAGGTTGAAGGTGTGCGTGTAGGCCACGGTGCCGGAGTAGCGCGGGGCGCGCAGCAGCGGCTTGCCTGAACAGTCGATGGTCTGGAAGGGCGCGCCCGGGGTGATGGAACAGCCGGTCTTTTCCGGCGTCTGGCCGAGGGTCTCATAGCTGAACTGATTGAACTTGGTTCTCAGCAGTTCAACGCCGGCCTGAAGCGTGTCGTTGGCCGTCAGTCGCGCGACGACGTCGACATCGACGCCGTACATGGTCCCACGACCGGCGTTAGTGTAGCCGAATACGAAATTGCCGGCGACGTCTTGGGTCGCGAAGATCTGCTGGGCGTCCTTGTATTTCCAGTGGAAGGCCTCGAGGTTCACCTGCAGGCGCGAGTTGAGGAAGCGGTTGCGCGAACCGACTTCCAGCGCGGCCAACTTCTCTGGATCGTAGGCCGAGGCCGCGTTCGCGGTCGCGCCAGCCAGGGCGAAGGCGTTGAAGCCGCCCGCCTTCTGGCCCGTGCCATAGGTGACGAACAGCATGTTCTGCGGGGTCAGATCGTACTCGGCGCCGAATTTATAGGTGACGTTCGAGTCCTTGTTGCGGCCGGTGTAGCGGCTGACGATGCAGACCGGCCCGGTCAGGTAGCAGGGACCGGCGACGGGGGCCGCCTGGAACGGCAGGCTGAGCGGAGCGGTGTCATAGACCTCGCCTACGCCGTTGATCCGCCGTCGATCGGTCGCGTAACGGCCACCCGCGATCAGGCGCAGAGTCTCGGAGAGGTTGAAGGTCACCTGGCCGAAGATCGCCGAGCTCTCGGTCTTGAGCTTGGTGATGTCGGTGCGCACGCCCTGGAACTGGACGGTGTTGGGCGAGCCAGAGTGGGAGCTCTGGTCCTCGCGGAAGTAATAGAGGCCCGCCACCCAGTTGGCCGCGCCGGTCTCGCCGCCCAGCCGCGCCTCGAAGGAGTAGGCGTCGGACTTCTCCTTTTCGCCCTTGGCGTCATCGTAGGTGACGAACGGGAAGGTCGTGTAGTCGTTACGCGCCTGCCGGTAACCCGGCAGCACCGTCAGGGTCGCGAAGCCCAGGTCCCAGTTCACCTCGGCCGAGAGGTTGTTGAAGTTATTGTTCATCCGCGCCTGGCTGGGATCACTGGGCGCGATGAGCGAGCTGAAGCCTGTGGGGCAGAAGCCCTGCACTGACGTCGCCACGACGCCGTTGCGGGTCGCCGACGCCGCCGGGATCACGCCGTTCGGATAGCACAGGCCGCCGTAGGCCACCGCCGCCAGGATCATCTGCTGGGCGCGTGGGTCAGGCGTCGAGATGCGGTCCTCGGTCACCGGCGCGACGCCGGCCGCATTGAGGATGGCGAGGACACCTGCTGAATAAGGGCCGCGAATATAGTGGGCCGGTCCGCGACCGCCGACGTGGGTGCGATCGGCTGACAGGCGGATCGAAAGGTCGTCGTTCGGCTCCCACAGGCCTTGCAGGCGGTAGGATTCGTGCTTGTCGTCGTCGAAACCCAGGCTGCCATAGCCGCCGCGGCTGACGAGCTGGACGGCGCCGCGGAAAGCCAGGGTGTCGCCCACCGGCAGGTTGTAGGCGGCTTCCATGCGGCCCAACTTGTAGCTGCCGACCTCCGCCTGCAGCCGCCCGACCTGCACGCCCAATTTCGGCTTCATGCTGATGATGTTGATCGCCCCGCCGGTGGCGTTGCGGCCGTAGAGCGTGCCTTGCGGGCCCTTCAGGACCTCGATCCGCTCGATGTCGTGCATGTTGCCCTCGATCGAGTTGGCGCGCGCGACATAGATCCCGTCGACATTCACGGCGACGGCCGGATTGGTCAGCGGGGTGGAGCCGAAGTCGCCAACGCCGCGGATGTAGATCTGGGTGGCAGGGCCGCCCTGGCCGATGGAGACCCCGGGTTCCAGTTTCGTGAGATCACGAACCTGGACCACGCCAGCCTGTTGGGCGGCCTCGGGCGAGATCACCGAGATCGCCAGCGATGAGCGCTGGACCGACTGTGTCCGTCGTTCGGCGGTCACGACGACTTCGGAAACCCCGGTGTTGGCGGCGTCGGCCGCGGTCTGCGCGAACGCCGCGGAGGCGGCGACCACGGAGTTCAGCAACGCGCCGTAGACAAGCGCTCGCTTGACTGAGTTCATCTTTCGCTCCCAAGTCTCGTTTTTGTTTCTGGTGGAATTGGACGACGCCCGCCGTTGATCGGCGGGTCGCGTCTTGGCGTTTTCAGTGGTGTAAGTGAGAACCGGCCGGGCCCGCGAAGGCCCGGCCGTTCAGACCGCCTAGCCGCGGCCCACGGCGGGCGCCGTGGGGTGCGAGGCGGCGGGGTAGGACAGGGTCAGCGCCTTTTCGGCCTCGGGCGGCGGGGCCGGCGGGGCGATGGTGGCGGGGGCCACTGGCACCGGCGCCGAGCGGCCCGTGAGGGCGCGATCCACCACCTTGGACAATTCGCGCTTGTCGTAACCGAGGTAGAGCCCGGCGACATTGCGCACGGGGTCGCCGCTGTAGAACTTCACATACTGGCGCACCCGCTGGCCGAAGGCGTCGCCGGTCAGGTCCCAGGCGAGCTTGAAGAGGCTGACCCGCTCTTCCGCGCTGTGTCCGGGCGCGCCGCGCACATATTTATCGATGTAGCCGCGCAGCTCGACGTTATCGAAATCGCCCTTGGACGGCGCGTAGAAGAACCCGCCGCCGGCCAGGGTGTGGATGATGTCCACGAACTGAGTGTGGATCGCGCCGGCCTGGAAGTGCGAGGCCATCACGCCGCCCATATAGGGAATCCAGTCGCCGTCTGGGCCCTCCACCGCCATGGCGTCTGCGGCGAAGTAGGCCGTCTTCACCTGCTCGAGCTGGACCAGCATCTGGCCGAGCTTTTCCTGGATATGCAGGAAGCCCGTGATGCCGATGGCTTCCGACACCCGTTGGGCGACGCCGCAGAGCAGTTCCAGCGACGCGAGCTGGCGGGAACTCGTCTGGACAATGACCGAAGATCGCGGATCGAGCGGCGAGCCGTTCACCACCGCGGCGCTGCCGGGTGAGCCGTCGACGACGATGCGGTCCCAAGGCACGAGGACATCGTCGAACACAGCGACGCAGTCCATCTCTTCGAAGCGCGTGCTGAGCGGATGGTCGAAGTGCGCCCGATCGCCTGGCGAGAAGCTCTCGCGGCAGATGAACTTCACCCCCTTGGTGTTGGAGGGGATGGCGAAGACCAGGGCGTAGGCGTCGTCGCCCGGCGCTACCCCGCCGAAGGGTGTGACGAGGAGTTCCTCCGTCAGGGCCGCCATGGTGCCGAGCATCTTCGCGCCGCGCACGATGATGCCATCCTCGGTCTCCCGGACCCGGCCAAGGTGAAGGTAGGGGTCTTCCTGGTTAGCCGAGGTGCGGCTGCGGTCGATTTGCGGGTTCACCAGAACATGGGTAAGGAACAGATCGTTCTCGCGGCAATACTCATAGTAGCGACGCGCATTCTCACCGTACTTCGCATTGGTCTTGGCGTAGTGATCCGCCTGGAAATTCCAAGCCAGAACGAAGGCGTTCATGAAATCGGGAACGCGACCCATCAGGCCGAAATGTTGGTCTGCGCGAACCTTGAAATGTCGACGTTTCTTGACAACATCCTCGCGTGACTTTGCGACCATGAATGACGTCGAGACAAGATCCCCCGTGGTTGGGGATTCATAAAGACAAATATCCCGCATGCGCGGGTCGTGCTGTAGATCATATTGATCCATGATCGTTTCGATCGGACCGGTAAACGCTGGATGAGTCGTTATGTCCTCAATGCGAACGCCGTTGAAATAAACTTCTGGCTGATTTTTTCTTATAGAATCCAGATAATCCTGGCCAGTTCTTGCGCCCATGGCGTCTCTCCCAGACGTTTACTTATGTAAACGCGATTTTGGAGATATCTTACGCTGTAAGTATGGGTCGTCAAGCCGTGAACACGCCGCTTTTGCGTGGGCGGGCGCTCGGAGCGCCTGGCGGTGGTTCAGAGCAGCTGGCAGGCTTCGTCGAAGGCGAGGCGCGGGAGGCGGGGAAAGAGCTTCTCGTCGGTGCCATAGCTCAGGCTGCAGATGAAATTCGCCCGCACCTCGGCGCCGGCGAAGAATTCAGCGTCGACGGCGGCCTTGTCGAAGCCGGACATGGGCCCGCAGTCGAGGCCCAACGCGCGGGCCGCCAGCATCAGATAGGCCCCTTGAAGGCTGCCGTTGCGGAAGGCGGTCTCCTGGGCGACCGTCGAGTCGGCGAACCAAGCGGCGGCGGCGGGGTTCTGGGGGAAGAGTTGCGGGATCTTCTCGGCGAAGGCCAGGTCATAGGCGACGATCACCACCGCCGAAGCCGTCATGGTCTTATCACGGTTGGCGTTGGACAGGTGCGGCGCCAGCCGCGCCTTAGCCTCCGGGCTCGTCAGGAAGACGAAGCGCGCGGGGCTCACGTTGGCCGAGGTCGGCCCCCATTTCGCCAGGTCGTAAAGTTCTCGGAGCATCGTCTCGGGTATAGGTTCGGGCCGCCAGCCATTGCGCGTGCGCGCGGCGCGGAACAACTGGTCGAGGTCGGCGTCGGGCAGTCGTGCGGCCATGGGGGTCTCCGCAGGGCGGCGGGATCTAGCCTGCGTAAGTCTGATCGAAACAGACGAGGGGCGCGCCGGCGCGGCGCTCGGCATCGCTGAGGTCAAGAATCAACAGCGTATGGCTGCCCGCGTCGATGCGCGAGCGGACACGCCCGATCACCGCCGCCAGGGCGCCCAGAAGCGTCGGCGGCTGGTCGGCCGTCTCGCTCCAGCGCCCGGCCAGCCAGGCCTGGGAGCTCGCGGCGTCGAAGCGGTCGGCCTCGTCGCGCTGACCGTCGGACAGGATCGACAGGCCGATGGCCTCGGCGTCAAGCAGAGCGGCGTGCCCGGCGGCGGCCTTGTCGATGCTCAGCAAGACCCGCGGCGGGGAGGCCGAGACACGCATCAGCGAACGCACCAGCACGCCGCGCGGTCCGTCCGGCCCCCAGCAGGCGGCGACGCCGACGCTGGAGGCGAGATCGGCCAGGCTGTCGCGAAGCGCTTCGCGGCGCGCTGGGTCAGGCGCCGGGCGGCGGAAGGGCGCGAACGGGAAGGCTTCGACGGACATCGGGGTCGCTCCGTCTTCAGCTCGCCTTGGCCACGCCGCGCGCGTCTCGCTCAGCGACCAGGTCCTTGACCAGCGGGATCAGGTCGCGGCCATAGCCGACTGCGTCCTCCAGGGGGTCGAAGCCGCGGATCAGGAAGTGGGTGACGCCAAGGTCGTAGTAGTCGAGCAAAGCGTCGGCGACCTGCTCCGGCGTGCCGACAAGGCCGGTTGAATTGCCGCTGGCGCCGGTGAGCGCGGCGACGCCGGTCCATAGGCGCTTGTCGAGGCGTTTGCCGTTTGCGGCGGCCTCCAGCAGGCGCTGCGAGCCGGCGTTGGGTGGCGCGTGGCCCTCGGTCTTCAGGCCCTGGGCTTCGCGGCGTGCGCGAACGCGGTGCTCAATGTCTTCGGCCCGCCTCCAGGCGGCTTCCTCCGTGTCGGCCAGGACAGGGCGTAGCGAGAGGGAGAACTCGATCTCGCGACCGTTTTTGGCCGCCGCGGCGCGGATGCGGCTGATCTGTTCGCGGACCTGGTCGTGCGTCTCGCCCCACAGGGCGAAGATGTCGGCGTGCTTGCCGGCCACCGGGATGGCCTCGTCCGAGGAGCCGCCGAAGAAGATCGGGATGTGCGGCTTCTGCAGGGGCTTCACCGAGGCGAAGCCGCCCTGGACGTCATAGAATTCGCCCTTGAAGTCGAAGGGCTGGTCGCTCGTCCACTCGCTGCGGACGACGTCAAGGTATTCGTTGGTGCGGGCGTAGCGTTGCGCCTTGGTCGAGATGTCGCCGTCGCGGTGCATCTCGGCATCGGCGCCGCCGGTGATGATGTGGACGGCGACCCGGCCCTTGGAGATGTGGTCAAGCGTGGCCAGTTGGCGCGCCGCGAGCGTCGGCTGGGTGAAGCCCGGACGGTGGGCGATCATCAGACCCAGACGCGAGGTCGCGTGCGCCGCATGGGTGGCGATCAGGATGCTTTCGGGCGAGGTCGAGCCGAAGGCGATGAGCGCGCGGTGAAAGCCGCCGTCCTCGTGGACGCGCGCGACCTTCTCGATGTGCTCGAGGTTGATCACCGGGCCCTGGGGCGGATGGATCTCAGAGGTGTAGTTGGAGCCGATGAAGCCGATGAATTGAACGGGCATGGGAGGTCTCTGTGCAGGCTGATAAGGTGAGGGGTGTTATTCGGCAGCGATGGTCAGGGGGTCGACCGAGCGGCCGGTGGCCAGGACGTCGACGCCGAGATGGCCGAGCAGGCGGGCGCGTATCGCGTAGAACTGCTGGTCGTGGTGGCGTGGTCGCGGCGCGGTCACGCGCTCTTCGGCGATGATCCGGCCATCGTCGAGCACCAGGACCCGGTCGGCGAGCGCGATGGCCTCGTCGACGTCGTGCGTCACCAGTAGGATGGCCGGCGTATGCTTGCGCCACAGCGACAGCACCAGGTCATGCATGCGCAACCGCGTCAGGGCGTCCAGGGCGCCGAAGGGCTCGTCGAGGAGCAGCAGCTTCGGCTGCCGCACCAGGGCGCGGGCCAGCGAGGCGCGTTGGGCCTCGCCGCCGGAGAGGGTGGCCGGCCAGGCGTCGGCGCGGTGGTCCAGGCCCACTTCCTTCAGGGCCGCTTCGGCGGCGGCGCGATCGGCGCCGCGCAGGCCCAGGATGACGTTCTTCCACACCCGCTTCCAGGGCAGGAGACGAGGCTCCTGGAAGACCACGGCGCGGGCGTCGGGGGTCCGGACCTGTTCGACAGGCGCCTGATCGAGACCCGCCAGGGTCCGCAGGAGCGTCGTCTTGCCCGAGCCGCTGCGGCCCAGAAGGGCGACGAACTCGCCCTGGGCGATGTTCAGGTCCAGATCGTGCAGGACAGTGGTCGCGCCGAAGCTGCGCGAGAAGCCGGTGACGCGGACGGCCGGTTCGGCCTCCTGGGCGTCGGAAGGCGTGTGGGCGGCGAGCGGGTGAGCGCGGAGGGCGGCCGGGGACATGGGCTAAGCCTCGTACTTTCGATCAGGATTTGATGAGGGCGGGGCGCCAGCGCAGGACGCGGGCCTCGAGGCTGCGGACCAGGAAGTCCGCGGTCAGGCCGAGGATGGTGTAGACGAGCAGGCAGACGACGATGATGTCGGTGCGCATGAAGTCACGGGCGTTGTTGATCAGGTAGCCGATGCCGGCCGAGGAATTGATCTGCTCGGCCACCACCAGCAGCATCAGGCAGCCGCCGGCGGCGAAGCGCAGCCCAACGAAGAAGCCCGGCATGGCGCCCGGCAGGACGATGTGGACGATCTGCTCCCAGCGCGAGAGGCCGAAGCTGCGGCCCGCCTCGATGAGCTTCACGTCGACGTTGCGGATGCCGGAGAAGAGATTGAGGTAGATGGCGAAGATGACGCCCAGGAAGATCAGCAAGATCTTCGGGGTCTCGCCGATGCCGAACCAGACGATCAGCAGGGGCGTGAGCGCCAGGCTGGGGATCATGCGCTTGATCTGCATGAGGGGGTCAATGCCCGCCTCGCCGGCCTTCGACAGGCCGGCGATCAGGGCCAGCACGCTGCCAATGGCGAGGCCGAGGCCCAGGCCGATGCCCGAGCGCGTCAGCGACACCGCCAGGTTGGACGGCAGTTCGCCCGAGACGATCATCGACCACAGGGTCTGAACGACGGTCGATGGCGCGGCCAGGACGCGGGCGGAGATGAACCCGGTCCGCGACCCCAACTCCCAGAAGAGCAGCGCCAGGACCGGGGTCACCCAGCGGCCGTTGCCGAGCGAGAGCTTCGGCGCGGCGAAGCGGCGGAGCGCGATCGTGCGGTCCGTAGAATTTCTGATCGTCTCAGCAGCAGACATGGGGCCTTCACAAGGACTCTCGCGCCATCAGCGCCTTGCTAGGTAAGACCCATATATCCTATCGTATCAATAGACTTTAACTCATCTACCCCTTTAGCTCTCCTGATAGGTGTCCTGCGGCGATGGTCGTGAACCTGCCTACCGAACTGCTGCGCAGCTTCGTCGCCATCGTCGACTCCGGGACCATGTTGCGCGCCAGCGAGCGGGTGTTCGTGACCCAGTCGGCGCTCAGCCTGCAGATGAAGCGGCTGGAGGACACCGTGCAGTCCCAGCTCTTCCATCGCGAAGGGCGCAGGCTGGTGCTGACCCCGGCGGGTGGCAGCTTCCTCGCCCACGCGCGCGAAATCCTCGCCAGCAACGACCGCGCGGTGGCGGCCCTGACCGGCGACGTCCTGGCGGGCCCGGCGCGGGTCGGCATGGTGCAGGACTTCGCCGAGACCCTGCTCAGCGGCGTGCTGGCGCGCTTCTCCGCCCTGAATCCCGACAGCCAGCTGCAGGTGCGCGTCGGCGGCTCGATGGAGCTGCTGGAGCTTCTGAAGTCGGACCGGCTGGACGTCGTCCTGTGCATGGGCGCGGCCGACGATCCGCGGGCGATCACCGTGGCCGAGACGGTCTGGTTCGGCGACCCGGCCTTGTTGTCCGCCGACGTCCTGCCCCTGGCCATTCTGGAGGAGCCCTGCCGCTTCCGCGAGGCCGCGCTCGCCGCGCTGGACGCCGAGAACCGGCCCTATCGGGTGGTGCTGGAGACGCCCAGCCTCTCGGTGCTTCGCGCGGCGGTGGACTCCGGCCTGGCCGTCAGCTGCCGGACGCGCGCCTTCTCGACCCGGATCATCGAAGCGGACGCGGGCCTTCCGTCCCTGCCCCCGGTCGCCTTTGTCAGCCGCACCCGGGCCGGGCCGCACCCGACGATCGAGAAGCTGGCCGACATGCTGCGAACGGCGGTGACCGACCTTGAGCAGGCAACCTCATAAGATCCATAAGGCACGGAAATATTGAGAAAAACTGGGAAATAAACCCGCATTTCTGCGGTGACTTCCCACCCCATCGGCGATCAAAGGCCTCATGACCTCAAACGCCTCCATCATCCCCGTCTCGTCACGTCGCGGCTTCACCGCGCTCCTGGTCGGCGCGCTCGCCGCCACCGGCATGGTCCTGGCGGCGTGCGGCGGCGCCGGGTCGTCGGCGAAGGACGACAAGCCGGTCCTGCGGGTCGGCGACCAGAAGGGCGGCGTTCGTGCGGTCCTGGAGGCCGCCGGCGAGCTCAAGGATGTGCCCTACAAGATCGAATGGGCCGAGATGCCGGCGGCGGCGCCCCTGCTCGAGGCGCTGTCGGCCGGCGCCCTGGACGTCGGCTCGACGGGCGCCGCGCCTTTCGCCTTCGCCTACGGCAACGGGGCTCAGATCCGCGCGATCATGGTGACCCGGGTGGTCGAGCGGGGCCCCGAGGCGGGCCGTGGCACGGCCATTCTCGTCCCGGCCAATTCGCCCCTGAAGACCATCCAGGATCTGCGCGGCAAGAAGCTCGCCACGGTGAAGGGCTCGATCGGCCAGGATGTGGCGCTGCGCCTGCTCGACGCCGCCCACATCGACTTCAAGGACGTCCAGTTCGTCTACCTGACCAACGGCGAGGCCAAGGCCGCGCTCTCCAGCGGCTCGATCGACGCCTGGGCGACCTGGAACCCCTACACCGGCATCGCCGTCGTCGAGAACGGCGACCGCGTCCTGCAGGACGCGCGCGACCTGCCGACCAGCGGCGGCGGCTACTGGTCGGCGAGCGTCAAGGCGCTGGAGACCAAGAAGCCCCTGCTGCGCGACTTCGTGCAGCGCTATGTCCGCGCCCGCCAGTGGGCGCTCACCCATCCGGAGGAACTGGCCCAGCAGCGGTCGAAGGAGACCGGCGTGCCGGTCGCCGCCATCCGCTACGGCGGCACGGCGGGCTCGGTCAGCGAACTGGCCGTCGTCGACAGCTCGGTGCTGCTTGAGCAGAAGGCGACCTTCGAGCGCTACCGCCGCGCCGGTGTGATCGACAAGATCCCCGACCTTAAGGAGGGCGGCTACGACAGCTCGTTCAACGACCTCTTCGTGAAGCCCGCCGCCGTCTCGACCGCCGGGGCCGCGCCGGTCAAGCCGGCCGCCTGATCGCCCGCCGTCCTAGGAACGCTAGATGACCGCCAATCGCCACCCCCTCGAATTCATCGGCATCCTGGGGACCCAGGCGGGGTCGGAGGTGCGGCGCTCCGGTCGTCCGCCCGGCGAGATCGACACCGCCTATCTGGGGGCCATCGCCCGCGGCCACGAGCACGCCGGCTTCGACCGCGCGCTCATCGGCTATTTCAGCTCCTCGCCGGACGGCTTCCAGATCGCGTCCTACGCCTTTCAGCAGACCGAGCGCCTGGGCCTGCTTTTGGCCCACCGGCCGGGCTTCGTCGCGCCCACCCTGGCGGCGCGCCAGCTGGCGACCCTCGACCAGTTCAGCCGCGGCCGCCTGGCCGTGCACATCATCACCGGCGGCAATGACGAGGAGCAGGCCCGCGACGGCGACTTCCTCACCAAGGCCGAGCGCTACGAGCGCACGGACGAGTATCTCGACGTCATCAAGCAGACCTGATCCAGCACCACGCCCTTCGACCATGAGGGCAAGCACTACCGGGTGAAGGGCGCCTATTCGGCGGTGAAGCCCGCCCAGCAGCCGCGCATTCCGATTTACTTCGGGGGCTCCTCGCCGGAGGCCATCGCGGTCGCCGGCAAGCACGCCGACGCCTACGCCCTGTGGGGCGAGAGCCTGGCGCAGGTGAAGGAGACAATCGACGCGGTCCGCGCGGCTGGCGCCGCCCACGGCCGCGCCGACCGGATCCGTTTCTCGCTCTCGCTGCGGCCGGTGCTCGGCCGCACAGAGGAGGAGGCGTGGGCCCGCGCCGACCGGATCCTGGAAGCCGCCAAGGCCCTCCGCGCCGGCGGCCGCAATCACGCGCTGATCCCCGCCAACGGCCGGCCGCAGGCGGTGGGCTCGCAGCGCCTGCTGGCGATCGCCGCCGAGGGCCGCGTGGTCGACAAGCGCCTGTGGACCGAACTGGCCGCCGTGACCGGCGCCGGCGGCAACTCCACCGGTCTCGTGGGCACGCCCGAGCAGGTGGCGGAGTCGCTCATGGAGTATTGGGAGCTTGGGGTCTCCACCATCCTCATCCGCGGTTTCGATCCGCTGGAGGACGCCCTGGAATATGGCCGCGACCTGATCCCGCTGGTTCGTGCGGAAGTCGCCCGCCGCCAGGCCGCGCTCGCCGCCTGACCTCCAGACAGGATTGCCCCGCAAACAAAAAGCCCCGGCGTGAGCCGGGGCTGAAGGCGGGGAGGAAACAGCTCTTCTATTCGGCGGCTTGCAGGGTCTGCGCCGCCTGGCGGGCCCAGCGGTTCTCCGGTACGGGCAGGCCCAGGTGCCCGCGCAGGGTGTCGTGCTGATACTCGGTCTTGAAGATTCCGCGCTCCTGCAGGATCGGGATGACCTGCTCGCGGAATTTCTTGAAGTCGCTAGGACGCGAGACCCACAGGTTGAAGCCGTCGCAGGCGCGGCCTTCGAACCACTGCTGGATCTCATCGGCCACCGTCTGCGGCGAACCCACGAAGCCGTGGCGGCGCTCGGCCTGGTTCAAGACTGTTTCGCGCAGGGTCCAGTTGTTGTCGCGGGCGCGTTTGACGATCCGCTCGGCGTTGCCCTTGTAGCTGTTGAGGCTGAGGTTCGAGACGTCAGGGAAAGGCGCGTCGAGGTCGTACTGGCTGAAGTCGTGATAACCGAACGGCCGGCCCAGCCCGACCAGCAGCTTGTTGAAGTCGAGCTTCTCCTGGCGGTCGCCGACGCGGGCCCAGGCGGCTTCGTCGGTGTCTTCGATGACAGGCTGGATGGAGGGAACGATCGTGATGTGCTCGGGGTTGCGGCCAAGCGCGACCATGCGGGCCTTGATGTCGGCGTAGTAATCGACCGCATCGTCAAAACCTTCGACGCCGGCGTAGATGCCTTCGGCGATGTTGGCGGCCAGGTTGCGGCCATCCTCGCTGATGCCAGCCTGGAAAAGGACTGGCTGGCCCTGCTTGGACCGGCTGAGCGCCAGGGGGCCGGCGACGCTGAAGAATTCGCCCTTGTGGTTCAGGGCGTGCTGCTTGGGCTTGTCCAGGAAGACGCCGTTTTCCTTGTCGCGGGGGAAGGCGTCGTCCTCGTAGCTGTCCCACAGGCCTTTCACGACCTCGACGAACTCATGAGCCCGGCGATAGCGGACGGCGTGGTCGATGTGCTCCTCGCGGCCGTAGTTTTTCGCCGCGCCTTCCAGGCCGGTGGTGACCACGTTCCAGCCGACGCGGCCATGGCTGATATTATCCACCGAGGCCAGAAGCCGGGCGAGGTTGTACGGCTCCCAAAACGAGGTGGTGGCCGTGGCGATCAGGCCGATCTTCGAGGTGGATACCGCCAGCGCCGACAACAGCGTCAGCGGCTCCAGCCGGTTCAGATAGTGCGGCGTGGTGTCCGGGGTGATGAACGGGCTGTCTACCATGAAGACGAAGTCGAACTTCGCGGCTTCGGCCAGGCGAGCGTTCTCGATGAACCAGTCGATGCTGACGGACGCGTCGCCGGGCAGTTCCGGATCGCGCCAGCCGAACTGGTCGTTGCCGACGCCGACCAGGGCGACGCCGAGCTTCAGTTGACGGTGTTGGGACATGAAATCCTCCATGCGGAAAAGAAGAGGGCGGTCCCTCGCGGGACCGCCTTTGATCAGAAATTGTAGGTGGCGCCGGCCAGGATGCTGTGGCTGGAGACCCCGCCCTTCAGGCCGTTGTTCGTGGCGCTGAGCAGCTTGATCGAGGGGATGTCGAAGTAGTGGTAGCGGACGTTCAGATCGACGTGCTCGGAGACGCGGCGACGGACGCCGGCGATCGCCTGCCAGGCGAAGGCGGTCTTGTTGTCGTTCTGGAAGAAGCCATGCTGGGCGTCGTTGAAGCGCCAGCGACGGGTGTTGATGCGGCCAAGGCCCACGCCGCCGCCCACTTCCACGGCCCAGGGATTGTCCGGGCCGCCGCCAAAGTCGGCCAGCACATTGGTCATGAGCGCCAGCACCGGGGTCGCGCCGCCGGGGTTTGGATAGGTCCCGGCGGCCCGAGCCGGCGTTTCCAGGGGAATGGCGGCGCTCTTCAGGGTGATGCGATCGACGTCGACGCGCTTGTTGCTGACTTCGCCTTCGACGCGGAAGTTTCCGAAGTCGTGGCCCAGGATGCCGGCGACCTCCCAGCCCGTGCGATGTTTGACTTGAAGGCCGTCGTCGATCGTTCCCAGCGCCGGATTGACGATCGCCTTGATGTCGAAGTCGGCGCTGTTCAGCTTGGTGGCCCCGGCCAGGGCGCCGACATACCAGCCGTCGGCCACCCACGCAGGCGCGCCGCCCGGGGCGGTCGGGGCCCAGGAGCCCGTCGCATAGTTGATGCTGACCGTGTAGGTGCGCGGCGCACCCGGCGACAGGCCGGTGCCGCCGGCGTTCGGGATCCAGTACTTCTTGCCAGCCACGTTCGAGACATTGCCGCGGATTTCGACCTCGGCGGTCTTCAGCGGCAGGCGGTAGGACGCGCCCAAGTCGCCCACGGTGTAGGCGTCATAGCGGAAGCTGTTGTCGGTCTGGCCGCGGGCCTTGCCGGAATAGCGCAGGCCGCCGAAGGCCTTGAAGCCGGGCAGGTAGTTGGGCGTGTATTCGAGGAACGCCGAACTGCGCCAGCTGACCTTGCCGGGGACGTCGGTCCCCACCAGGGCGGCGGTGGCGGCCTTGGTCTGGACCGCGTCAAGGTAGGCCACCGAGAAGGAGGCGTACCATTCCGGTAGGAGGCGCCAGTTGGTGTCGAGCTCCACGCCCTGGTAGCGGCGCTCGCCGTCGCGGACCCACAGGCCTAGCGTCTGGCCGGGCGCCGGCGCGCGCAGATAGTCCGAGGGCAGCTCGGTGCGGAACAGGGCGACGTTGGCGCCCCAGCCCTGGCGCTGCACCTTCACGCCGGCCTCGTACTGCTTGCTTTTGATCGGACCCAGCGACTGGCCGAAGTTCGACGCCGTCTCCGGCGCGTTGGCCCCGCGCTGCAGGGCCTGGACGTGGCTCACATAGAGGCGCGCGCCCGGCGCCACGTCGTAGCTGAGGGCGAAGACCGGCGTGATCGAGTTTTCTTCATAGGCGGTGTCGGCGTTCACCGGCTCGTCGTTGGTTTCGCGGTAGCGGGTGTAGCGCACGCCGGCCAGCAGCTCGGCGTGACCGAGCTTCAAGGTGTCGCTGAGGAACAGGGCCCGCTGGCGGATCTCCTGGTAGCGGAACCAGCTCGGCGGCCGCTGATAGGCGACGGCGGCCGGGTTCGAACCCCAGTCGGGGATCGCATTGGTGTAGATGTTGCCGTTCTGGTTGAAGGCGTAGGACGTGGTGGGCAGGCCGTTGGCCGTGTTCTGCCGGTCGTAGTCGTAGTTGACGTCGAGGTAGTCGACTCCGGCGATGACGTTGTGGCTGACCGGGCCGGTGTCGAAGTTGCCGTCGATGCTCCACTGGCCGACATAATAGACGAACATCCGGTTCTGGTTCAGCAGACCCGAGCGGAAGTCGCCCTTGTTATTGGTGATCTGCGGGATGTTGCCGGGGAAGCGCTCGTCGATGGTCGAGTAGCGCAGCGCCACCGAGGCCTTCCAGTCAGGGTTGATCTGCCAGTTGAGGCGGCTGGTGAACTGGCCGACGTCGTTGAACTTGGAGGTCGACGGCGCGCCGAGGTTCAAGGCGCCCTTCACCGGCTCCAGGTAGGTGACCCCCGGGGCGAAGGTGATGTTGTTGGACTGCCGGGTCTGCCAGGTGCGCTGGTAGAAGCCGTCGACGCTCCAGGTCAGTTCCGGGGTGATCTCGCCCTGAATCCACAGGGTGGCGAACTGGTTCTTGTTGAAGGCCTTGTTGTAGAGCGTGCCTTCCTCGTGGACGACGTTCAGGCGGAAGCCCGTCGTGCCGCCCTCCTTGAACGGGCCGCCGACGTCGACGTGGGCGCGCCAGATGTTGGATGAGCGCAGGCTGATGTTGCCGCTGGCCGCGAAGCTGTCGGTGGGCTTCTTGGAGATGAAATTCACGATACCGGCGGGCGAGGCGTAGCCGTAGACGAAGCCGCCAGCGCCTTTCAGCACCTGGACCTGCTCGAGGGCCTCGATCGGCTGGTCCTGGTACCAGTAGGGGAAGGCTAGGCCGTCGTACTTGTAGCCATTGGTCAGGTCGACCGAGAGGCCGCGGACGCTGAAGGTGTTGCCCGACGCCAGGCCGGAGTTGTTCGGCCGGATCGAGGCGTCGTAGTTGAACGCAGCATCGATCGTGGTGGCCCCGAGCCGGGTGATCTGTGCGGCGTCGACGCGGGCGATGGAGAACGGCGTCTCCAGGATCGTGCGGCTGCCCAAGGGCCCGGTTTCAATCTGCGCCTTCGTGCGCACGCCGGTCACGACCACGTCGGAGACGGCGCCGGCGTCATCCAATCCATCGGCCGCGGCGGTGTCGGCCATGTCGGCGGCGAGGTCAGCGGCGTGCGCGCTTGGCGCGCTGAGCGCGGCGGCGGAGAGCAGTAGAGCCTGGGCGGCCCCAGCCAGCAGGCGGCTTCGCGTCGTGGAGAGCAATTTTTTGTACCTAATAGAGTGAGCCAATTCGCCAGAAATATCGGCGATGTTCGAATTTAGGCACTCTTAGGCGGGACTATGATGCGGCTTCAATCAAAGAAGTTTGCAGTTCACCCTGAGATAATCTTAAGTCCAATGCTCATATACGACATGAATCATTTCAATATGACTTAAATGATTGGCAAGTTTATTTGTATCAATACGGCGATTATATGGATGATCAAGCTTATACCGGAGCCGCTCTTCCGGCGTCCTGCGCGCCTAGCATGCCGCGCGGGACGCCCTGACGGCCCCGCCTGGCTTTTATCCTATAAAGTCGATAGGAATGAAGAGAATTTTGCGATGGCGACCTTGGCGCTGGCGGTGGCCGACCGTCTTGAGGAGATCGATCTCGACCGCGTGGCCCGCGAAGGCGCACGCGACGCGGCGCTGGCGTTCCGCGTCATGCGCGAGGCCCGGGTGATCGGCCCGACGGCCACCACCCAGTTCACCGCCCGGATCGCTCCGGCCGTCTGGGTCGAGTACAGCCACCCCGGTCCCTGGTCGGTCAGCCTTGAACCGCGCGCCACGCTCTATTCCGATGAACACCAACTGGAGCGTCTCGGCCGCCTAGTGCGCCCCCTTGAGGCGGCGCCCTTCGCCGAACTTCTCAATAGACGCGGCGACATCCAGGCGATCGCCGTCGCGCGCACCCCGGGTCTCGCCGCGGTGGCGAAGGCTGGCTTGGTCCTGTCGGTGGCGACGTCGGCCGGCGAGGCGGTCGAATTGCCTCTGATTGACGCCGACCATATCGCCGATGCCCTGGCGGAACGATCATCGGGTGACCGCTTGGTCCAGGCCGTGCTCTTATCGGATGGTCGGCTCGTCGCATTGAGCGCCGTCGGCGTGCTCGCCGCGGCGGAGCGCGTCATCGCCCTGGAGGAGGCTGCGCAAATTCACATTCATGCAGCGGTCCTGCGCCGGGAAGCCGCCCTGTGACGATCACGGATGGGAACGGCGCGAACAGCGCCCGCGACGTGACAGACGCCTTGGCGCAACTCGCCAGCGGGGTCGCCATTGTCTCGCTCTGGCGCGAGGGCGCCCCGCAGGGGCTGCTGGTCAGCTCGCTGATCGGGCTGTCCGTTGATCCGCCCCGGGTGCTGTTCACTGTCCGGCGCGATGCGTCTGCCTATGCGGCCCTGATGGCGGAAGACCGCTGCGCGGCGGTCATCCTGGCCGCAGGCGATCGCGAAGACGCCGCGCTGTTCTCCTCGAGCCGGTCCGCCGGCGAACGCTTCGCTTCGCCGTCCTGGGATCTGCCGTGCGCGCACGCGCCCATGTTCAAGGGCGGTCTCGCGCGGTTTGAACTGCGGATCCACCAGCGCCTCGACGCCGGCGCCAACGCGATCATCATCGCTGACATCCTGGCTGTCGCCAGCACGCCGGGCGAGCCGCTGGTCTATCACGCGCGGCGCCTGACCGGTCTCGTCGCCGACGCCCAGATCGTCGCCGCGGCCAAGGTGCGCGAGCGCGCGTGAGCGGCCCCTCCATCGCCGTCATCGGCGCTGGCTTCAGCGGCGTCCTGACCGCCCTTCATCTTCTGTCGATCCTGCCAGGCGTCCAGGTGCGGCTCATTGAGCGCGCCGACCGGGTCGGCCGTGGCCGCGCCTATGCCACCACCAACCCGCAACATCTGCTGAACGTCCGGGCGCGAAACATGAGCGCCTTCGCCGACCGCCCGGACCATTTCGTCGAGTGGCTGGCCAAGGGCGGTCAGGCTGCCGAGGGCGACGCCTTCGTCAGCCGCGACCGGTACGGCGACTATCTGCAGGGTCTGCTGCGCGAGCGGCTGGCCGGCGCCGGCGCGGGCGCGCTCCTCGTGGAACACGACGAGGCGGTCGCCATTCGCCGCACGGCCGCCGGGCGCTACGACGTGCTGCTGGGCGTCGGACGGACGCTCAACGTCGACGCCGTGGTCCTGGCCTTGGGCGCCGGCGCGGCGATGGACGGCGGCGGCCGCATGGTTGGCGATCCCTGGGCGAGCGACCTCTCCGGCGTCGAGGGCGACGAGGTCCTGCTGCTGGGCTCGGGCCTGACCGCCGTGGACGCGGCCCTCACTCTGGATCGCCCCGGCCGCCGGATCGTGATGCTGTCGCGCCGAGGCTTGTCGCCGAGGGCGCATGGCCCCGCGCCCCTGGCCGATCCGCCGGCCGGCCTCCTCGATACGCCGCGCCGCGCGCTGCGGACCCTGCGCGCCGAGGCCGCTCGCGTGGGCTGGCGCAGCGCCGTCGACGCCGCGCGCCCGCAGGTGTCGCCGGCCTGGATGTCCTGGACTCCGGCCGAACGCCGCCGCTTCCTGCGCCATCTGCAGCCCTGGTGGGACGTCCACCGCCACCGCATGGCGCCCACCGTCGCCGCCGCGTTCGCCGAGGCCCTGGCCGAAGGCCGTTGGACGGTGGAGGCGGGGCGCCTCGAAGGCCTGGAGCCCCAGGGCCAGGGTCTGGCTGCGACCATTCGTACGCGGGGCGAGGACCTAGCGCGCCGCCGCAGCTTCGCTGCCTGCGTTGACTGCACCGGCTTCGGCGGCGACCCGGCGCGTTCTGACTTGGTCCGCGGCCTGATGGAGGCCGGCTTAGCTGAGCGTGACCCGCTCGGCCTCGGCCTGGCGCTCGACGCCGATTTCCGGCTTACGGCGGCCGGCTCTGTGGGTCGGCTCTATGTGGTGGGGCCGCTGGCGCGCGGCGCCGTTTGGGAGGCGATCGCGGTGCCTGACCTGCGTAACCACGCCGAGGCGGTCGCCCGCACCGTCGCCGACGATCTCAATGGAGCGCAGTTGTCTGCGCGCGCCCTGTCCGCCCCGCTGTAGGATTGCGCAAAGCCCGTCGCTGGATGCGGCGGGCGGGCTGGGGGTGCCATGCGGCGACTGGCTTTGGTGGTGGTTCTGGTCGGGGCTCTGTCGCAGGCGTCGGGGGCCGGGGCCCAGATGTGGCCGGGCGCCCAGGTCGAGAAGACCTATGGCGTCGGCCTGCCACGCGACATGGTCAACGCCGACCTGATGACCTCCAACGCCATCAGCGCCCGGCGCTGGTACGCCAGCGGCAGCAGCGCCTTCCAGACCCTGGTGAAGGCGACGCTTCAGGACTTCGGCGTCTCGATCTATCGCGGCCGGAAGCGCGCGCCGGCGGTCGGCCTGGCCGCCAGCGAGCGGGCGTTTCTGAAGATCCTTGATGAGACGGGCCGAATGACGATGCAGGATCTGCACGGTCCGGACCCTCTGCCGCATACGGCGGTCGCCGAACGGAAGGCCCGGCGCTAGGCGTTCGTCGTTGATTGCTGATATCGGCTGCCGTCGTCGCCTCCGCGCATCGGGGCGACGCGGGGGTGAGGTGTCAATGACGCAGGCGTTGGGCCTTGGCTATCGGATCAGGCGCGACGCCCGGCAGGCCGGCTTCGCCCTGCTGGTGGCCTTGTCCGGCGGGATCCCGCTCTACCTGCTCCATGTGCCGGGCGGCGCAATCATCGGCGGTATGGCGGCGGCCGCCATCCTGGCCTTCCGCGGCCGAGTCACCTTGTGGCCGACCAACATCTACGCGGCGCTGGCCGGCACGCTCGGCATGGCCAGTGGCGCGTCGGTCTCGCCGGACACCTTGCGCCAAGCGGCGGCCTGGCCGCTTTCCATCGCGCTGCTGGTGGCGGGCTCGGCCCTCATGTGCGGTTGCGGCTATGCGATCCTGCGCACCGTCGGCAAGGTCGACCAGCGCACCGCCTTCTATTCCGTCGCGCCTGGCGCGCTACAGACCGTCGTCATCCTGGCCGAGGAGCAGAAGGCCGATCTTGCGACTGTCGGCGTCGTCCAGACTCTCCGGTTGGTGGTGCTCGTGATGTTGGCGCCGACGATCCTGGGCGCGGGCGCCATGGCTCATCCACAGAGCGCGCCGGTCCACCACTATGGCGATCCCGCGAGCTGGGCGATGATGATCGCGGCGTCGATCGGCAGCATCGCGATCGCCCGACGCCTGCGTTTTCCCTCGGCCGATTTCCTGGGTCCCATGATCGCCAGCGCGACGTTGCACGCCATGGGGCTGGTCGACGCGAGCGTGCCGCCTCTGGTTCTGGCGCTCGCTGGCGCCTGCATGGGGGTGACGATCGGGGCGAAATTCGCCGGCATGCAACTGGGCCAGCTTGGCCGGCTGGTGGCGTTGAGCCTCGTGGTCCTGGTGGTCATGGGCGCAATCGCGGCCCTGGTCGGGGCTTTCGCAGGCTCGATATCCGGGGTTGGACCGGTCGCCGGCGTCCTGGCCTTTGCCCCTGGCAGCATCGACGTGATGATCGCCCTTGCGCTCACCTTTCATGCCGAACCCGCCTATGTGGCGGTCCACCATCTGGCGCGATTCATGTTGCTGCTTGCGCTCCTGCCCATCCTGAGCCGCCTGTTGTTTCCGGCGCCGAAGGACGAGCCTCGGAAGGTCGCTCCACGCGGACCCCTGGAGGCGCCAGCGCCGCCTTCGCTGAAGGACCGCGCTGACTGAGGCGCGTTCAGCCAAACCGGTAAGGCGAAAAGCAGTCCATGTCGGCGTCCGGCGCGCCAGTTATGGCCGCCGTGATCATGCTGGCGGCCAGGCTGGCGAAGGTGACGCCATTGCCGCCGAAGCCGCTGGCAAGCCAGAGCGCTGACGATCCGCGGATCGGCCCGATGGCCGGAAGGCCGTCGGGCGAGCGGCCAAAGGTTGCGGCCCAGGCGCAGTCGGCTTCGATGTCGCCACGTCCCAGCAGGTTCAGGCTGCTGGCGCACAGGAAGGCGGCCTTGCTGGCGACGAGCGCGTCGCGCCGTCGCGGGTCGACCAGGTCCTCGTCGCCGCCGCCGATCACGATGCGGCCATCCGCGGTGGCCCGGCCGTAGAGGTAGGGCTCCGACGCCTCCCAGATCAGGGCCTCTTCGCGCCACAGCGGTGCGACGCCCGGCGCTGTGGCGATGGCGAAGCTGGAGCCGAGGGTGAAGGCCTTCGGCAGATAGGCCCTGGGCGCTTCATAGCCGGTGGCGAGGATCGCCTGGCGAGCGCTGCACCGGCGGCCGTCGGCCAGGGTCAGGAAGACGCCATCCGCGGTCTCGGCAAGATCGACGACATCGGCGGGGTAGGTCACCGTCGCGCCTTGCCGCTGCGCACGCGCCAGCAAGGCGTACGTCAGCGCTACGGGATCGACGGCGAAGGCGTCGCCTGAGACCAGTCCGGCCCGTGCGGGAATGGCGAAGCGTTCGGCGACGGCGTCTGCGGACAGCGCAGCCGAGGGCAGACCGGCCGCCCGCCGGGCGTCGGCTTCGTGCAGCAGATCGTCGCCCTCGAGGACGCTGCCCGCCAGATAGACCTCGGGCCGCGCCGCCCAGGCGCAAGGCTGGTCGAGACCCGCAATGCGTTCCGCCAGATCCTGAACGGCGGCATGGACTCTGCGCCAGCATCGCGCGGCCTCCGGCGCGCCACGCGTCTTGGCGAGCGCCGTCAGCGGCGTGTCGGCGGCCCACATGACCAGGGCCGTGGAAGCTGCAGTGCTGCCAAGCGCCGGCGGTCGGCGATCAAACATCGCCACCGAACGGCCGGCGGCCGTCAGGCGGTCGGCCAACATGGCGCCGGTCACGCCCGCCCCGATGATCGCCACGTCCACCTTCTGCGGCGGAGGCTCCGCGGCGAAAAGGTCGCGGTCATTCTCGAGCCAACAAACGCGGCCGCCTCTCAGGTCGATATGTTCGGTGACTGGCATGGCGCTCCGATCTCGGCGGACCGGGAACGCGAGCGCGAGCCAAAGGCTTCACGGCGAGCGTAAGGCGAGACCATCGTCACCGGTGTTTGGCGACGTCTGGACCAGGGCGACCGGCGTTTCTTCGGCCAGGGCGATGCACCCGCGCCAGCGGCGCGCCGCCATCGCTCCATCTTCCCATGGCGTGCGGGCGCAGGCATCGTGGGCGGATAGGCTGCGTCATCGCAAGCCAGCGTCACCGGACCACGCCATGACCAAGAGCGCCAAGGCCCCTCTGATGAAGCCCTATAAGGGCCCGGCCGGCGGCTATGGCTCGGCCAAGTCGGGCGTCGAGAATCTGCTGCGCGGGGGCCTCGCCGCCGAAGGCGCGCTGCTGCTCGAACAGCCGCAGCCGGAGCGCATGGGTGCGTGAGCAGGCTTAGGGCGATCATCCTGGCCGGCGGCCGGGCGGAACGGATGGGTCGGGACAAGGCGCTGATCGCCTGGGACGGGGAAACCGCGATCGCCCGGATCGCTCGCCTTGCGGACGCGGCGGGAGCTGGCGACGTGATCGTCGCCGGCGGCGACTACGGTCTGCCGTTCGTCATGGATGCGGTGGCCTACGGAGGCCCCGTTGGCGGCGTCCTGGCGGCCGCCGCCGCGCCGACCCAGGCGGAGCGCTTTCTCATCCTGGCGGTGGACGCCCCGACGATCACGCTGGCCGACCTTGGCCCGCTCCTGGCGGCGCCCTCGCCTGGGGCGGTCTACGCGGGGTTTCCCTTGCCCATGGTGATCGATCGCCGCGCCGTGCCGGTTGCTATGGAGGTGAACGATCGCCTGCTGAGGCTGATCGAGGCTGCGGGCCTCGGGACGCTCGAGCCGCCCCTCGACGTGATTCCGCGCCTGCGAGGCGCCAATACGCCTGAGGATCTTGCAGTTCTCCAACAGGCGGATCCCCCGGCGAGGTCGCCTTGAACGGCGCCCTCCTGTTGCGGCTGACCGACGCCGGATGAACGGCCCGTTCGCGGACGCGCCGCCTCAACCCACTCCAGCGTTTCGCCATGAAGGTGTCGCGGGACAACCGCGACAACGGCAACGTCGCGCCGGCCCTGGAGAGTTCGGGCCGGCGGACGCCTAGATCAGGGCCGCGCCGGTCAAGCGAGCAGTCGGACCTTCGGCTCGCGCGCCCATTGCCGGGTTGCGGCCGGGGCGATGAAGGCCTTGGCGCCCTCGGCCAGATCGACGACGCCTGGGTCGGTTTCCACGCCGGACTTGTCGAGGAGCGGCTTGGCCTCCGCGGTGAAGGCGATGGCCTTCAGGTGACCGAAGGCGTTCTTCACGAAGTCGGTTGCGGCGCCTTCACCAAGGAGTTCGGCGCAGCCGGCCTCTGACAGCACCAGCGCCACGGCGTCGAACAGCACCGACGGCGTGCCCGCCAGCTGGCCGTCGACCGCCAGCAAGTCGCCGCCCTTGAGCTTCACTCCGCCGATCTTGGGCGCGATGATCTTCACGGCGCCGCCGGCGGCTTCGACGGCCTTCTTCACCGCGGCGACGACCGCGCCGTCAGCGCCGTCAGTTACGAGAACGCCGACAGCGCGGCCCTCCAGAGTCTGCGGATATTTGCCGACGATCCGCAGCGCCGGGGAGAGGTCCATGTCCTGCGGTTCGGCCGCCGCGGCTGACTTCGCGGGGAGTTTCATGGCGAGGCCGTCGGCCACGCGCTGGGCCAGGCTCTCGTCGACATTGCGAAGATTGCCCAGCACGCGCAGCCGGACGTGCTCGAAGACGCATTTGGACAGCTCGAAGACCAGGGCCGTAGCCATGTGGGCCTGCTCGATCTCAGTCTGCGAACGATAGAACAGCCGGGCCTGGCTGTAGTGGTCGGCGAAGGTCTCGCTACGCAGGCGGACCTTCGTTTCCTCCATGGGCTGGGCGAAGCTGCGATAGCCGCCTTTCGGGTCTTCCCGCGGGCCGCCGTCCTCGCCGGCTTCGGCCAGGCTGTTGGGCTCATAATTCGCGCGGCCCTTGAAGACCTGGGTCTGCATCTGACCGTCACGCTGCATGTTCTGGAAGGGGCAGCCCTTGGCCTGGTTGATCGGCAGCTGGTGAAAATTCACCGTCCCCAGCCGCGACAGCTGGGTGTCCTGGTAGGAGAACAGCCGGCCTTGCAGCAGCGGGTCCTCGGAAACATCGATGCCTGGCGGCAGGTTGCTGGGCAGGAACGCGACCTGCTCCGTCTCGGCGAAGAAGTTGTCCGGGTTGCGGTCCAGAACCATGCGGCCGACGACGCGCAGGGGATAGAGTTCTTCCGGGATGAGCTTGGTCGCATCCAAGATGTCGAAGGGCAGGGCGTCGGCCTCCGCCTGGCTCAGCAACTGAACACTGAGCTCCCACTCCGGGAAGGCGCCGCTGTCGATCGCCTCATAGAGGTCCCGGCGGTGGTAGTCCGGATCGGCGCCGGCGATCTTCACGGCCTCGTCCCAGCAAGTCGATTGCGTCCCGAGCTTCGGCCGCCAGTGGAACTTGACGAAGGTCGCCTCGTCCTGGTCGTTCAGCAGCCGGAAGGTATGAACGCCGAAGCCTTCGATCATCCGCAGCGAACGCGGGATCGTCCGGTCAGACATCGCCCACATGATCATGTGGGTGGATTCTGGCATCAGGCCGATGAAGTCCCAGAAGGTGTCGTGGGCGCTGGCCGCCTGCGGATAGCCGCGGTCAGCCTCCATCTTCACGGCGTGGATCAGGTCGGGGAACTTGATGGCGTCCTGGATGAAGAAGACCGGGATATTGTTGCCGACCAGGTCCCAGTTGCCCTCCTTGGTGTAGAGCTTGACCGCAAAGCCACGAACATCGCGCGGCGTGTCCACCGAACCCGCGCCGCCGGCGACGGTGGAGAAGCGGACGAACACCTCGGTCCTGGCGCCGACTTCCGTCAGGACCTTGGCGCGGGTGAATTCGGCGAGCGAGTCCGTCAGCTCGAAATAGCCGTGGGCGGCTGAGCCGCGGGCATGGACGATCCGTTCTGGAATGCGCTCGTGGTCGAAGTGCTGAATCTTTTCGCGAAGGACGAAGTCCTCCAGCAGGGTCGGGCCGCGCCCGCCGGCCTTCAGAGAGTTCTGGTTGTCGCTCACCGGCACGCCGTGGTTGCTGGTGATTCGTGTCTCCGGAGTCGCGGCGGTCTGGTGCGTCTCGCCGCCGTCGCCCACGATCGTTTGCATCGGCGCGGACGGCGTCTTGGGGGGTTTCGTCATTTCGGCATCCTGAGCAGGCCCGGCTGGCATCCCCGGCATGGGGTCGCTCTGCAACGCACTCAGCCCCGATTGGTGGCGATCGCTTCGCAGATAAACGACTGAAGTTTGGAACCGGCGCGCTTTCAGCCGGTTTGGGGGTCAACGCGCCACGTCCAGACTTCGAGCTCTTCATGAAAATTCACGCCGGCTACCAGATCGCCTTCGACTGTCTGCAGCCCATGCCGATCCTGCTGAAACTCAGCGTGCATCCGGATCGGCGCGGCGATTTGCTGTCGCCAGATGAAGTGCGGGCGAGCGTTCCCGCCCCGATCAGCCAGCTGACCGACGAGTTCGGAAACCTAGTCACGCGCGTGAGCGCGCCCGCCGGGCAGATTGTCCTCTCGTCGCGCTTTATCATCGAAGACAGCGGCGAGCCGGATCGGCAAAACTGGGACGCGCGCCAGATCCCCGTGGAGGATCTGCCGGCGGAGGCGATCCCCTTCCTGCTCGCGAGCCGCTATTGCGAGACTGACCTGATGAGCAATCTGGCCTGGTCGCTCTTCGGCGCGACCAAGCCCGGCTGGCAGCGCGTTCAAGCGATTGTCGACTACGCCCACCAGCGCATCCAGTTCGGCTACCGCCACGCCCGCCCGACGCGCACCGCGCTGGAAGGCCATCAGGAGCAGGTCGGAGTCTGCCGCGACTACGCCCATCTTGCGGTCACCCTGTGCCGGGCGATGAACATTCCGGCGCGGTATTGCAACGGCTACCTCGGCGACATCGGCGTGCCCTACAGCGACGCGCCCATGGACTTCAGCGCCTGGTTCGAGGTTTATCTTGAGGGCGGCTGGCACACCTTCGACGCCCGCCACAATGCGCCGCGGATCGGACGCATCGTCATCGCCCGCGGTCGCGACGCCGCCGACGTGGCCATGACGCATACCTTCGGGCAAGCCTGGTTGACCGAGTTCAAGGTCATCACCGACGAGGTGACGGACGCGCCGCAGATGGTCGCCGCCTAGAGCGGCCTGGCCCCGAGCGCCTAGGCCGCCGCCGGCGAGGGGGCCGGGGCCGCCAGGTCGCGAAGATGGCTGAGGAACGGCCTGCGAGCGATCAGCAGCAGGCCGACGGAGATAGGCGTGCCGACAACCGAGACCATCGCAAGCGAATATCGAAGCGATAGTGGGTCACGGAAGACATAGTCGGTCATCACCGGGATCAGCAGCGGCACGAAGCCGATGCCAAAGAAGTTGGCGCACAACAGATAGACCGCCACGGCCTGCGACCGCATCGTCGTGGGCACGGCCAGGCTGACGCACGAGTGCGCGACTCCGAACGCCATGGATGTGAGGAGCACCTTGCCCGCCATAAGCGAGAAGGCGATCCAGACGTAGTTGGTCATGAAGATCGTGACGCTCATCGGCAACATGAGCAGCATCGCCGCCACAGCGACCAGGATATTGGCGTCCTCGCGGCCGCGCTTGCGCAGAAGGTCAGCGGTCCACCCGCCCAGCACCGCGCCGAACACCCCAAGGGTGAGCGCCATCGAGCCGATCGCCGTTCCGACCGTAGCTGGCGACAGGTTGTAGGTCCGCATAAAGAAGGTGGGAGTCCAACCGCCGCCGCTGGACACCCCCGAGATAAAGGCGAAGCCGAGGATCAGCGAGAGCACGGCGCGCTTGTTCGTCCAGAGATACCTGGCCGTCTGCCTGCTGGTTTTCGGCTTGTTCGCCGCGGTCGCGCGCGCGCGGCGCATCGGTTCGCGCATGGTCAACATGATCACAAAGCCCAGGACGATGCCCGGAAGGGAAATGATCACGAACGCGCTTTGCCAGGGGTGTAGATCGCCGAACACTGGGATGTGGATCACGCCGATCTTCGTCAGCCACAGCATCAGGAAGCCGCCGAGAATGGATGAGAGGCTGCCGCCCAGGATGCCGCCTGCGGTGAACATGCTGACCGCGCGGCCGATTTTAGCGCGCGGCACCATATCGCCGATGATCGAGACGCCTGCGGGCACCAGTGCGGCTTCGCCAAGGCCGATCCCCATCCGCGCCACGCCGAGAGTTGCGAAATTGCGGGCCAGGCCGAACAGCGCCGTACAGGCCGACCAGAAGAACATGCCCGCCAGGATGATGCGTTTCCGGTTGTGGGCGTCGGCTAGCTGCGCGATCGGCAACGAAACTGTGCTGTAAAAGATGATGAAGGCCGGACCGATCATCAGGCCGATCTGCGTGTCCGTCACATGTAAAGTCTGCTTGATCGGATCGATGACCAGGGCGACGAACCCGCGGTCCATGAAGGAAACGCCGTTCGCCATTGCGAGCAGGATGACGACATACCAAGCGCCGCGTACGCCCTTGAAGTCTTCTTCCGTTTTTGCAGCCTCGGACATGGCGCCTTCTCTCAGACTGGGCTGTCAAACGCCGCCACAGCGGCGGGCGGCGGCCTCAAGGTGTCGCGATGCTGTCCCGCCGCCCTGCGGCGGTCGAGCCGAGATGTCGAATGTTCTAACTTTATACTGTTTCGCCCTGTCTCAGGGCGCCCTGGAAGCTCGGCCGTCTGCAATTTGGGCTCTGCGCGCTTCCGCGTCCTAAACGCCGCTTCCGCGCCCTCGTCTGCGCACCGGCTCTCCCATGACCCAGCGCGGAATCTGCCCTATGATCCCCACGCATGGACGAGAATGCATGGGTTGCGACGCTGCGGCCTTACCGGCTGGACGCGAACCTCCCGACGCCCCTCTACGATCAGATCTACTTGGTGCTTCGAGAGCGCATCAAGAGCGGCCGCATCGGTCCCTATTCCCTGTTGCCTAGCGAGCCCGCGCTCTGCCGTGTGTTCGGCGTCTCGGCGATCACGATCAAACGCGCGCTCAAGGAACTCGTGAACGAGGGGTTGGTGGCCCGCTATCAGGGCAGGGGAACCTATGTCTCAGGCGCACAGCCGCTACCGGTCGTCATCGCTTCGTTCGACGATCTGGCCGACAGCCCGCAGATTGAAGGCTTCGAAACAACGCTGGAGTTGCTCGAGGTGGCGGTCGTCCCGGCGCCGGACGAAATCGCCACCGCCCTGAAGCTTGCCAACGGCGCCGGCGTGCAGCGTGCGGTGCGTCGATGCCGCGTCGCGGGCAGCCCCTTGGCCTATCTGGTGACGTTCGTCCCCCTGCATATCGCCAACCTCTATACCGATGAGGATTTGGCGACGACGCCGATGGAGCCGCTGTTCGCACGCATCGGCGTTCCGATGCGGGGCTCGGAGGAATGGTTGTCGTCCACGGCGGCGGCGCCGCACATCGCCTCGGCGTTGGAGACGGCGATCGGCGCGCCGCTTCTGAAGCTGCAGCGCCTGATCGGCGGGCCCAGAGGCGAGCTCGTCCAGATTCTCATCGGCTATTACCACCCGGACCGATTTCGCTACCGGATCCGCACTCGTCGTCGGCGTACGCAGAAGGCTGACAAGATCGAGGCGACGGGAGCCTGATCTTGCGCCTCCGCCGGCGCGACGAAGCCGTTAGCCTGCGCCTCAGCGCTTCTTGCCGAGTTCGGCCGCGATGTCCTTGGTCAGCCGGCCGACCTTGCGGTGGGCCGCGGTGATCTGGTCGCGCGTCACGCCCCAGCGCTTCATCCAGTATTCGACCGCCTTGCGCTCAGACAAATCGAGCCGCTCAGTGTCGATAAAGCCGCGCTTGTCCTTCAGCCCCGCCATGGCGCCGCTCCGCTAATCAAGGCCGCGCCCACCGCGCGACATGGGGCCTTAGCGCAAAATGCGGCCTTTGGGGCCCTCGCTGCATGTTCGTCTACGTCGGGTGCGCCATGGCGTCGGCGTAGACGCCGATCAGTTGCTGATCCATCGGCGGGCAGGCCAGGCCTGCGGGCTCCAAGGCGCGACGCAGGTGCGAGGTGTCGAAATGCAGGCGCGAAATATTGGTCGTCGCGCCCCGCCCGGGATCCAGGGAGGCGCTTAGCGTCAGGGCTGTGAACTCGCGATGGGTCGGCAGCAGTTCGCGGAGGCCGCCGTGCCAGGCGCCGTAAGTGACGAGTTGGATCGGATGGCCGTGCGCCTGCAAGCCCTGCATGAACGCGCGCCAGGTGATCGGGGCGTCGGTGAGCGTGATAGTGACGATTGGCGTGCGCGGTCGTCATTGCGATCTCAGCCATCGCCGCCGCGGCGAAGTCGACAGGTGTGATATGCATCAAGACGTCGAAGTCCTGAGCCTTGCCCAGCATCAGGCACGCCCGGACGTTCAGCGTGAGTGCGTCGTCCGGCTTGCTACGCCCTGTCCGTGTGTCGCCCCAGAGATATCCCAGCCGGTGGGTCGTTACGTTCCAGCCGCGCGCGCGCCAGGTCGCTCAGCCGTTCGGCGATCCATTTTGACGCCGGGTAGCCGCCGCGGAAGCCCTCGCCGTCGCCGACCAAGGGATCCTCGAAGGCCGTCGCCGCGCCTGTATAGGCCGCCGCGTTGAACACCGAGGAGGACGAGGACAGGTGCACCGGCTTGGGTCTGACGGCGGCCGCCAGCCGCAGCAGATTGAGCGGCCCGCCAACGTTGATGGCCAGGAGCCCGCTGAGCGGCGCCAGGAAGCTTACGCTGGCCGCGGCGTCGACGCTCACGTCGATGTCGCGGGCGAGATCCAGCCATTGGGCTTCGTCCAGGCCCAGCAAGGGGCTATCGACGGCGCCGACTACGACGTCGATGCGAGAGACATCCGCTGTCAACCCGTAGCGGGTGAGATTCGCCTGCAGCCGAGCCAAGCCGGCTGAGGCTTCGGCGGCGCCGGAAGGCGCGGTATGATCGCCGCGCGTCGAAGACCTTAGGCCGCGAGTTTCCAGGCCACCTTCTCGCCCAGGCGGAAGGGCCGGATTTCGTCCATACGCGGTTCGTCCGACGTGATGTGGAAGGTCTGGCGCACCACCCAGTCTTCCCGCACCAGATCGATGGTCCGATCGGATGGCGCCACACCGTAGAATCGCGGACCGTTCAGCGCGGCGAAGGCCTCGAAGCGGTCCAAGGCGCCCATCAGGTCGAAGGCTTCGGCATAGAGCTCAATACCGGCGTGGACCATCATCACGCCGCCGGCGCAGCAGTCGGTTTCCTTCTTGCCAATCGGGTGCGGCGCGGAATCGCTGCCCAGCCAGACGAAGGGCGAGCCGGAGGCGGCCAGGTCGCGAAGGGCCAGCTTGTCCTCTTCGCGCTGGATGATCGGCCACCACGACATGTGCGGGCGGAAACCGCCTCGATGAACGTCGCGTCGGTCGAGCAGCAAGTGCTGGGCGGTTAGCGAGCAACCTAGGTGCGCCGACTGGTTCGCGCTCATGAAGGCCGCGCCCTCCTTAGTCGAAAGGTGCTCAACCGAGATCTTCAGCGCCGGGTGGGCCTCGACAATCCGCGGCAGGGTCTCGCGAACGAAATGGGTCTCCTGATCGTACGGGTCCAACTCCGAACCGTCCGCGGCGAAGCCGTCGGCCGCGTGTAGCAAAAGCACGGCGTCGAGGTCCGCAAGTGTGCGTAGCACCTCAAATGGCGTAGAGCCCGCGGTCCAGAGCGAGGCAGGATTGGCGACGCCGCTGTCGCTGTTGGTCGTCAGGCCGCGCGGATAATATTTGATCCCGGCCAGTCCGTGATGGGTGCGGGCCAGCCGCACCTGCGCCGGGTCCAGCGTGTCGGTTAGATAGAGGGTCATCAGCGGCTGGAAGCTCGGCCCCGTCGCGGCGATCACCTCCGCGCGATAAGCCTCGACCATCGCGGCCGTGGTGATCGGCGGTTGGGTGTTTGGCATGATGATCGCGCCGGCGAACCTTTGGGCGAGCATCTCACCGACGATCTTCAAGGTCTCTCCGCCGCGCACATGGTGGTGCATGTCGAAGGGCATGCGGATCGACAGGCGCGATCCGGTTTCGCTGAGGGATGCAGACATGCTTCGTCTCTAGGTTGCGCGAGGGTGGGTGTCCAACAGATGCGCTTGGAACGGATCGGGCGATCAGTCCGCCGCGCTGAGCGCTGGATAGTCGATATATCCCTCCGGCCCATCGCCGTAGAAGGTCTCCGGCCGCGGCGGATTGAGGTGGGCGCCCGTCGCGTACCGCGCCGGCAGGTCTGGGTTGGCGATGAAGAGCTTGCCGAAGGAAACGGCGTCGGCCGCGCCGGACGCGACAGCCGCCTCGCCGGCCGCCAGATCGAAACCGTCGTTGGCGATGTAGACTCCCTTGTAGAGCGCGCGAAGTTGATCACCGATCGCGCCTGGTCCCGCGCGCTCACGAACGAATAGAAAGCCGAGGTTGCGTGCCTGGGCGGCCTCGGCGACGTACCCGAAGGTCTGCGCAGGATTGCTGTCGCTCATGTCATGAGCTTCGCCGCGGGGCGAGATGTGCAGGCCTACGCGACCCGCGCCGAACACGGAGATCGCCGCGTCGACGGCCTCGAGCATGAAACGCGCGCGGTTCTCGACCGAGCCGCCGTAATCGTCGGTGCGCCGGTTCGTGCCGTCCTGCAGGAATTGGTCCAGAAGATAGCCATTAGCGCCATGCAATTCGACGCCGTCGAAGCCTGCGCGCTGGGCGTTTTCCGCCCCTTTGCGGTAAGCTTCGACCAGGTCGGCGATCTCAGCGACCGCGAGCGGATGGGGGGTGACGTAGGGCCTCTTGGGGCGCAGCAGGCTGACCTCGCCGCGCGGGGCGATCGCGCTCGCCGAAACGGGCGTGTCGCCGTCCAGGAAGCTTGGGTCAGAGATGCGACCGACGTGCCAGAGCTGCAGGAAGATCACGCCGCCCGCGGCGTGCACGGCCTCTGTGACGCGCTTCCATCCCTCGACCTGCTGCGCCGACCAGATCCCTGGCGTGTTCGGATAGCCGACGCCTTGCGGAACGATGGAGGTCGCCTCCGTGAGGATCAGGCCCGCCGATGCGCGTTGTCGATAGTATTCCACGACCATCGGGCCAGGGCTTCGCTCGGAGCCGCAGCGGATACGGGTCAGCGGGGCCATGACGAGGCGATTCTTGAGCGTCAGGCCGCCCAGTTCCAGCGGATCGAGAAGCGTCGGCATTGTCTAAAGTCCTGAGCGCGGCGAGCCACGGTTGAGCTCACCCGCGTTTGCGGCATGAGGCGTGCCGCTGTCCAGTAGGGCGGTGGGGCGGAGCCCGGCGTCGGCCGCCTTCGCGGCGGCGGCGATGAAACCAGGCTCAACCGAAAGATGCTTGCAATGCGGGTTTACAGTGTATGGCGGCCGCCTTAATCCTTGCCCTCGCGCTTACAAGAAGGCTTACCGATGTCGTCCAACAAGCCCGTCGTCATGATGGTGGACCCGTTCCTCGAACGGTTCTCGCCGCTCTTCAACGACAGCTATGAGTTGGTCAAGCTCTGGGAAGCGCCAAGCGAAGACGCGTTCTTCGCGACGGAGGGCCAGCGCGTGGGCGCGGTCGTCACTATCGGACATTTTCCGGCGCGCGCGCCGGTGCTGTCTCGTCTGCCGAACCTGGGCCTCGTGGCCTGCTTCAGCACGGGTTTCGAAGGCGTCGATGTCGATTGGTGTCGCGAGAATGGGGTCGCCGTGACCAACGGCGCCGCCGCGAACGGCGGCGATGTCGCCGATCAGGCCGCGATGCTGCTGCTCAACTGCTATCGCCGCGCCACGCAAGGCGGACGTGTCGTGCGCGATGGAAGCTGGCAAGCGGTGCCCGGGCTTGCGGGTCGCTCGCTCCGGGGGAAGAAGGTCGGCATCGTCGGGATGGGCCGGATCGGCCGCATGACCGCGCAACGTATCGCCGCCTTCGAGACCGAGATCCACTGGTACGGGCCGAACCCGAAGCCTGACATCGCCTATCCGCGGGCGGAAAGCGTCGTCGAACTGGCGCGCATCTGCGACGCCCTGGTGGTTGTCGCCCCGGCGACGCCGGAGACGGAGAAAATGATCAACCGCGAGGTGCTGGATGCGCTGGGTCCGCAAGGGGTGGTGGTCAACATCTCGCGCGGCAGCCTGGTGGATGAGGACGCGCTGATCGCGGCGCTCAAGGAAGGGCGGCTTTGGGGCGCTGGCTTGGATGTCTTTGAGGTTGAACCTACCGATCCGGCCAGATGGGCGGATGTGCCGAACGCGGAGCTTATGCCGCACTCGGCAGGGTCGACGCCCGAAGGCGGCAAGCTGATGTCCGACCGGTTCTTGGAGAACCTGCGCTGCTTCTTCGCCGGGGAACCGCTGGTCTCACCGTTGTTTTAGCGCAGGCCCCTCCGGGATCCTCCGCCAGGCAGGGTCGCCCCATCTCAGTGGCCTAGCTCAAGAAATCCGATTTTCCCGATGGGAGCCAAGCCGTGGCCGAGCGCCTGAAGCTAACGAATCCGGTTCATGAACGCCCGCGCGGCGCGTGGAACTCGGTCGCCACCGAGCTTTTCGGCTGCCAAACGCGTTTCGTGCAAGGCGAGCGCTGGACACACCGTATTATCGAGAAGGGCGATGGCCCGCCGCTGTTCATGTATCATGGGGTTGGCGGCTACGCCGAACCCTACGCCAGGGTGCTCCCCTCGCTTGCGCGTGACTTCCGGGTCATCGCCGCGGACGCCATATACCATGGAAAGAGCTCGAAGGAGCCGTGGGATCCCAGCCAGCGTGTCGCGCTCATGGCTGAGGGTTACGTCGATCTGCTGCACGCCTTGGGATACGAGAAGGCGCATTTCGAAGGCGAGTCCATGGGCGCCGCCATGGGCGTCGAGATCGGCATGCGCTTTCCCGAGACCGTCGACAGTCTGATCCTGAACGGGTTCGGGCGGGTGGCCACGGATCGTAAAGAATTTAAGACGCAGCCGTTCAAGGGTAACCTTCTTGAGCTTTCCCAAAAGGCTGTTCTGGATCCGACCTACGAGAACATTCGCAATCGCCTTTGGTGGCTCGTCCACGACAATGACTCAATCGACGACGAGGCGATCCGCTTGCGGCAGCGTGTCTGGTCCGATCCCGAGGTCAAACCCGCTCTGATGCGAACTTTCGGACTGTCTGGAGTCGATCCCAGAACGGTCGCGCCAGCCCCGTGGTCAGAGCGTGAGGTCCGCGAGCAGTGGCGGGTGAAGAACAGTCTGGTTCTTTATGGGGAATTCAATCCCGAAAGAGGCCCCGATTACGGCGAGTACTGCGCCGATATCATCGGCGCGAAATTCTACGAGTTCAAAGCCGTTGGGCATTGGCCGATGTGGGAGGCGCCCGACGAATACGTCGAAGTGCTGCGGAGCTTCCTGCTGAATCTCTAGCAACGCCGAGGGGCTGCTGAGGCGCCTATGGCGCGTCAGTCCAGGAGCCCGCGCGCCGCGCAGGCGACGAGTTGGTCAATCACGTAGCGAACCTTCGGGCTGAGCTGGGCGGCTCGAGGCCAAAGTGCATGGACATCCACTGGTCCGGCGGCATAGGCCTCCAGAAGGGGGATGAGCGCGCCCCGCGCGATCGGACCCCGAACGAGCGAGGCGGGCGCCTGGAATATGCCAAGTCCCGCAAGCCCAGCCTCCACCATCGCTTCCCCGTCGCTCATCTGGTGCGTGGCGGGTGGCAGAATCCGGCGTTCCACGCCGCGATCCATGACGACCCAGTGCAACGGCGGGCCGCGGTGAGAGCCGACGACAGCCATGTGCTGCTGCAGGTCGTCCAGTGAAGTCGGCGCGCCGCGCGCCTGCAGATAGCTCGGCGCCGCGCAGATGACGCGCGGTTGGCGGACCAGTCGCCGCGCGATCAGGTGGCTCGTATCGGCCAGACCGCCGAAGCGGATCAGGATATCGACGTCCTCTTCAAGCGGATCAGTGATTGCATCGGTGAATGTCAGCGACAGGCTCAGCGCCGGGTGCGGCCGGGCCATGTCGAGCAGGAGCGGCAAGAGGACCCGCCGGCCGAAGGCGACCGGCATGTTCACCCGCAACCGCCCGCTGATGACCTCATGGGCCGATCTTAATGCGTCACCGGCGGCGTGGATCTCAGCGAGCGCCGCCTCGCACGCCGCGAAATAGGCCTCGCCGTCAGCCGTCAGGCGGGTGATCCGCGTCGTTCGTTGGAACAGTGTCACGCCCAGGTGTTGCTCGAGCCGGGCGATCGACTTGCCCACGGCGGACTTGGTCACGCCCAGCATTGCTGCCGCCCGGGTGAAGTTGCCCGCTTTGGCCGCGGCCACGAAGGTCGCGATGTTGGGCAGGCTGGCGACGTCCTGTCTCGGATTCATAATGTATCCTGTAGATCTACAGAGTGTTTCCGATGTTCAGGATTGTCCCGCAATGAGGCTACATTAGATAGGGATGGCGCGGCGACAAGTCCCTCGGGCTTGCAAGCGTTCCGCGCTTATCGCCGTAAAGGACAGACCCATGCCCGTCGTTCGCATCAGCTGGTTTGAAGGTAAGGACCACAAGCAGAAGGCTCAGGTGGCCGCCGAGGTCACGGAAAGCATCGTGCGCAACACCGCCACGGACCCTAAGTACATCTACGTCATCTTTGACGACGTGAAGGCCAGCGACTGGGCCGGCGAAGGCAAGCTGTACGGCGAACCCGCCTGATCACGAATTTGCCCGCAGGGCGACCGCATTGGAGACAGACATGACCAGCAGCGACAGGCCCGAAATCGGACGCAGCGTCCAGGCCAACGGCATCCGCACCAACTACCTTGAAGCCGGCTCGGGGGCCGAGACCGTCATGCTGATCCACGGGTCGGGACCCGGCGTCAGCGCCTATGGCAACTGGCGACTGGTCCTGCCGGCGCTCGCCGAGAATTTCCGGGTGATCGCCCCCGACATGGTCGGTTTCGGCTATTCCGATCGTCCGCAAGACGTCGACTACCAGCTCGACACCTGGGCGGATCAGGCTGTGGGAGTCTTGGACGCCCTGGGCGTCGAAAAGGCCCATCTGGTGGGTAACAGCTTTGGCGGCGCCATCGCCCTGCGCGTTGCGACCAAGCACCCTGACCGCGTCGGCAAGCTGGTCCTGATGGGTAGCGTCGGCGTGCCGTTCGAGATCACCGAAGGTCTCGACGCTGTCTGGGGCTATGAGCCCTCCGTTGAGAATATGAAGAAGATCCTCGGTTATTTCACCTATGAGTCCGGGGCGGTTGACGATGAGCTGGCGCGATCGCGCTACCAGGGGAGCATCCAGCCCGGCTTCCAGGAAGCGTTCTCCGCCATGTTCCCGGCGCCGCGCCAGCGGTGGGTCGACGCCATGACGATTCCGGAGGCTGAACTCCGGCAGCTTCAGCATCGCACCCTGATCGTGCACGGCCGCGAGGATCAGGTCATCCCGCTTGCGAATTCCTACGCGCTGGAGCGCATCTTGCCGAACGCCGACCTTACGGTCTTCGGCAAATGCGGTCACTGGTCGATGATTGAACGGAACGCCGACTTCAACCGGCAGGTTCGGGATTTCATCCTCGAAGCCTGAAGCGCGGCTGCGCGCTGGCGGGCGGATCAGGGCCTAAAAAGGCCGCTATGACAGTGATCTTCGCCTCGTAGTCCGGCGTGGCCAACATGGCCTCGCCGGTCGCGCGCGCGGGCGTCTGGTCCGCCGACCGCGGGTTCGTTGTTCGTCGCGCCTCGTCTTGAGTCAGTGGTAGCGGGCCAGGGCCAGATCAGCGACCTCGATATCAGGCGCCCGGCCGCCGATCAGGTCAGCCATGACGCCTGCGGATCCGCAGGCCATGGTCCAGCCCAGCGTCCCGTGCCCGGTGTTCAGGTAGAGGTTGTCGAAGGCCGTGGGACCCACCACGGGCGTGCCGTCAGGGGTCATTGGCCGCAGGCCCGTCCAGAAGGATGCCCCGGCGACATCGCCGGCGTCGGGGAACAGGCCCTGCAGGGAATGCGTCAGCGTTCGCCGCCGCCGCGGGTCCAGCGACAGGTCAAAGCCGGAAATCTGCGCCATTCCGCCGACGCGGATGCGATTGCCCAGGCGCGTGATCGCGACCTTGTAGCTTTCATCCAGCAGGGTCGAGACCGGTGCTCGGGGTTCGTCGACAATCGGGGCCGTGATTGAAAAGCCCTTCACCGGATAGACTGGAAGCCGCAGGCCCAACGGTCGGATCATCGCGGGAGAATAGCTGCCCAGGGCCACGACATAGGCGTCGCCGACGATCACGCCGTGCTCGGTCCTGACACCCGTGATCCGGCCGCCCTGACCGGCGAGCGCCTCGATCTTGACGCCCAGCCGGAAGTCGACGCCCAGGGCTTGCGCCATCCCGGCGAGCGCCTGGGTGAACATGTGGCAGTCTCCGGTTTCGTCGTGGGGCAGTCGCAGGCCGCCCACAAAGGGCTCGCGAGCGTGGGCCAGGCCCGGCTCGGCCGCGATGCAACCTTGCACGTCGAGGACTTCGAAGGGCACGCCGCCGCTTTGCAGGACCGCGATGTCCTTGGCCGCGCCATCCAGTTGGTAACGCTTGCGAAAGAGTTGCAGCGTGCCGCGCATGCGCTCGTCATAGGCGATGCCAGTTTCAGCACGGAGCGCGTCGAGCCGGTCTCGACTGTATTCGGCCAGCCGCACCATCCGGCGCTTGTTCAGTGCGTAGCGATCCGGCGTGCAATTGCGCGCCACGGCCAGCAGCCACGTCGCCATGGCCAGATCGAACTTCGGCCGCAGGATCAGGGGGGCGTGCTCCATCAGCAGCCAAGAGGGCGCCTTGCGTGGCACGTCGGGCGCGGCCCAGGGCGAAGCGTAGCCTGGCGAGATTTCACCGGCGTTGGCGAAACTGGTCTCGTTGGCGACTGTGGGCTGGCGGTCGACGACCGTCACCTCATGCCCGTCGCGCGCCAGGAAATAGGCCGTGGTGACACCGATGACGCCGGCGCCGAGCACGATGATCTTCATTCTTCGAAATCCACCGGGATCGGCGACAGTCGCCCTGTTGGCGCTTTCACGCAAATCCGTCGTGGCCCGGGCTGTTCCTGGCGCGAATAGCCGAGCTAGTCCGTCCTGGGCCTTAGCCTTGACCCTCGACGTTCCGACGGAACGCACGGAGGTTCAAAAGGAGCATAAGACCGCCCGCCACGCCCAGGATCGGCGACAGCATGAAGGCCCACCGGATGGCTTCGACCTTGCCCAGGGTTGGCAAGAGCAGATCGCTCAGCATCCCGGTGAACAAGGGCCCGAAGCCTTGGCCCAGCACATTGGCGCCGATCAGCATCATGGCCCCAGCTAGGCTGCGGCTGGAGGCCGGGACACGGTCGAGGGCCTCGGCGACCATCGGCGCGTTCTTGAAGGCCATGAAGAAAGTGGCCGTGCAGCCGCCCAGCAATGACAGCCACACCGGCCCCCCGAAGATAAAGGCCAGCTGAGCTGGGATCGCCAGGAGCATTGTCACGCCTGGCACGATCACCATCCACTCGGTCTTGCCTGTGCGACGCACCATGTGGGCGGCCAGGAAGCCGCCGGCCAGACCGCCAAGGACGCCGGAGACACCCCAGGTCGGCGCCAGGATGTTGGTGGCCCACGAAAGGTTCACGCCATGCACGCGCATCATGAACGCTGGCGTCCAGGTTTGTGTGATGCCCGCGGCGAGCCCCAGCACCACTTGCGCGGCGAAAAGCACCTGAAAACCCCGGGTCGCGAACATGATCCGCACGGATCCCATGAAGCTTTCGGCCGCAGGCGTCCCGGATGCACGGGTCGTCGCGTCGGCGGCGGGGGTCTCCAGCCTATCCATGCGGCCCCGGACGGGCTCCTTCACCGTCAGGAAGATGACGAGACCCAACAACACCCCAGGCGCCCCGACGGCGATGAATGCGCCGCGCCAGCCGTAGGCCGCCGCCGCCAGGCCCAGCAAAGGCGCGCCGACCACCATCGCCAGAACGGCCGTCGATTGGAAAATCGCGATGGCTTGCGCCCGTTGGCGCTTTTGGAAGTAGTCGGTGATCAACGATAGCGACGGGGGAATGCCAGCCGATTCGCCGATGCCCACACCGGCGCGCACCAGCGCCATCTGCCAGAAATTGCCCGCTACGCCGCATAGCATTGTCATGACCGACCAGCCGACGAGACCCATGGCGAGGATCGTCCGGCGCACCCAGCGATCCGCCCAGCGGGCGATGGGAATGCCAAAGACTGTGTAGAACAGTACAAACGCAAAGCCTGAAAGCAGGCTCATCTGTGTGTCGCTGGCGTTCAGGTCGCGCTTTATCGGCTCCATCAGAAGCGTGAAGGCGATCCGGTCCATCGTATTGAAAATGTTGGCGAGGGCTAACAGCACCAGAACGTAGATGGCGTAGGGTCGGGAAGGCGGCGCTTCGGCAGCTGTCTGGTTGCCTGGCGTGGGCGCAGAATCCGCCGCGCGGTCCATTGAAGACATTCTTCCCCTCCCTTGATCTCTCTGCGCATCAGCGCGCTTCTTTTCGAAGCTTCTTAGTCTTGCCGCGCGTCAGCGACCGTTAGTCCCTGCAACTGCACTGTGATCCGGCCTGCTCTATGTCAAGGCAGGTTTTCGCTCGAGCTCCGCCGATAAATTTGACCGTGAGGAGGAAAACATCGGCGAGCGGTCGCGGCCCGCGGTCGTTTGTAACATTTGAGGTCTAAAAATGACTGCGTTGACTAATAGCCTGGAGTGGGAAAATGTGGGGGCGGAGGTAGGTTTTTACACAACAGACTAAATCTCTGCAGCTGGCCGTTAGAGTTGGCGCCTGAGATGACTGTACGTGTCGAACACAATGAAAAGTGCCGTGCAGGATTCTCATTTGGGCATCCGCGGTCACAGAAAAGATGTGGGGGAACCGCCATGAATCTACGCGCACTCTTGCTGCTGGGAGCCAGCGTCGTCGCGTCTGCGACGGCGATCGCCGCCTCGGCTGCAGCGCAGGACGCTAGCAGCGTCGCCGTCGGCGAAGTCATCGTCACCGCCGAACG
>NZ_CVJQ01000002.1 GCF_001375595.1 Phenylobacterium immobile (ATCC 35973) | reverse complement strand
AGCGTATCCTTGGGGAAGCACGAGCCGCCGTAGCCGGGGCCGGCGTTCAGGAACTTGCCGCCGATGCGGCCATCCAGGCCGATGCCGCGGGCGACCTGCTGGACGTCGGCGTCGACGGCTTCGCAGAGGTCGGCCATCTCGTTGATAAAGGTGATCTTCATGGCGAGATAGGCGTTGGCCGCATACTTGATCAGCTCGGATGTGCGCCGCGCGGTGAAGACGATCGGCGTCTCGTTCAGATAGAGCGGGCGATAGAGCTCGCGCATCACGCCTTGCGCGCGCTCATCGGTGGTGCCGACGACCACGCGGTCGGGACGCTTGAAGTCCTCGATGGCGGCGCCTTCGCGCAGGAACTCGGGGTTGGAGATCACCGCCACGTCGGCGTCGGGCCGCACGCGCTTGAAGATCGCCTCGATCTCGTCGCCGGTGCCCACGGGCACGGTGGACTTGGTGACCACCACGGTGAAGCCGTCGACGTAGCCCGCCACTTCCTCGGCGGCGGCGTAGACGTAGGACAGGTCCGCATGGCCGTCGCCGCGACGCGAGGGCGTGCCGACGGCGATGAACACCGCATCGGCCTCACGCACGGCTTGCTCAGCCTCGGTGGTGAAGAACAGCCGGCCTTCCTTGACGTTGGTCGCCACCAAAAGGTCCAGGCCCGGCTCATAGATCGGGATGCCGCCCTCCTTCAGGCGCGCGATCTTGCTCTCGTCCTTGTCGATGCAGGTCACCACGTGACCAAAATCAGCGAAGCAAGCCCCGCTCACCAGACCAACGTAGCCCGTGCCAATCATCGCAACGCGCATAGATATTCCCCTCGATCGGTCAGAATTCGCCGGCTTTCATCACGCGGCGCCGTGGGCGCCAAGGCCGAACCTTGGTCGTCTACCCGTGTGATATGACTAAATTTCCTGGTTGTAGGCGCCGATCTCCGGATAGCGCGCAAGTCTTGGGCGAACTTCCTCGCGGAAGAGGGCGCGCATGTCGTCCTCGCTCCGCAGGCTCTCGACCACGACCACCAGTTCAGGCTTGTTCGAGGACGGCCGCACCAGCACCCAGGAGCCGTCCTCCAGGGCGACGCGGACGCCGTTCACCGTGATCACCTCGACGATTCGCCGTCCCAGGAGGCTGCCGCCGGCCTGGGCGAGCGCCTGGTATTCGGCGACGATTCGCTCGGCCACGCCGTACTTCAGCTCGTCGGCGCAGCGCGGGCTCATGGTGAGCGAGGTGAAGGCCACGGGCAGGGCGCGCTTCAGGTCCGAGAGCTTGCGCGATGGATTGCGGTCCAGCATCGACAGGATCGCGGCGGCGGCCACCAGCCCATCGTCATAGCCGCGGCCGATCGGCGGGTTGAAGAAGAAATGGCCGGATTTCTCGAAGCCGGCCAGCGCGCCGAGCTCGGCGGTCTTGCGCTTGATGTAGGAGTGGCCGGTCTTCCAGTAGACGGTGTTCGCCCCGTGGTCCTTCAGCACCCGGTCGGTGGCGAAGAGGCCGGTGGACTTCACATCGACCACAAAGGTCGCATTGGGGTGCAGGCGTGCGAGGTCGCGGGCAAGCATCAGGCCGATCTTGTCGGCGAAGATCTCCTCGCCCTCGTCGTCGACCACGCCGCAGCGGTCGCCGTCGCCGTCAAAACCAAGCGCCAGGTCCGCGCCGTGTTCGCGCACGGCCTCAGCCATGGCGTGCAGCATCACGGTGTCTTCGGGGTTCGGATTGTAGCGCGGGAAGCTCCAGTCGAGCTCGCAGTCCATCTCATAGACCACCTCGACGCCCATCCGACGCAGGGCCTCGGGCGCAAAGGCCGCCGCCGTGCCATTGCCGCAGGCGCAGACCACCTTGAGAGGACGGGTCAGGCGGACGTGATCGGAAGCCTCGGCGATGTAGCGTTCGCGCACGCCGCCGACGTGGGCCACCGTGCCGCCGGGTCGCGGCGTCCAGGCCCCGTCGAGGACGATGGCCTTGAGACGGGCCATCTCCTCGGGGCCGAAGGTCAGCGGGCGAGCGGCGCCCATCTTCACGCCGGTCCAGCCGTTCTCGTTGTGGCTGGCCGTGACCATGGCGACAGCCGGCGCATCCAGATCGAACTGCGCGAAATAGGCCATCGGCGAAGTGGCGAGACCGATGTCGATCACCTCGCACCCGGCGGATACGAGGCCGAGCGTCAGGGCCTGTTTGATCGAGAGCGAATAGCTGCGGAAGTCATGGCCGACGACGATGCGCCTGAGCCCCAACTGATGGATGTAGGTTCCGAGCCCGAGGCCCAGGGCCTGGACGCCCAGCAAGTTGATTTCGGGCCCGAAGATCCAGCGCGCGTCATATTCGCGAAAGCCGGTCGCCTTCACCAGAGGCCAGATCTCGTAGTCGAAGCTGTTGGGCGAAAGGTCGTCGCGCGGCTTGCCGAGCATTCAGGGCCCTTATGGCTACATCACGCCGGCGCGGAGCAGGTCGTGGACATGGAGGATGCCGACGGGCCGGCCGGCCTCGACGACGAACAGCACTGTGACCGCCGGCGCCGGATCGCTCATCAGGGCCAGGGCCTCGGAGGCCAGCAGCGTCGGCGGCACGGTCTTCTTGGGGCCAGGCGTCATGACCTCTGCGGCGGTGTGGGTCATGAGGCCGTCGATGTGGCGGCGCAGGTCGCCGTCTGTGATGGCGCCGACCAGGCGGCCCTCGCCGTCGACGACGCCCAGGACGCCCCAGCGGCGTTCGGTCATGACAAGCAACGCCCTGTCCATGGGCGTATCCAGGCCGACCAACGGAGTCTCCTCGCCGCCGTGCATGAGGTCGCCGACGCTGCGCAGCATGGCGCCCAGCTTGCCGCCGGGGTGGAGGACGCGGAAATCCTCGGGCGCAAAGCCACGGCGTTCCAAGAGGGCCACGGCGAGGGCGTCGCCGAGCGCGATCTGCAGCGTGGTGGACGTGGTGGGCGCGGAGACCGCGTCGGTCGCCTCGGCGGCGGCGGCCAGCTGGAGGACCACGTCGGCGGCGCGCCCAAGCGTGCTGTCTGGCTCAGCGGTGAGGGCGATCAGAGGAATGCGGAATCGGGTGGCGTAGGCGATCACGTCCGCCAGCTCGGCGACGGCGCCCGATTTGGAAAGGGCGATGATGACGTCGTCAGCGCCGATCATGCCCAGGTCGCCGTGGCTGGCCTCGGCGGCATGGACGAAGACGGCTGGCGCGCCGGTGGACGCGAAGGTGGCGGCGATCTTGCGGCCGACGTGGCCGGACTTGCCGACGCCGGTGACAACGATGCGGCCTTTGGCGACGGCCAGAGTCTCGACGGCGCGGGCGAAGCTCTCACCCAGTTGGTCGGCCTGGGCCTGGAGCGCGGCGGCCTCAGCGGCCAGTACGCGTCGACCGATGGCGATGGGGCCGATGGCGCTGGGATCAGGGTCGCTCATTGGACGGGCGCCACGGTCTGGGCCTGCATTTCCCGCAAGGTCGCGCGCGTCTGGGCGTCTCGACGCTGGGCGGCCTCGGCCTCGCGCTGCATGGCGGCGCGCACGGCCGGCGTGCGCTGCTCGGGCTCATGGCCGAAGGGCGCGGGCGAGCGGTCGCCCAGGCCCTGCGGCCAAACCAGCGACAGACCGATGGCGGCCAGCGCCGCCAGGGCCAGCAGCGGCATGTAGAAGCGATCGAGCATCGCGCGAAGCTATAGCGGCTGTTCGCCCTTGCGGCCAACCGCCTGCGTCTGGCAGGACCGTTCGCCAGAAAACCGGAGAGCCCGCCTTGCCGACCCTGATCCTGCTCCGCCACGGCCAGAGCCAGTGGAACCTCGAAGACCGCTTCACCGGATGGGTGGACGTCGACCTCACCGCCGAGGGCGAGGCCCAGGCCAGGAAGGGCGGCGAACTGATCAAGGCCGAGGGCATCGCGATCGACCGCGTCTATACGTCGGTGCTGACGCGAGCCATTCGCACGTCGTGGCTGGCGCTGGCCGCGGCGGGGCAGGCCTTCGTGCCCGAGATCAAGGACTGGCGCCTGAACGAGCGCCACTACGGCGGGCTGACCGGCCTCAACAAGACCGAGACCGCCGCCAAGCACGGCGAGGAGCAGGTCCGCATCTGGCGTCGGTCTTACGACACGCCGCCGCCGGAACTGGCCCCGGGCGGCGAGTATGATTTCCAGGGGGACCGTCGCTACGCGGGCGCCGACCTGCCCCTGACCGAGAGCCTGGAGACCACGCTGGCCCGGGTGCAGCCCTATTGGGAGACCGAGATCGCGCCCGTGCTGAAGTCCGGCGAGACCGTGCTGGTGGCCGCCCACGGCAATTCCCTGCGCGCGATCGTCAAGCTGCTCTGGGGCCTGGGCAGCGATGAAATCATGGGCATTGAGGTCCCGACCGGCAACCCGCTGGTCATCGAGCTCGACGCCGATCTTAAGCCGATCTCGGCCAAATATCTCGACGCGAGCCGCGCCAACAAGTTGCCGTGACAGCGGACGAGGTCTTCATGCGCCGGGCGATCGTCCTGGCTCAGTCCGGCCTCGGCCTGACCGGAGACAATCCGTCCGTGGGCTGCGTCATCGTCCACGACGGTCGCGTCGTCGGCGAAGGCGCGACGGGCGAGGGCGGCCGGCCGCACGCCGAGGAACGCGCTCTGGCGCAGGCTGGCGACCAGGCCGCGGGCGCTACGGCCTATGTCACCCTCGAGCCTTGCGGCGAACGCTCCAGCGGCGCGGCCTCCTGCGGTCAGCGCCTGGCGAGGGCAAGTGTGGCGCGGGTGGTCATAGCCTGTGAAGACGCCTCCATCCTGGCCGCCGGCCAGGGCTCACAGCAGTTGCGAGCGGCCGGCGCCGCCGTCGAGATGGGGCTGCTGCGTGAAGCGGCGCAGGCGCTGTACGCGGGCTATCGGCCGCGAGCCGAATAGAAAAGGGCGGCGCCCGAAGACGCCGCCCTCCAGTCTTTGCGGCTGTCGCCCGCTTACGCGGCTTGAGCCGCCGCGCCCTCGATCAGCGGGGCGGTGGGTTGTGTGCTGATCTCGACCCGGCGGGGCTTCAGCGCCTCGGGGAGTTCGCGCTTCAGGGCGATGGAGAGCAGGCCATCGGCGAGGTTGGCGCTTTCCACCACCACATAGTCGGCCAGCTGGAACTTGCGTTCGAAGTTCCGTTCGGCCAGGCCGCGGTGGAGGTAGCGACGGGCGTCGTCGTTGGCGGGCTTCTGGCCCTGGACGGTCAGGAGGTTCTCCTTGACCTCGATGTTCAGGTCTTCAGGACGAAAGCCGGCGACCGCGATGTCGATGCGGTAGGCGTTCTCGTCTGTGCGCTCGATGTTGTAGGGCGGGTAGCCGGTGGCGGCGTCAGCGGCTGCGGTCTCGAGCAGCGAGGCCAGCCGGTCAAAGCCCACGACGGAGCGATAGAGGGGGGAAAAGTCGATCGTACGCATGTGCGTTCACATCCTTCTTCAGGCAGCAAGGTTGCGTTCAGGGTGTCCCGCCCGGCCCGGATTCAGCGCCGCACGGTCCAGAAGACCTGGAAATCCAGCGTCTTCCCGCCCTAGATGGGCGCCGGTTCACCAGCTTCAAGGTTTGATTTCGCCCCTGTTCACGGCAAGACTGTCGCCATGGCGACCCTTGAAGACGTGACCGGCTGGCTGAACGGGAAGAGCGCGGCTCTTGCCGACTTGGATCAGTCAATCCTCATCGACCTGAAGGGTGAAGGCTTCATCCACGTGACTCGCGACGGCGCCACGAATGAGCAGAAGGCCGCCGACCTGACCATCCGCACGACCCTGGCCGACCTGGTGGCCCTGGGCGAACGCCGGCTTGATCCGGCCAAGGCGATGTTCACCGGTAGGTTGAAGCTGTCCAACATGGGGTTGGCGATGAAGATGCAACCCATATTGAAGGCGATGTTCAGCTAGCGATGGCTGATCCCGCGCCGCTCTTCGCGATCCCGGCCGCGCCCGTGCCCAGCGCCGCCCAGGCCGAATGGGTGGTGGGCCATGGCGGGGTGCGGCTGCGGACAGCGCTGTTCCAGCCGGACGCGGCGCCGCGCGGCGCGATCATCTTCAGCCCCGGGCGCACCGAACCCATCGAGAAGTACTTCGAGACCATCGCGGAAATGACGGCGCGTGGGTTTGTCGTCCTGGTCCACGACTGGCGCGGGCAGGGACTCTCAGACCGGCTGCTTGCCGACCCGATGCGCGGTCACGCGGTCGGCGGGTTTGCACCCTTCCTGGCGGATTTCGACGCCGTCATCGCCGCCTTCGCCGAAAGGTTGCCCAGGCCCTGGATCGCGATCGGCCATTCGATGGGCGGATGCCTGACCCTGCTGGCGGCGGCCAGGGGCGCGGCCTTCGACGAGATCGTGCTGTCGGCGCCAATGCTGGGCATTGAGCTGGGAAACACGCCGGCGCCTGCGGCCCATCTGGCGGCCAAGGCCATGATCCTAATCGGCCGCGGCGGGGACTATGTGCAACCGCACGTCGACATCGATCCCTTCTACCAGCGCTTCGCCGGCAACCGGCTGACCCATGACGCCGGCCGGTACGCGCGCACCGCCGCCTTGCTGGCGACCGCGCCGCAATTGGCTCTGGGCGCGCCGACCTGGGGCTGGCTCGACTTTGGCCTCTCGGCGACGGCGGCTCTGGCCAAGCCAGCCACATTGGCAGGAATCAAGACGCCGGTTACGATTCTCACTGCGGAACTTGAGTCGATTGTCGACAACGCGGCCAGCGTCGCCGCCGCACGGGCCCTGCCGCAAGCGCGGTTGGTCGAAGTCCCCGGCGCGTTCCACGAAATCCTCATGGAGACCGACGACATGCGTAGTTTCTTCCAGAAGGTCCTGGACGCCCTGACCGGCAAGGTCGCCGAACCTGCAGTGAAGCCGGCCGCTGAACCTCTGCCCTCGTCGTCGCCAGAGCCCGAGCCAGTGATCGTGCAGCCGGCGCCAGACCTGGAATCCGCCGCCGCGCCGATCATCGCTGACGTCGATCTGGCCCCTGAGCCGGCCAAGGCGCCCGCGCCCCCGAAGGCCGCGCCGAAGAAAGCCGCGGCAGCCAAGAAGCCCGCGACCGTCAAGGCGCCGGCGGTGAAGAAGCCCGCGCCGACCAAGGCTGCAGCTGCGAAGCCCGCGGCGAAGGCCAAGGCGCTGGCGAAGGCCGCTGCGAAGCCGGCCGCCGCCAAGGCGAAGGCTCCGGCCAAGCCGAAGGCGACGGCGAAACCCAAGGCCTAGTTTAAGGATCGTCATCGCCGGGCGTGTCCCGGTCATGACATCGTTGTCTCGGCGGTTTAGGCGTCCTTCGCAGATCGCTTCAGCGCCACGAGCGCGTCGTCGAGGCAGGCGCGGTCGCCGGCGATGACCACTTGGCCGCCGTTCGGTCCGACCGGGGCGCCGCGCCAGTCGGTGACGACCCCGCCGGCGCCTTCGATGACCGGGATGGCGGCGTCGATGTCCCAGGCCTTGAGGCCGGCTTCGATCACCATGTCCATCGTTCCGGCCGCCACCATGGCGTAGGCGTAGGCGTCGCAGCCCAGGCGCGCGAGGCGCGCCGCGGCGCGGACCTGGCTCCAGGCGGCGGCTTCCGCCCCATCGAAACAGGTTTCCGGATCGGTGGTGGCGATGATGGCGTCGGAAAGCCTCGGGCAGACGCGAGCCTGGATCGGCCTCTCCTCGCCCAGCCAGACCAGCCGGGAACCGTCCGCGGAGCCGATATAGATCTCGTCCAGGAAGGGTTGGCCGATGGACCCCAAGACGGGCCTGCCATGGCGGCGCAGGCCGATGAGCGTGGTCCAGAGGGGCAAGCCGGCGATGAAGGCCCGCGTTCCATCCACGGGATCCAGCACCCAGACGAACTCGGCGTCGGGCCGGTCTTCGCCGTATTCCTCGCCGATGACGCCATGGTGAGGATAGCGGGTCTCGATCAACTTGCGGATGGCCCGCTCTGCGCCCTTGTCCGCTTCCGTGACAGGATCAAAGCCCTTGGCGCCGCCCTTGTCGATCAGGCCGTGGTCGGCGCGGAACAGCGGCAGGATGGCCTCCGCCGCCGCGGCGTTCAGCTCCAGCAGGAAGGGATCGAGTTCGGAAAGCTCCAGAAGGTCGAGGCTGGGATCATTGTCAGGCATGCCTCCGTGATAGCGCGAGGTTTGCGCTGACGCCACGGCTCGCCCTATCAGGGGACATGGCGTCGTTCGCACGGGACATCGGCTGGAGGCTGGAGGCGTTAGCCTATGACGTCGCCGCGGGTCTTGCGCGCCTGGCGCCGATCGATGCGGCCTCAGATTTCGGCGCCTGGCTCTTCCGCTGGCTGGGCCCGCTGACCAGCGCCGACCACGTCATGCGGGTCAACATGGCCATCGCCTTTCCCGAGGCTTCGCCCACTGCGATCGACTCTTTGGTGAAGGAAAGCTGGGGTCACCTGGGGCGCTGGTTCGCAGAGTTTCCAATCCTGGACCGCATCATCGCTGATCCATCCCGCGTGGAGGTGGTGAACGCCGAGGCTCTGGTGCGAATCGCCGGCGGCGGCGGGCCGGCGGTGTTCATCTCCGGACACTTCTCATCCTTCGAGATCATGCCCGCGGTGATCATCCATGCCGGCGTCGACTGCCAGATCACCTATCGCGCCACGAACAATCCGCACGTCGACGCCCGGATTCGCGCCAGCCGCTTCCGCTACGGGGTGCGGCTGTTCGCGCCGAAGGGCGGCGATGGGGCGCGGTCGCTGCTGCGAGCGCTGGCGCGCGGCGAGTCGGTCGCGCTGATGAACGATCAGAAATTCAATGGCGGGATCGCCTCGCCGCTGTTCGGCCTGCCGGCCCACACCGCACCTGGGCCGTCGAGCTTTGCGCTGCGGTTCGCGGCGCCGATCGTGCCCATGTCGGTCCAGCGGATCGAAAAGGCGCGCTTCCGGGTGATTGTTCACGACCCGATCGTCCTGGTCGACACCGGTGACCGGCCGGCGGACATCGAGGCGGGCGTCGCACGGGTGAACGCCTTCATCGAAGACCGCATCCGCGCCCGGCCGGCGGAGTGGTTCTGGGTCCACAAGCGGTGGCCCAGCGAAATCTATCGCCGAAATCCTACTGCGAAGGCCGGCTGAGGACGTAAGCTGCTACGCAGAGCAGGATGGCGCCGACGCCGGCGTTGACCCAAAGGCCTCGCCCAGCGGCGACCAGCAAGGCGAAGCTTACGCTCATGCCGATCACCGAGGCGGCCTTGGCGCTGCGGGGGATGGCGCGCTTTTCCTCCCAGCGCCTGATGTAGGGACCAAAGCGGCGATGGTCGCGCAATCGCTCGGCCAGTTCGGGAGAGGAGCGCGCGAAAGCCCAAACGGCCACGATCAGGAAGGGCGTCGTCGGCAGCACCGGCAGGAACACGCCGGCGAAGGCCAGGGCCACCATCACACCGCCCAAGGCGCGATAGAGCGCGGTGCGGATGCCTAGCCGTTGCAAATAAGTCTCCTTCGAAACACGACGATAGGGGCCATGGGCGTGCTTGACCACTGTCGCTGGGCGCCGCAATGGGCGGCCCATGGCGGTCTATACCGATATCAACGAGGACGAACTCGCGGGTCTGCTCGCGACCTATGACCTCGGTCAGGCGGTCGCCTTCAAGGGCATCGCCGAGGGCGTGTCGAACTCGAACTTCCTGCTGGAGACCGATCTCGGGCGCTACATCCTGACGGTCTTCGAGTGGCGCACGAATCCGAACGACCTGCCGTTCTTCCTGGATCTGATGACGTGGTTGGCTGATCACGGCTACGCTTGCGCGGCCCCCATGGCCGATCGGGAAGGGCGAACGTTGCAGATGGTGCGCGACAAGCCCTGCGCCATCGTAGCCTTCCTCAAGGGTCTCTCCGTGCGCCGACCCAGCATCGCCCAGTGCCGGGAGGCAGGGCGAGGGCTCGCTGCGATGCATGTCGCGGCCCAGGGCTTCCCCGAACAGCGTCCCAACGACCTGGGCCAGGCAGCCTGGGCGGGGATGTTCGCGCCGTTGGGCGAAGCCGCTGATCGTCTGAAGCCCGGCCTGGCGGAGACGATCCGCGGCGATCTCGAACGGCTCGCCGCAGCCTGGCCGGAAGGATTGCCGCAGGGCGTGATCCACGCCGATTTCTTCCCGGATAACGTCTTCTTCGCCGGCGATGCTTTCGCCGGCGCCATCGACTTCTATTTCGCCTGCACGGACGCTCTGGCCTATGACGTGGCGGTGGCGCTGAACGCCTGGTGTTTCGAAGCCGACGGATCCTTCAACATTACGGCGGCGCGCGCGCTCGTAGCCGGCTATGAGCAGGTGCGGCCACTGTCGGCGGCTGAGCGCGCGGCCCTGCCGGCGCTCGCCCATGGCGCGGCGATGAGGTTCTTCCTGACGCGTCTGGCCGACTGGGGTTCGACACCCGAAGGCGCGCTGGTGCGCCCCAAGGATCCGCTGGAATACGAGCGCAAATTGGCGGTGCACCGCAGCGCTCCCGACCTCGTGCTGTTCGGTCGGTCATGACTCCGAAGGTTGTGATCTACACGGACGGCGCCTGCTCAGGAAATCCCGGTCCCGGGGGTTGGGGCGCGGTCCTTTTCTGGGGCGATACCCGCAAGGAAATTCGCGGCGGGGAGCGGGCTACGACAAACAATCGCATGGAACTGATGGCGGCGATCCAGGCGCTGGACGCCCTGACCAAGCCGTGCGCGGTCGAACTTCATACTGACAGCCAATACGTCCAGAAGGGGATCGGCGAGTGGATCCACGGCTGGAAGGCGCGGGGATGGCGCACCGCCGACAAGAAGCCGGTGAAGAATGACGACCTTTGGAAGCGCCTCGACGCCGCGCGCCTGCGTCACCAAGTGGATTGGCGTTGGATCAAGGGTCACGCCGGTCACGAGCATAATGAACGGGCCGATGAATTGGCGCGGCTGGGTTTGGCGGAGGCCCTGTCAACGAAGCCTTAGGCGCGGAAGGTCTAGGTGATGAGCCTTAAGTAACGATATCGAACGATCTAAACTGCTGACGAATCACGGGCGGGGTTTTCGATGGCCACTGTGGCTGAACATCCGGATGTGCAGGTTTTCGACGAGATCAATCAAATCGAGCATCTGCTGCGCACGACCGTCACCCTGTGTCTGACCGCGGACCTGACCTATCCGCAATTCGAAGTGTTGAACCATCTGACGCGCCGCGGCGACGCTGCGACACCCGCTGACCTGGCCGATTCGCTGCAGGCGAGCCGTAGCGGCTTCACCCACACGCTCAAAGCCATGGAGACCACCGGTTTGATCAGCGTCGCCGGCGATCCGGCTGACCGCCGCCGCAAGCGTGTTTCGCTGACGCCCAAGGGCCGCAAGGCCTACGCTGGCACCATGGACGCTCTGCGTCCACGCATCGAGCACCTGCGCGGCGGCATCACCCTCGAGGAGTTCCGTGGCGCCTTGCCGTTTCTGCAGGCGCTCCGGACCTGGATGTCGGAGAACCGGTGACCCTCTGCGTCCGACCTGCGGCGCGAGACGATGTCGCCGCGATTCTCAGCTTCATCCGCGACCTGGCTGACTACGAGCAACTCTTGGATCAAGCGGTCGTCACCGAGGCGGACCTGGCGCGCGACCTGTTCGGGCCCAACCCGCGGGCCTTCTGCGACATCGCGGAGGATCATGGCGCGCCGGTCGGCTTCGCGCTTTGGTTTTACAGCTATTCGACTTTCGTCGGCCGACACGGGATTTATCTCGAGGACCTCTTCGTCGCGCCGCAGGCCCGCGGGGAGGGCGCGGGTGTGGCCCTGATCGCCGGCCTGGCGCGCCGCTGCGTCGCTGAAGGCCTGGGACGGCTGGAGTGGGCGGTGCTGGACTGGAACGCGTCGGCCATCGGCTTCTACGACCGGTTGGGCGCTGCGGCGATGGATGGGTGGACCGTGCGGAGGCTGACTGGCGAGGCGCTGGCGAGGCTGGCCGGCTAGTCGGTCCGGGGTGCGCGATGCCGAAGCGCATGACGTCCTCGCGGACGCCGAGGCGCTGGATCCGCCAGGTCATATGAGCCGGTCGGCCTTGCGCAGGTCGGGGAAGAGCTTGGCCCAGACGCCAGTGATCGCGATGGCGCCGACACCGCCGAAGAGGGCTGCGCCCACGGGCCCAAGCAAGCGCGCGATGAGACCGCTCTCCACCTCGCCGAGTTCGTTGGAGGCGCCGATGAACAGGCTGGAGACGGCGCTGACCCGTCCGCGCATGGGGTCGGGCGTCACCAGCTGAACCAGGGTCTGGCGCACATAGACCGAGATCATGTCCGCGGCGCCCAGGAGCGCCAGAGCGGCCATCGATAGCCAAAGGCTGCGCGACAGGCCGAAGATAATCGTGGCCAAGCCGAAGGTCGCGACGCCGCCCAGCATGACCAGGCCGGCGTTCCCGCGAACCGGCCGGACGGCGAGGATCAGGGCGACGAGGGTGGCGCCCATCGCCGGGCTGGAGCGCAGCAGGCCGAAGCCGTCGGCGCCGACGTGCAGGACGTCGCGGGCGAAGGCGGGCAGTAGGGCGGTGGCGCCCCCGAGCAGGACCGCGCAAAGGTCCAGCGTGATAGCGCCGAAGACGATCTTGGCGCGCCAGACGTAGACCAGCCCCTCCTTGATCAGGGTCCATCGCGACCCCGGTTGCGCGATCGGCGTCGTGTTCCCCCGCACCATTGAGATCGAGACGGCGGACACGAAATAGAGCGCCAGTGCGGCGGCATAGGCCAGCAACGGCGACTGGGTGAGCAGGATGCCGGCCGCCGCAGGTCCGGCGATGTTGGCGGTCTGGGCGGAGAGCGAACTCCAGGCCAGCGCGCGCGGAAGCAGCGCGCGCGGCACCAGCATCGGGCCTAGCGCCTGGGTGGCCGGGTTGAAGAAGGCGCGGCTGGCGCCGAACAGGGCGGCGCAAATCAACAACACGGGGATCGAGACGAAATTGTTGGCGGTAGCGATGATCAGCAGGGAGACGCTGGTCGCCTGACCGGCCAGGCAGGCCAGGACGATCCGCTTGCGATTGTGCCGATCAACCATTTCGCCGGCCGGAAGGGCCAGGAAGAACAGAGGCACGAAGGTCGCCAGGCCGATCATGCCGACCATCATGGCGGCGACCTGCACCGATTGGGTCTCCCGCGCCACGGCGTACATTTGCCACCCGAGCGTGACGCTCTGGATCTGCAGGGTGAACGAGCCCGCCCAGCGCGTGCCAAGGAAGAACAGGTAGTCTCGCTGCCGTAGCAAGGCGCGGGCTGAAATATCGTCGGTCTCGGGCATGGGTGAACCTAACTAGGCGGTTGAGCCAGCGGTCCGCAACGGCCGAAGCGCTGATGTAGCGTTGACGAGGCGGTGAGGCGGCCGTATTTGCGCCGCTCCAATGGCGGGCGAAGGGCTCCACCATGCGACTGCGACGAAGCCTGCGCGATTGAGCGCAACCGATAGTTCCGCACCTGCGCCCACCACGGGCGCGGGAACGCCTTCCGTCCTCGCAAGTTTGCAGTCGCCCATGATCGTCCAATCTTCTCCGCCCGCTGCGGCGCTCGTTTTCCAATCCGAGCGGCTGCAGGACGCAGCCGAAATCGAGGCCCTCTACGAAAGGGTCTTCGGCCCTGGCCGCTTCACCAAGGTGTCCGAGCGTGTCCGCGAGATCGCCGCCGCTGCGCCCGAGCTGTCGTTCTGCGCCTTCGCGGGCGACCGCTTGATGGGCGTCGTGCGCCTGTGGCGGGTGCGCGTCGGCGACAAGCCGATCGTCTTTCTGGGGCCCCTGGCCGTGGAGAGCGCTGAGCGGCGCGCCGGCATAGGGCAAGTTCTGGTCGAGCGCGCCTGTGACGCCGCGGCGGAGGCCGGGGAGCAGGTCGTCGTGCTGGTGGGCGATGAAGCCTACTTCCAGCGCATCGGCTTTTCTTCGGCGCACACTGGCGACATTCGGCTGCCCGGGCCGGTGGACCAGCGCCGCGTGCTGGCGCGCGCGTTGACGCCCGGCGGCGACCGCGACCTCGCCGGAGTCGTCCGGGCCGCCTGAAACGCACCGTTGCTTGAGGTGGGGCGGCGCGCCGCCTACCTTCGAGGGATGGACGAGTCTGCTTCCGCATCCGGCCTGGCGCGCTTGACCGATGCGGTGCGCGCCTTGCCGCCGGTGCAGGACTGGAACCCGTCCGTTTGCGGCGACATCAATATCGTCATTCGCCGCGACGGCGCCTGGTGGCATGACGGCGCGCCGATCCGCCGCGACGCGCTGGTGCGGCTGTTTTCCACAATCCTGCGGCTGGAAGCGGATGGCTACTGGCTGGTGACGCCGGTCGAGAAGCTGAAGATCACGGTGGAAGACGCGCCTTTTGTCGCCGTGGCGGTAGAGGCAAGCGACGCGGGCCTGCGGTTCACGACCAACGTCGGCGACGTCGTGACGGCGGACGCCGACCATCCGATCCGGCTGCGCGCCGGCGAGGCTGGGCTGAAGCCCTATGTCGAGGTGCGCCATGGCCTGGAAGCCCTGATCGCACGACCCGTCTATTACGAATTGGCGGCGTTGGCCGAGGCGCGCGAGGGGGTCTCGGGCGTCATGTCAGGGGAGCAGTTCTTTCCATTGGACGCCGAGGCGTGACACACCCCGATTTCAGCCGGCTGCTCAGCGAGCGCCTGGACCCGCTGGATCGCCAGGCCGCTGATGCGTCGGGCCACGCCTTTCCAGCCGCGGTCCTGATCGGCCTCGTCCAGCGCGAGGGGGGCTACAGCGTGCTGCTGACCCGGCGGTCGGACGCCATGCGGCGCCACGCGGGCCAGGTCGCCTTGCCTGGTGGTCGCTGCGATCCCGGCGAGACGGTCGCTGAGACGGCGATTCGGGAGGCTTGGGAGGAGATCGGTCTCGAGCCCAGCTTCGTCACGCCGCTCGGACAGTCGAACGCCGCCACCGCGACCAGCGGCATCCACATCACGCCGGTTGTGGGCCTGATCGCGCCGGGCTTCACGCTGGCGGCCAATCCGGCGGAGGTGGCGGTGATTTTCGAGGCGCCCTTCGCCTTCCTGATGAACCCCGAGACCTTCAAGGAGCAGGAAGTCGACTTCGGCCAGGGGCTGCGGCGGTTCCATGCGGCGACGCACGAGGATCAGTTGATCTGGGGTGCGACCGCCCGGATCTTCATCAGTCTGCGCGAGCGGCTCTATGATTGACCCGGCGCCGAACCTCGCGGGCGCAGCCTGGCTGGACGACGCCGCCACCGTCGCCGTCATGGACGCGTTGGAGGCGGCTGGCGGCCCGGACTGCGCGCGCTTCGTTGGCGGCTGCGTGCGCAACGCCATCATCGCCCAGCCGATCAGCGACATTGATATCGCCACGATCCTCAATCCCGACCAGACGATCGCTGCGCTGAGGCGCGCCGGCGTCCGCGCGGTGCCGACGGGCGTTGAGCACGGTACGGTTACGGCGGTCTGGCAGGGGCGGCCTGTCGAGGTGACCACCCTGCGGCGCGACGTGGAGACCGATGGACGGCGCGCAGTGGTCGCCTTCACCCAAGACTGGGCCGAGGACGCGCGACGTCGCGACTTCACCCTGAACAGCCTCTACGCCCTGCGCGATGGTACGATCTTCGACCCGACGGGGCGCGGCGTGGCCGATGCGCGCGCCGGGCGGATCGTGTTTGTCGGCGATCCTGCGCAAAGGCTTGCGGAGGACTATCTGCGCGCGCTGCGCTTCTTTCGGTTTTACGCCTGGTACGGGCAGGGGGAGGCCGATCGCGCGGCGCTGCAGGCCTGCGCGGCCGTCGCTGACCGCGTCGCCAGCCTGGCGGCCGAGCGGATCTGGGCGGAATTCAAGAAGCTGCTGGCGGCGGAAAATCCGCAAGCCGCCGTGCGGCTGATGGCGGAGGCGGGCGTCCTGGCGGCGGTGATCGGCGACGGCGCAAGCCTCGCGCATTTCGCGGCACTGGCGAGCCAGGACCCCCTGCTGCGGTTCGCCGCCCTGATCCCGGCGGGGCAGACGGCGGCGCTGGCCCAACGCCTGAGATTGTCACGCGCTGAGCGTGATCGGCTCGTCGCTGCGGCCGCAGGGCCGCCGTTTCAGGTCGGCGAAGATCCACGCGCGGCGATCTATCGGCTAGGGACGGAAGTTTTCAAGGATCGCGCCCTGCTGGCGCAGGCGGCGGGGCGGACGGACATGGGCGCCGCCGCAGCCCTGGCGGCGACGTGGACACCGCCGCGCTTCCCCTTGGGCGGGGAGGACGCCCTGGCCGCCGGCGTTCCCCGCGGACCCGCCGTGGGCGCGGCCCTTCGCGCTGTGGAGGAGGACTGGATCGCCGGCGGGTTCAGTGAAGATCGCGCCGGTTTGCTCGCCCGCCTGCGGTCGGCGGTCTAGGGCCAAGCCGTGAGCGGCGGCATCGACGACAGGATAGACTCGATATTGCCGCCGGTCTTGAGGCCGAACATCGTGCCGCGGTCGTAGAGCAGGTTGAATTCGACGTAGCGGCCGCGGCGCACCAGTTGCTCCTGGCGGTCGGCCTCGGTCCAGGGCTCATCCATGCGATGGCGGGCGATCTTCGGATAGACGTTGAGGAAGGCCTCGCCGACGTCGCGGGTGAAGGCGAAGTCGCGCTCCCAGTCGCCGCTGTCGTGATGGTCGTAGAAGATGCCGCCCACGCCACGGGGCTCCTTGCGGTGTGGGAGGTAGAAGTACTTGTCGCAACGGTCCTTGAAGTCCGGATACCAGGCCGGGTCATAGGTGTCGCAGGCGGCCTGGAAGGTCGCGTGGAACAGGCGGGCGTCGTCGGCCTCCTGGCTGCGCTGTTCATCGAGGGTCGGCGTCAGGTCCGCGCCGCCGCCGAACCAGCCCTTGGTGGTGGCGATGTAGCGGGTGTTCATGTGCACGGCCGGCACGCGGGGATTGGTCATGTGGGCGATCAGGCTGATCCCCGTCGCCGTGAAGCGCCGGTCCTCGCCGATGTGCGGCATGGTCCTGGCCATCTCCTCGCTGAAGGTCCCGTGGACCAGCGAGATGTGCACGCCGCACTTTTCGAAGAAGCGGCCCCGCAGGAAGCCCATGACGCCGCCGCCGCCGGCCTCGCGGATCCAGGGCTTCAGCTCGAAGCGGCCTGGTTCGCCGGGATAGAGGTCGGCGGGCGCCTCTTCCTCGAGCCGTTCGAACTCGGCGACGATGCGGTCGCGCAGGGAATCGAACCAGGCGCGGGCGCGCTCCGTTTCAGGGCTGACGAGGGTGTCGGCGGTGCTCATGTGGAGGCCTTAGGAAATAGCCCGGTCTGGCGCAACGCTTCCGCGAGGCCGATCGCGGCGGCGACCGTGACATTGAATGAGCGCGCGCCGGCCGCCAGAGGGATGAAAATCCGCTCGTCCGCAGCGTCATGGACGTCGTCCGGCACGCCCGCGCTCTCACGTCCGACCATCAGCAGGTCGCTGGGACGGAAAACAAAGTCATGGATCGGCAACGCGGCACGTGTGCTGAAGAGCAGAAGGCGGCCAGCTTTGCGCTGGGGACTGGCCTGGAAGCTGGTCCATCCGGAATGCCGTGTGAATTCAATCTGATCGGCGTAATCCATGGCCGCGCGCCGCACGCCGGGTGCAGAAAGCGGGAAGCCGCAGGGCTCGATGATGTCCACCGGGGTGCGCAGACAAGCGCCAAGACGCAGCGCCGCACCGACGTTTTGCGGAATGTCAGGTTGAAAAAGGACCAAACGCATTCTAAGCGATCCGCCACGGGTCAGGCCCGGGGGAACGAGAGACGACTCACAGTCACGGTTTGCGAAGATCGCGCCCGCTTCGGTGAATAGTCCGACCCCCAAGCCTGTTTCGGAGGATGGCCCTTTACCAGACTGTCTGGTGGGGTCCAAAGGCAGGATGCTTTCGCTCCCCGCGGAGGCGTCTCAACCAAAGGGTAGCTTTAAGGTGGCCGACACCGTCGTGGGCGCTAATCCCGATCCGCACGTTCCGGGCGACGACCCGAACCGTCGCGACTTCATCCATATCGCGGCCGGTGCGGCCGCCGTGGGCGCTGTCGCGAGCCTCGCGTGGCCGTTCGTCGACCAGATGAACCCAGCCGCCGACACGCGCGCTCTGGCCTCGATCGAGTTCGATCTGGGCAAGGTCGTCGAAGGCCAGCAGGTCGTCGTGAAATGGCGCGGCAAGCCGCTGTTCGTGCGCAACCGCACCCCCGCTGAGATCGCCGCGGCGATCAAGGACGACGGCGCTTCGCTGCGGGATCCGCAGCCGGACGAGGCCCGTCACAAGCCGGGCAAGGCCAACTGGCTGATCCTGGTCGGCACCTGCACCCACCTGGGCTGCGTGCCGACCTTCGGCGGCGGCGAGTACGGCGGCTGGTTCTGCCCCTGCCACGCCTCGGTCTACGACACCTCCGGCCGTATCCGTAAGGGCCCCGCGCCCAAGAACCTGGCGGTTCCGGACTACGAGTTCCTTTCCGACACCAAGGTCAAGATCGGCTGACACTGATGAGCGGACATTCCACATACGAGCCGAAGACCGGTTTCGAGCGCTGGCTCGACACGCGGCTTCCCATCATTCGCCTGGGCTGGGACTCGGTCGTCGATTTCCCCACGCCCAAGAACCTCAACTACTGGTGGACCTTCGGCGGCATCCTGGCCCTGTGCCTGGGCATGCAGATCGTCACCGGCATCATCCTGGCGATGCACTATGTGCCTCACGTCGACTACGCGTTCGCGTCGGTCGAGCACATCATGCGCGACGTCAACTACGGCTGGCTGATCCGCTACACCCACGCCAACGGGGCCTCGATGTTCTTCATCGCGGTCTACATCCACATGTTCCGCGGCCTCTACTACGGCTCCTACAAGGCGCCACGCGAAGTGCTGTGGATCCTGGGCTGCGTGATCTACCTGCTGATGATGGCCACCGCCTTCATGGGCTACGTTCTGCCCTGGGGTCAGATGAGCTTCCACGGCGCGGTCGTGATCACCAACCTCCTGGGCGCGCTGCCGGTCGTCGGCGACGCGATCACCACCCTGCTGTGGGGCGGCTTCGCGGTCGATAACCCGACGCTGAACCGCTTCTTCTCGCTGCACTATCTGCTGCCGTTCATGATCGCCGGCGTGGTGATCCTGCACATCTGGGCGCTGCACGTGCCCGGCAACGGCAACCCGACGGGCGTGAACGTGAAGTCGAAGGCCGACACCGTGCCCTTCCATCCGTACTATACGGTGAAGGACGGCTTCGCGATCGCGCTGTTCCTGATCATGTTCGCGGCCTTCGTGTTCTACAATCCGAACGCGCTCGGCCATGCCGACAACTACATCCCCGCTGACCCGCTGGTGACGCCGGCGCACATCGTCCCGGAATGGTACTTCCTGCCGTTCTACGCGATCCTGCGCGCGGTGCCGGACAAGCTGGGCGGCGTGATCGCCATGTTCGGCGCGATCATCATGCTGTTCATCCTGCCCTGGCTCGACACCTCGCGGGTGCGCTCGATGCGTTACCGTCCGACGGCGCGCCTGTACTTCTTCATCTTCGTGCTGGCGTGCTGCGTGCTCGGCTACTGCGGCGGCAAGCTGCCGGATGATCCGGTGCTGGGCCACTTCAAGACGCTGACCCTGTTGGACGCGGACCTGAACAGCTTCGTCTGGCTCTCGCGCATCGCGACCCTCTACTACTTCGCCTACTTCCTCGTGATCACGCCGCTGCTGGGCCTGACCGAGACCCCGTTGCCCGTGCCGGAATCGATCTCCGAGCCGGTCCTGTCGCATCCCGCCTCGACGCCGGCTGGCGCCGTGGCGTCGCCTGAAAAGAAGGGTTGAGCCTCAATGCTGCGCAAAGGTTTTGCCCTCGCGGCCTTGGGGCTCGCGCTGATCAGCGGCTCGGCCGTGGCGGCGACGCACCCTGAGGAGCCGGCGAAGATCGACTTCTCGTTCGCGGGTCCGTTTGGCAAGTACGATGCGGCCCAGCTGCAACGCGGCTACAAGGTCTATCGCGAGGTCTGCGCGGCCTGCCACGCGATGCACCTGCTGTCGTTCCGCAACCTGGGCGACAAGGGCGGTCCATTCTACGATCCGCGCTATCCGAACTCGAACGACAACCCTGTGGTGAAGGCGCTGGCCGCCGATATCCAGGTCAACGACATCGACTCGGAAACCGGCGACGTGATCCAGCGTCCGGCCAGCTCGGCCGACCGCTTCCCATCTCCGTTCCCGAACGAAGCTGCGGCCCGCGCCTCGAACGGCGGCGCCCTGCCGCCGGACCTGTCGGTGATCGCCAAGGCCCGCGAAGGCGGCCCGGCCTATATCGCCTCGATCGTGAGCGGCTATCCGAACCCGCCGGCGGCCCTCGAGGTCCCGGCCGGCAAGTACTACAATCCCTACATGGCCGGCGACCTCGCCGCGTTCTGGAAGGGCGACCACCATAACGTGCCGAAAGGCGGCTTCATCGCCATGCCGCCGCCCCTGGCCGACGGCAAGGTGACCTTCGACGATGGCACGCCATCGACGGTGAAGAACCAGGCCACCGACGTCGCCGCCTTCCTGATGTGGGCCGCCGAGCCCAAGATGGAGGATCGCAAGCAGTTCGGCTTCGGCGCGATGATCTACCTGATCATCTTCGCCGGCCTGCTCTACGCGAGCTACCGGCGGATCTGGCGCAACGTCGCGCACTAGGGCGCAGCGCTCTTGAAACTGGAAAGGCCCCGGCTCGCGCCGGGGCCTTTTGCGTTTGGAGTTCAGCGCTCGGCCGGCGTGAGATGCAGGAGTCGGGCGGGGAAATCCAGGCGGAGGCGATAGCGGGCGAGTACGGGTGAGCCGAGATCGCCCAGGGCGGCCTTAGGCGGCCCTATGACGGCGTCCAGGTTCTCGAACAAGTCACCAGCCAAGGACAGGGCGCGTAGGCGGCCCTGGCCGCTGGCCGGGGCGCGCACGGTTGCAGGACTCAGGCTGATGGCCCTCCCCAGCCCTGTGGCGAGGGTGAAGCCGCCCGAACGCACGGTCGGCCCATCCGCCACCGAGGCGGAGATTGCGGGGGCGCCGTCGATCCAATCCAGGCTCAGCGATATCGTCGGGCGAAACCTCGGCGCTTGGCCCGGCCGCCACAAGGCGAGCCAGCACGGGCTGAAGCGAACGTCGAAAATGAAGCCCGCGAGGAGGTCGGCGCCGATCACCCCGGCGATGGGGGTGGCGAAGTCGCGGCTGCGCCCGTCCAGATCGACGATGTCGAGGGTTTGGCCGGCAAGCGCCTGGCCGGCGATGAGGACGTCGCCCAACGCCGCGGCGCCGTCGAACCCTGCATCCTGAGCCTGGGTCTCAGCCAGGATCGAGTGGGCCTGGCCGGTGTCGATGATGTAGTCGCCCGCAATGCCGGCGACCGCGGCGGGCGCGACCAGCGCGCCGTGCTCCAGCCGGCAGCGCACCGCGCCGGCGTGCGCCGGCATGGCGATCAGTGCTGCGAGGAAGGCGAAGGCGGGCCGCACGGTCGCGAGCTTAGCAGCGGGGCGGGGCCTTGTGTCAGACCTCGCTGCGACCGCCGCCGTTGCGGGAGAAGAGCGCCAGCGTCCGCAGCTTCGACAGGCGTGCGCTGTCGGCGTGGAAGCCGCTGGGCGCCACGAAGGCGTGGCCGGCGGGGTAGGGGTAGACCGGCAACTCCGGATGGGCGGCGCGGATCGCCTCGATGTCCTCAGGCGGCATAAGCTCGTCGGTCTTGCCGACGTGCAGGATGGTCGGGACCTGCGGGGTCTCGTCCAGATAGTCGATGACCTGGCCCCCATAAAAGCTGGAGACGGCCGACAGGCCCGAGCATCGCGCCGCCGCCAGCCAGGCGGTCGTGCCGCCAAAGCAGAAGCCCATCAGGAAGACTGGCGGCTTCAGGGCGTCAATGGCCGCCTGGACCGCATCGAGGACGCCTGAGCCCCATCCGGCGGCCTCGGCGAGGGATGTCTGACGGGCCATCAGGGCCGGGTCGGTATCGGCTTCGGCGAAGCCGCGTTGTTGGCGGTCGAAGAGGCTCGGAACAAGCGTCTCATAGCCGTCCTCGGCGTATTCCTCGGCCAGCGCGCGCAGGTGGGGCGTCACGCCCCAGATCGCATGGCAGATGACGAGGCCGCCACGCCGGGCGTCGCTGGGCCTTGTATGCCAGGCGTCGAAGGCGAAGCCGTCCGGGGCGGTCAGCAGGACGGTCTCGCCCATCATCAGGTCAGACGTTGAAGCGGAAGTTCAGCACGTCGCCGTCGTGGACGACGTACTCCTTGCCTTCCTGGCGGAACTTGCCGGCTTCGCGCGCGCCGGCCTCGCCCTTGAGGCGCACGTAATCCTCGTAGGCGATCGTCTCTGCGCGGATGAAGCCCTTCTCGAAGTCGGTGTGGATGACGCCGGCGGCCTGTGGAGCAGTGTCGCCCTTGCGGATCGTCCAGGCGCGCGTTTCCTTGGGGCCCACCGTGAAATAGGTCTGCAGGCCCAGCAGGTGGTAGGCCTCGCGGATCAGCTTGTTCAAGCCGGGCTCGCTGAGGCCCAGGGTCTCCAGGAACTCGGCCTGTTCGGCGCGGTCGAGGAGGGCGATCTCGCTTTCGATCTGCGCAGAGATGACGACCGAATCGGCCCCGTCACGCGTCGCGCGTTCGGCGACCAAGCGCGACAGCTCATTGCCCTCCGCCGCCGAGGCTTCCTCGACGTTCGACACATAGAGCGCGGGCTTGGTGGTCAAGAGCTGCAGCATCCGCCAGGCTTTTTCGTCCTCGGCGGCGACCTTGGCGTTCCGGGCGGGGCGGCCGGCGTTCAACTCGGTCAGGGCGGCCTGGACCAGGCGCAGCGTCTGGGCGCTCTCCTTGTCGCCGGCCTTCGCGCGCTTCTCCAGATTGACCACGCGCTTCTCGAGGCTTTCCAGGTCGGCCAGCATCAGCTCGGTCTCGATGGTCTCCAGGTCGGCGATGGGATCGACGCGCCCTTCGACGTGGGTGATGTCGTCGTCGATGAAGCAGCGGGTGACGAAGGCCACGGCGTCGCAGTCGCGGATATTGGCCAGGAACTGGTTGCCGAGGCCTTCTCCCTTGGACGCGCCGCGCACCAGGCCGGCGACATCGACGAAGTTGATGCGCGCCGGGATGATCTCCTTGGACGAGGCGATGGCGGCCAGCGCCTCCAGGCGCGGCTCCGGCACAGCCACGTCGCCGACATTGGGCTCGATGGTGCAGAACGGATAGTTGGCCGACTGCGCCGCCGCCGTCTGGGTCAGCGCATTGAACAGGGTGGACTTGCCGACGTTGGGCAGGCCGACGATGGCGACTTTCAGAGCCATAACGGGGTCCTTAATTCTCGCCGCGAGCTAGCTTCTTGGGATCGACCTTGGCGGCGGGGGCGAGCCGCATCACCTCGGTCTGGTATTTCTCATCTTCGCCGAGGGCGAGGAAGGGCGCCGCATCGGCGCAGGCGCGAAGCATCTCCTCAACCACCGGGCGCTCGACCTTGTGAAAGTCGGCCAGGACGTAGCCGTAGACCAAATCCTTGTCGCCCGGATGACCGACGCCCAGCCGTGCGCGGCGGAAACTGGCGCCGACAGCGGCGGTGATCGAGCGGACACCGTTGTTGCCGGCCGCCCCGCCGCCCGCCTTCATGCGGAAGCGTCCAAGCGCCAGGTCGATCTCGTCGTGGAACAGGACCAGGTCGGCGGCGGCGTCGAGCTTGAAGAACTTCACCGCTTCGCCCACGGCGCGGCCGGTCTCGTTGTAGAAGGTCTGCGGCTTGAGGATGAGGGCGCGCTGCGGACCCTTTGGGGTTTCGATCTCGCCCTCGCGGGCCAGACTGCCGAATCGAGCGCGTTCGCTGGAGAAATTCCAGCGACGTGCGATCTCATCGACGGCCATGAAGCCGACGTTGTGCCGGTTTGCCTCGTACTTCTGGCCGGGATTGCCCTGGCCGACGATGAGCAGCATGCGATCCCCGCGAACAGAGACCGCGGCGAGAGGCTCTTAGGCCTCGCCGCCTTCAGCGGCTGCGTCTTCAGCCGCATCGGCCGACATCTGGGCCGACGCCGCCGCAACCGTGGCCACGACCACGTCGCCGTCCATGGCGGCGGTGACGCCCTTGGGCAGCTTGAGGTCGGAGACGTGGACCGAGGCGCCGATGTCGAGGCCCGTCAGGTCGATCACGACTTCTTCCGGAATTTCGTCGGCGTGGCAGGAGACCTGAACCTCGTGCCAGACGACGTTCAACGTGCCGCCGCGCTTCAGGCCCGGCGATTCTTCGCCGTTGGCGAAGTGCAGGGCCACGGCGATCGTGATCTGTTGGTGTTGATCGACCCGATAGAGGTCGAAGTGCGTCGGCTCATCCGTCACCGGGTGCGTGTCGATGACCTTGGCGATGACCGACTGGGTTTCCGAGCCGTTCTTCAGGGTCACCAGGTGGCCCAGGAGCTTGCCCGTGTGGAGGGCCTTGCGGAAATCCTTGGCGACGGCGGTCACGGCCACCGGGGCCTTGTCGCCGCCGTACAGGACGCCCGGGACCAAGCCGGCGCGACGGGCGGCGCGGGCCGAGCCGGTGCCGGTCGATTCACGGACTTCAACGTTCAGAACGATATCGGCCATAGCCTGCCTCAAAACGAAGCCGCCGCGCGGAGGTCGCGCGGCGACGGAAATAGGGTGCGCGTACATACATAAATCGCCTGGAGGACGCAACGCCTGCCGACGTCTTCGCCGCCGATCGCTGTCAGGCGGCGCGCGGTCCCAGCAGGATAACGCCGGCGCCCACCAGGCAGATCACCGCTCCAACGAGATCCCAGCGATCCGGGACGCGGTGTTCGACGAGCCACAGCCAGGCGATCGAGGCTGAGATATAGACGCCGCCATAGGCCGCATAGGCCCGCCCCGCGGCCTCACTGTCCACGCGCGTCAGCAGCAGGGCGAAGAGCACCAAGCAGGCCAGGCCCGGCGCGAGCCAAAGGGCCGAGCGACCGAGCCGCAGCCAGGCCCAGGAGGCGAAGCAGCCGGCGATCTCGGCGACGGCCGCGGCGAGGTAGTAGAGCCAGGTCACGGCGGAGAGGCCGGATAGGCTGTTGTGATCAGCTCTTCTTCTTGGCCGGCGCCTTCTTCGGCTTGGCCTTGGTGGTCACCGCCTTCACCGGCAGCGGAGCCGGGCGGACCTCCACCGGGACCAGCACGCCGGCGGCCTTCATCACGCATTGGCCGGTGTCGATCATCACATGCTGCCCCAGGCAGAAGACGTCCTCGTAGTGCGGCTTGGAGACGGCCAGGCACTGGTAGAGGTTCAGCTTCGACATGTTGAAGCAGGTCGCCGAGGCCGGGTCGGTCATCAGCGGCACCACCGCGGCCAGGCTGTCGTCGTTGGCGTAGCCCAGGGCGGCGAGGGCTGCGACCGCCAGGCTGCGGACCACGAGCGGCGAATAGGGCGCGTCCTTAGGTTCGCCGGTGATGCCGAGCGGGCTGATGGCGGCGCCATTGACGGCGAGGCTCAGGCGATTGAGCTCCATCGAGTCGGCGGAGCCACCCGTGGCGGAGAGCTGCTTGGCGAGCGCCAGACGTGCGTCGCGGCCGGCCACGTCGGCCTTGGACCAGCTTTGCCGTTGCACATCATAGGCCGACTGCTTGACCGCCTTGCCCTGGTCGAGGAGCGCGCGGCCATCGGCGCCAAGGGCCGCGATCACCAGGCCTGCGGCGCTGTTGGCGCCCGTGATGCCGGCGGCGTAGGCGGGATTGCGCAGGATTTCATAGGCGATCGTCCGGCGCTGGGTCGCGTCTTGAGCGTAGACGCGCACGCCGGAGACAAAATTCGGATCCTGTAGTGCGACGATGGCTCCGTAGGCGATCGCGCCGCGCAGGAACTGCTGCGGCTCGTAGCTTGCGCCCGCGCGCACACTGCCGGCGATCTGGTCGCCATTGCTGAAGGTTGGCGAGATGCCGGTCGCGCGATTCATATAGGCGCGGTAGGCGCCGGCCATCTCAATGATCTGGGGCGACAGGCCGACGGACGGTATTGGCGGCGGCGGTGGCGCAGGCGGCGGCTCGGAGGCGCAGGAGGCCAGGGTCACGGCGACGGCCAGGGCGCCTAAGGCGAAGAGGCGCTTCAAGGGCGTTGCGAACATTCAGGTATCCTCGCGCACAGGCTCAGTAAGGGCTTGATTCGGGCCGCCTCTTGCGGCGGACGGCACTATGACGTCGCATGGTAAACCGATCCTGAGCAAGCGTGGCCATGGCGGATCGCCGGCGCGGGTCAGGCGCGACGCAGCATGGCCCGCAGGAGGCCGGGAACATTGGTCGCGACGATGACGGCCAGGTGGGTCAGCAAAGTGGCGATGGCCAACGTGGCCAGCAGTATGGCTGTGGGCGATCCGGCGCCGAACAGGGCCAGCAGCAGGTTGGCGAACACCAGGTCCTTGTTGGCGACGAGGGGCAGGCGGGCCAGGAGCAACCGTCCGGCGAGCAGCGCCAGCCAGACGCCCGGCTCGACACCCGGCAGGGCCGATCGCCAGACCAGCAGGGTCAGGGCGCTGGAGACCGCCATGCGAGCGGCGTGGACGACCGAGACGTAGAGGAGTTCGCGCCGCGTCAAGGAGAACAGCCTGCGGGCGAACAGCGGGACCGCGAAGGAAAGCCCGACGACCGCCAGGCTGGGCCATAGCAGGGGGCCAAGCTGGCGGCCAAGGTCGATGGATTTCAGGGCATGGGCGCTGAGGCCCAAGGTCGCCAAGGTCAGCACATTGCCGCCGAGGGCGGAGACGATATTGACGTCCTTGATGGCGCCGAAGGCTGCGGCGGCCAGTCGCGCGCGTCGCCGCGCCCACAGGTAGAAGAAGAGTTCGCCCGTATAGCCGAACAGCACCTCGTTGATCGCGACCTTCCGCAGGACCACGCCGAAGTCGGCGAGCTTCAGGCCCCAGAGGCGCCGAAAAATGACCGCGTCGGCGACCGGTTGGACCAGGTAGAGCGCCACCCACGCCGCCCAGACGGCGGGTGACAGCTGGCCGATCATGGCCAGGGTTTCGTCCGAAGCGCGGCTTAGCTGGGCCGTGGCCGCTGCGCCAAGACCAACCGCCAGGGCGCCTGCCGCCCATACGGTCCACCGGCGCGGCGGTGAAGGCGCGATCTTGTCGGTCATGTCGCGAAGCGTCGCCTATAGAAGGCGAACAGGTCGCGGAAATGGGCCGCGTCGCTACGGACGCCGGTCGCGGCGTCGGCCGCGGCGGCGCGCAGCGCGGGCTGGTCGCGGGCGAAGAGTCGTCGAATCGCCGCCGCCGCCGCCGCAGGATCGCCGGCGCGGTAGAGCTCGGAGACGAAGGGCGAAGCCAGCTCCGCGCAGGCGCCGCGGTCGGGCAGGACCGCCGGCAGGCCGGACGCCAGGGCCTCGGCGACCACGAGGCCAAAAGTCTCCGATTCGCTGCCATGCAGAAGGGCGTCGGCGGAGGCGAGGATCGCGGCGAGCGCCGCGCGGTCGCGGGTGCGGTCCATCAACCGAACATGCGGACGGCGCCGGGCGGCGCGTTCGATCCGCGCGCGGTCCATGCCCTCGCCGATGATGATCAGGCCCAAGGGCGCGGCGGTGCTTGAGGCCTGGTCCACAGCGGCCATCAGCATCGGCCAGCGCTTTTGCGGGTGATGGCGCCCGACGCCCACCAGGACCTTGCCATGGGCCGGCAGGCCACAGTCGGCGAGCAGGCGAGCGTGCAGACCTGGGTCACGCAAGGCGGGCGAGAAGGCGCCGACATCAGCGCCCAGAGGCACCGCCTCGACATCGCTCAAGCCGTGGTCGCGCAGGCGTTTGGCCAGCCAGGCGCTGCCTGCAACCGAACTGTCAAAGTGCGCGGCTAAACCCCGGTGGTACGCCCAATACGGTTCGCAGAGTCGGTCGACCCGGTCGGGATCTATGTGCGGCGCAAACAAGCGCTGCGGATACGAGGCGACAGGATCGGCATGGACGAACATCGTGCGCGGCCGGGCCGCCGGCCACTTTGCGACGATCCAGGCGCCGCGCCATGGCGAGGAGGCCTCGACCATGTCGGGCGCCAGGCGGTCGAGGTGGGCATGGACAGGCGCCGCCGCGGCGAACATCCAGTAGCTGGCGTCGAAGGGCAGGCCCGGCGCCTTCACCCAGACGACACCGCCGCCCGGACGGGGCTCGAAGCCGTCGCGCGGACCTGGCGCGATGACGAAGAGTTCGTGGCCGGCGTCTGCGGCCGCGATGAACTTGCGGTCGATGTAGGTGCGTACGCCGCCGCCGCCCGGCGCGTAGAACTCGGCAACGTCGACGATCCGCATCACTCACCTTCGGGCCGCCGCGCTGCTCGGCGGCTCAGCCCGCCTGTAGGGCCGCTTCATGACAGGCTGGCGCCGAGGCGCCGCAGCCGCTTTCAAGGGATGCCGGCATGATCGTCGAACGGCCCTACGCCATCGCGCCGGCCGGTCGGCCGCTGCGCGTTGCTCTATTCTCGGGCAACTACAATTACACCCTCGACGGCGCCAACAAGACGCTGAACCGCCTGGTGGGGCACCTCCTGAACGAGGCGGGTTTCCAGGTTCGCGTCTACTCGCCCTCCTCCGCGCGTCCCGCATTCCCGCCGGTGGGCGACCTGGTCTCCGTGCCCTCCGCGCCGATTCCCCTGCGGCCGGACTACCGCGTGGCCCTGGGCCTGCCGTTCTGGGTCCGGCGCGATGTCGAGGCTTTTCGGCCCGACGTCATCCACGTCTCTTCGCCGGATCCCCTGGGTGAGGCGGCGATCCGATTGGCGCGACGCCGCGACCTGCCGGTGGTGGCGAGCGTCCACACGCATTTCGACGATTATCTTCGCTACTACGCCCTGGATTGGCTGAGGCCGTACCTGAAGAGCCGCGTGCAGGCTTTCTACAGCAGCTGTGACTATGTGCTCGCGCCCACGCGCTCGATCGCCGACGACATCGTCGCGGCGAATGCGCCGGGCCAGGTGCGGGTCTGGCCCCGCGGCGTCGATCGCGATCTGTTCAACCCGGAACGGCGCAGCGCGGCATGGCGCGGCGCTCAAGGCCTTGACGGTCGCCCGGTGATCGCCTTCCTGGGCCGCCTCGTCATGGAGAAGGGCCTGGGCGTCTTCGCCGATGCCGTGCGCAGGCTGGAACGGGCGCTGGGACCCACCTCCGTCCTGGTGATTGGCGACGGCCCGGCGGCGCCGTGGTTCAAGGCGAACCTGCCCCAAGCGGTGTTCACCGGACGCCTCGGCGGCGAGCACCTGGCGACGGCGATCGCCAGCGCCGACCTCCTTTTCAACCCCAGCACCACCGAGACCTTCGGCAACGTCAACCTGGAGGCCATGGCGTCCGGCCTGCCGGTGGTCTGCGCCGATGTCCCGAACTCACGCACCCTGGTGCAGCATGGCCGCTCGGGCCTGCTGTGCGCGCCGAGCCATCCGCAGGCTTACGCCGACGCCCTTGCAGCCCTGCTGGGCGACGCGGAGCGGCGGGCGGAGATGGGGGCGGAAGCGCTGAGGCAGAGCGCGGCCTACCGTTGGCCGCAGATCCTGAACCAGACCGTAGACATCTATTGCGAGGCCGTCGGTTCGCCCCGCCTAAGCAGCGCTTCGCGGGACCGGCGAGCCACGCCCTTCTGGCAGAGCGCCAGAAGCGCACTCGCCAACCCCGCCATCTTGCGAGCGGACTGACCTCGCATGGGTCTTCGCGGTGTCGACCGCTATCTGCTGAGCCAGACGCTCGCGCCTATGATCGCGGTGCTGGCTAGCACCATGATGGTGTTCCTGATGGAGCGCACGCTGCGCTCACTGGACCTGTTGGCCCTTACCCACAACGGCTTCAGCTACCTGCTCCAGTTGATGGTCGACCTGACGCCGCATTACGTCGGCCTGACCCTGCCGGCCGCCTTCTTTATCGCGCTCTTCGTCGTCATCGACCGGCTGAACGGCCAGTCGGAGATCGACGCCATGCTGGCCACCGGAATGTCGCTGGATCGGATCACGCGTCCGTTCGTCCTGCTGGGCGCGGCGACCATGATCTTCAGCCTGGCGCTCTATGGCTTTATCCAGCCCTACAGCCGCTATGCCTACCGGGAGGTCATGCACGCTGCGCGCAACGCCGGTTGGAACGGCGACTTGCGGGCGGGCGAACTTCTGGCGCCCAGTGGCGACCTGCTCATGATCGCCAATGAGGTCGACCTGGACGGCGGGCGGCTGCGCGGCGTCTTCCTGCGGACGATCTCGCCGGAGGGCCGCGAGGAGGTGCTGACGGCCGCGGCGGCGGATCTGCGCCGTGACGCCGATGGCCGCACGATGGTGCTGGCGCTGCACGACGGCCAGCAGGCCGGCGTCAGCCGAGATCAGGGCGCACACGTTCTTACCTTTTCGACCCTGACCCTGAAACTACCCCTCGCGCCCGCCGCTCAGCTCCTGCGCCGTCGCGGCGCCGGCGAGGCCAGTGAATTGACGCTGCTGGAGCTGGCGCACGAGGGCTTCGGCGAGCCCGCGCCGCCGCAACCTCGGCAAACCCTACTGGCGGAGCTCTATTCGCGCCTTGCGCGGGCCGCGGCCTTGCCACTGATGCCGCTCTTGGCGACGCCGCTGGCGATCACGGCGAAACGGGCGGGCCCTGGCGCCGCCATGGCGGTGGCCGGCCTCCTGCTCTTCGCCTTCCAGATCTCGCTCGTGTTCGGTCAGGGCCTTGCGGAAAAGGGCGTCGTTTCGGCCGCCCTGGCTCAGGGCCTGCCGTTCCTGCTGTTCGCCAGCGTCTGTGTGCTGGTTTTCGCCTCAAGCCGGAAGTTCCCGGGGCAGAATCCTGTCGCCTGGCTGACGGAACAGCTTGGCGATCTGCTCAGCTGGCTGGCGCGGCGATTGCGCCGACCGCGGCGCGCCTGACGTCGGATCAGTCGAACAGCTTGGAGACCGACTCTTCGTTGGCGATGCGACGGATGGCTTCGGCGATCAACGGCGCGCAGGAGACGCGGCGGATCTTGGCGCAGCCGGCGACCTCGTCGGCGAGCTCAATGGAGTCGGTGGTGACCAGCTCCTTCAGCACCGACTTTGAGACCCGCTCGGCGGCGATGCCGGAGAGCACGCCGTGGGTGACGTAGGCGGAGACTTCGGTCGCGCCGGCGTCGATCAGCGACTGGGCCGCGTTGCACAGCGTACCGGCCGAATCGACGATGTCATCGAAGAGGATCAGACGGCGGCCGGCGACGTCGCCGATGATGTTGGCGACCTCACTCTTGCCCGGACCGGAGCGACGCTTGTCGACGATGGCCAGTTCGGCGTTCAGCCGGCTGGCGACGGCCAGGGCGCGGACCACGCCGCCGACGTCGGGCGAGACGATCAGCATCTCATCGGTGGCGGGATAATGGGCCTTGATGTCGTTTGCCATCAGCACGGCCGACTGCAGATTGTCGGTCGGGATGTCGAAGAAGCCCTGAATCTGGCCGGAGTGCAGGTCCATGGTCAGGACCCGGTCGGCGCCGGCGCGGGTGATCAGGTTGGCGACCAGCTTGGCCGAGATCGGCGTGCGGCCGCCCGTCTTACGGTCCTGCCGGGCGTAGCCGAAGTAGGGCATGACGGCGGTGATCCGGCGGGCCGAGGCGCGTTTCAGCGCGTCGATGCAGATCAACAGTTCCATCAGGTTGTCGTTGGCGGGATAGCTGGTGGACTGCAGGACGAAGACGTCCTCGCCGCGGACGTTTTCGTCGATGGTCACCCAGACTTCGTTGTCCGGGAAGCGCTTCACCTGCGCCTTTGTCAGCGGCAGATCCAGATGGGTGGCGACAGCGGCCGCCAGGGTTCGGTTAGAGTTGCCAGCCAGCAGCTTCATCGGTCCCCGCCCATGTCGTCGCGCCATTGGGGCGGCTTGTAGCAGGGCGCGCTCTTGAGTCCATGGCGCCGCGGCCACAACCGCGCCTTGTCGGATCAATCCAGGGCGATCGCCGAAAGGAGGCGGCCATAGTCGGCCTCGCCACGCTTGACTGCGCGCCGGTTGGAAAAGAAGCGCGCCTCGTCGGCGCAAGTGTCATGGCCGGTCCATTCGCAGGCCTCGACGCCGGCGGCGCGCAGTCGCGACAGGACGAAAGATGGCAGGTCGAACAGGCGTTTTTCGGCCCCCTCGGCAGGAGCGAAGAAGCGTTCGTTGGCGGCCTCGGCGGCGACGAATCGGTCGCGAAACTCGAGGCCGACCTCATAGGAAGCCGGGCCAATGCAGGGGCCGACAGCGGCGACGATCCGCGCAGGCGCCGCGCCGAACCGCTCCGTCATCAGGGCGACCGCCTGTTCAGCGACGCCGCTCAGAGCGCCGCGCCAGCCGGCGTGGACGGCGGCGGCGGCGTTGGCTTGCGGGTCGAACAGCAGGATCGGCGCGCAGTCGGCCGAGAGCGCTCCGAGGGCCAGCCCGGACAGGTTGCTGGCCAGGGCGTCGGCTCTGGCGCGCGGCGCGGCGAGCTGGGCCAGGTCGCTCACGGCCACGGCGTCCGCGGAGTGCACTTGATAGTTCGTGGCCAGCCGGTCTTCGGCCAAGCCGAAGAATTCGGCGGCGAGGCGGCGATTTTCGCGGACATGGTCCGCCAGGTCATCCGATCCCTCGCCAACGTTCAGGCCTGCATAGAGACCACGGGAGACGCCCCCCTGGCGGGTGAAGAAGGCGTGGCGAGCGCCGGCCTCGGTCAGGCGCGGCGAGGTGATGACAGTGAGTGTCATGCGGACAGGCTCATGCAGACTCGAAGGCAGGCGGGACGGCGTTTGGGCGGTGGATGCAGGCGGCCTTAAACAACTCGCCCATCTGGTCAGCGGCTATAAGACGATTGAGCTGACGGCCAATCAGGCCGGCCTTTTCCGGCCGCGCACGCGCCAGTGCTTCGGCCCGTTGACCTATGGCCATCCGCGCCAGGAATTCGGCCTGGCTGATGATCGCCGTGGCCGCGCCCTGCGCCTGCGCCGCCGCGAGAACAGAGGGAAAGTCGGCGTGCACGGTCAAGTCCGCTTCGCCGGGGTTCGCCAGAGGGTCGAGCTTTGCATGTTGGCGCAGCGCCTGGAGGGTGTCGCCGAAGCCAGGCTCGGCGCGACCGTAATCGATCAGCAGAGCAGCGCCGCCGTCATTGACGATTCGCTGGCCCAGAATTCGCCCCAGCGCTTCCTGGGCGGGAGAGCGCTCGAAGATCGCGCCGACCGGTGCGTCCGGCGGCAACGCGTCCTGCGGGGAGGGAACGAGGCCGAACCGAAGGCCGCCTTGGGGGTCGAGCCCGACGACCCGTTCGGCCCAGCCCACCGCCGTTCGGATGAACTGGCGCGGCGGAAGACAGTCGAGAAGTTCGTTCGAGACGAAGATTGTATTGGCGCGGCCGGGGACTTCATCGAGGGACTGGGCCCAGCGCAGGCGCGGGGCCAGCGGCGTCAGCCTGTCGCGCTGGTGTTCGCGTAGCGGTTCTGACAACTCCACAAGCCAGACTTCCGCAGCGTCTGAGAACCCCGGGGCATTGCCGGCCGCCCACAGCAGGTCAGCCATCAACGTACCGTCGCCGGGGCCCAGCTCGACCAGCTGGAAACTCGCAGGCTCGCCGAGCTGCATCCACACGGACGCCACCCAGACGCCGATCAACTCGCCGAACATCTGGCTGATCAGCGGCGCGGTGATGAAGTCGCCGCGTTCTCCGAGCGCCGGGCGGGTCGCATAATAGCCATGCTGAGGATCGTGAAGGCAGGCCGTCATATATTGCGCGACCGTTAGCGGCCCATCCTGAGCAATCTGCGCCGCGAGTCGGTCGGTGAGGGTCTCGCCAGCGCTCATGCCGCGCGATCTGGCGTTTCGGACCCAGACGATTGGGCGGGCCGCGGCTCGCCCAGGCCCCGCCAGACGAGAAAAAGACCCGCCAGCACCATGGGGGCGGAAAGCATCATCCCCATCGTCAGCCCCAGAGGGAAATCGGGCATGCCGAAATCGGGTTCGCGGACCTGTTCCAGGAGGGTGCGGATGAGGCCGTAGCCGATCAGGAAGACGCCGGCGATCACGCCGCGCCGGCGGGTCAGCTTGAGCCCGAAGATCAGGATGGCGAGAACCAGGAACAGGACAACACCCTCAAGGGCGCTCTCGTAAAGCTGGCTCGGATGGCGCGGAAAGGGGCCGGCGTTCGGGAATACGACGCCCCAGGGCAGGTCGGTGGGGCGGCCCCACAGCTCGCCGTTGATGAAGTTAGCGATGCGACCCAGGCACAGGCCGATAGGGGCCGCCGCGGCGGCGAGATCGCCTAGGCGGAGCAGGTCGACTTTTTGGGCCCGGGCGAAGAGCGACAGGGCGACGCCGACGCCGATCAGGCCGCCGTGGAAGCTCATTCCGCCGTTCCAGACTTTGAGAATCTCGAGCGGATCGCGGACGATCAGTTCGGGGGTGTAGAAAAGCACGTGGCCAAGCCTGCCACCGATAACGACGCCTAGGGTGACCCACAGGATCAGGTCGTCGAGCTGGTTCGTAGACATCGGCGCCAGGCGCGGGGCCCAGAGCGTCGGCCGCTTGATCAGGGTCGCGGCGTACCGCCAGCCCAGGAGTATGCCGGCGACATAGGCCAGCGCGTACCACCGGATGGCGAAGGGCCCGATACGCAACAGAATAGGGTCGAATTCAGGAAATGGCACGGCGGGCGGCTTGCTCCAGGCGGCTCCAGAAGGACGGCGACCAAGCTTTAGACGACGAGGCCTTCGCTTTCATCACCGCTTTCCCATATTAGTGGGACGTCCACGAGGCCGGCGCGGCCGATGAGGCGCGCCAGAGTAGAAAATGCAGACCCAGAACCCCCTTTTTTACGAAATCGCCAAGCTGACCACCGCGGCCATGGGCCTCGCTCAATCCGCCGGCGAAGAGGCCAAGACCGCGATGCGGGCCCAGGCCGACCGGATCGCCGCCGAGTTCGATCTTGTGCGCCGCGATGATCTGGACGTGCTGAAGGCGGAAATCGCCGCGCTTCGCGCTGAGATCGTCGCCTTGCGTGGCGGCGCCGAGCCGGGTCCGATGGACGAAGACGCGGGAGACGGCGCCTGATTGGTCGTCGAAACACCACAAAGTTTGCCGGGCGGCGAAAGATCACGCTGACGTCGCACGCCCTAAGCACATTACCTTCAGATTCGCAGGCGAGTCGGTTGCGGACTTCCGCACCCCGCCCAGTGCGAAAGGGGTCTTGATGGACATTACCCATTCCGATGACGCCACGCTGACGACGTCCGACCCGCTCGACGTGGTCGAACATGTCCTGACCGCTGAGAACCTGCCCTTCGACCGCACGGAAGACGGCGATCTCGCCTTCAGCCTGACCGGCGACTGGAAGGATTATGAGCTGTGGTTCGCCTGGCGGCCTGAAGGCGACTGCCTGCAGCTTTGCCTGTCCATGGACCTCTCGACGCCGGAAGCCCACCGCGCGGCCGCCCGCGAATTGATTGCGGCGATCAATCCCCGCGTGTGGCTGGGCCATTTCGAGTTGTGGGACGAGGGCGAGATCATCTTCCGGCACGGCATGGCGCTGATGAGCGGCGACCAGCCCAGCCTCGCTCAGGCTGCGGCGATGATCGACGTGGCGGTGGAGGCGGCCGACCGTTTCTTCCCGGCCTTCGACTTCATGCTGCGGGGCGACAAGTCCCCGACCGACGCGATCGCGGCCTGCATGTTCGAGACCGTCGGCGAAGCCTGACCCGGACCCCGGCCGCGGCGGACCCGATCAGCCGCGGCCAATCCGCACATTCGTGATCCGCGACCGGACGGTTAGCTTAAGCATTATGACAACGCCGATCCTTATTCTTGGCGCAGGCCGTATGGGCGGCGCGATGCTCGACGGTTGGCGCAAGACAAACGCTTTTGCGCCCACAGACCTCCTGGTCATCACGCGACATCCCGGCGAGGCGCTGTTGGCGTCCGGCGTGAGGGTTGCGCCTGATGATGCGCAGATCGGCTCGGCGAAGACCGTGCTGCTGGCGGTCAAGCCGCAAGCCTGGCGCGACGCCGCCAAATCGATCGAGAGCAAGCTCGCGGCCGACGCGGTGATCGTGTCCGTGGCGGCCGGGGTCAAGACTCAAGCGATCTCGCAAGGCTTTGGCGGGCGCCGGACGGCGCGGGCGATGCCGACGACCGCCTGTGCGATCGCCCGTGGCACGGCCAGCCTGTTCGCCGCCGACGCGGAGGCGCTGGCTCGTGCGCACGCCTTGTTCGATCCGGTGGCCACGGTGGTGGAGTTGTCGAGCGAGGACGAAATGCACGCCGCGACCGGCGTTTCGGGCTCGGCGCCCGCCTATCTCTACGCCTTCATCGAGGCCCTGGAGGCCGCGGGCGTCACCGCTGGCCTGACCCCCGCGCAGGCCTCAAAGCTTGCGCGGTCGACAATCACCGGCGCCGCGGCCCTGCTGGCGGAGACCGGCGGCGAGCCGGCCGACCTGCGCCGCCAAGTGGCCTCGCCCGGAGGAACCACCGAAGCGGCGTTGAATGTCCTTCTCAGCCACAACGGACTGCCTCCGCTGATGCGTGAGACCGTCGCCCAGTGCATCCGCCGCTCCAAGGAGTTGGCCGCGTAGTCTGGTTGCGCCGGCGTCAAACTCGCGACCGAACGCGTTATCCCGGTTGCGTCGGCCAAGGTTGTCGGCGTATGTATGCCCACATGAACAACTCGCAGCGCCATTACTTCGGTATTTTCTAGCCGCTGCGGGCTTCCCGCAGCGTCGTCGCTGCGGGCTCATCTGATCCTTCGACCACGACGCTGCTCGCTTCGAAGGCCTATCAGATGACGATCAAGAAAATCGGAAATTGAATTCATTGACGTAGCGCGTTTGCGCGATGTCGACGGCTGTTTTCAGAACAAGGCTCCCGCGTTTGTCTCGCGGAGGGTCAACGATGTCTGCTGTCTGGGGGGAAGGTCATGGCAACCATGACACGATTGATGACGGGCGCGGGATTTTGCCTGGTGGCGATCCTGGCCGGGGGCCAGGCCCAGGCGCAGCGGGCGCAGGAAAACGCCGTGCGCCAGGCGAACGACGCCTTCGGCACCAACATCGGCAATGAGCAAGTGGGGTTATACACCCCCAACGACGCGCGCGGCTTCAGCCCGGCGGCGGCGGGCAATGTGAGGCTGGACGGCTTCTATGTGGACGCGCCAGGAGGCTTCTCCCCGCGACTGCTCTCGGGCTCCCAGGTCCGGGTGGGTCTGACCGCGCAGAGCTACCCCTTTCCCGCGCCCACCGGGGTGGCGGACTATCGCCTACGCCCGGCCGGGGAGGCGGCCGTGCGCAGCCTCCTCGCCTCCGTCGGCCAGTTCAAGAGCTATGCCCTGGAACTCGACGCCCAGCAGCCGATCATCAAAGGGCGGCTGAGCCTGGGATACGGGCTCTATTACTCCCACTATGAGCCGCTGCCGAAGGATGAGGGCCGCGCCTCGTTCGGCTTCGCCCTGATGCCGCGCTGGACGCCGAACGAGCGGGTCGAGGTGCGCGCCTATTACGCGGTGACCAAGCGCATCGATGACAAGGGCTCGATCCTGGTGTTTCCGGGCGGCCCGGCGCTGCCGCCGCAGATCAAAGGCCGCAATTTCAGTCCCGACTGGCTGGGCAGCCCCAATCTCTTCTCCCAGGGCGGAGTGATGACTACGACCATGCTGACTCCGGCGTGGACGCTCAGGGTCGGCGGCTTCTGGTACGACAACGACAGCGAAGGGGTGAAGTCCGACGCCTACCTCGGTGTTGACGCCGCCGGCGTGGCGGCGAGCCGCCGGTTCACCAACCTGAAGCCGTTCGGCTACACCAGCGCCTCGGGCGAGGCGCGGCTGACCGGCGTGCTGCCTGACGGAGATCTGCAGCATACGCTGAACCTGACCGCACGGGCGCGCGATGTGAACCGCACCTATGGCGGGGCGGCCACTGCGGTTGTCGCCAATACGCCGATCGGCCGGGATACTGCGCCAATCGAGCCCGCTTGGGCCTATGGACTGGACTTCGATGACGCCATCCGCCAGGTGTCGCTAGGCGGGCAGTATCAGCTGGCCTTCCGCCGCCTGGGTGAACTGACGGCGGGCGTGCAGCGGTCGGACTACCGACGGGTGTTGGTGGCCCCCGGTGGGTCGCGCTCGGTGGTTCGCACCAAACCGTGGCTGTGGAACAGCGCGGCCTCGGTCAATCTGACCTCGCGGCTGGCGCTCTATGCGGGATCACACGCGGTCTGGAGGAGGCGCCGGTGGCCCCGGAGGTGGCGACCAACGCCGCCGAACCGCCGGCGGCGATCCGCACGCGCCAGCACGAGTTCGGCGCGCGTCTGGTCCTGCGCCAGAACCTGCGGTTGGTGGTCGGCTGGTTCGACATCGAGAAGCCCTACTTCAATCTCGACGCGACCCGGATGTGGCGCGAACTGGGGGTCGAGCGGCACAAGGGCGTCGAAGCCTCCCTGGCGGGGGAAGTGGCGCGCGGGCTGAGCATGGTCGCGGGCTACGTCCGTCAGACGCCACGGGTCGAGGGTGAGGCCGTGCGTCTGGGCTTGATCGGCGACAGGCCCGTGGGCCAGCCGCGGGACACGGCGCGGGTCAGCCTCGACTACCGACCGTTCGGCACTCCGGTGTTCTCGGTCGATGCGGCGTTCAGCTTTTATGGCGCGCGGCCCGTGTCGCCGCGCGGCTATGCGGCTCTAGGCGGGCGACAGCTGGCTCTGCCGGGCAACGTGACCTTGGATCTGGGCCTGCGGCGGCGCTTCGAGATCGCCGGTCGTCCGGCGACGCTGCGCGCCCAGTTGCAGAACGTCGGCGGGAAGGGCGGCTGGGTCGCCAATACGGCGGGCGGCTTGTCGCCCATCACCCCCCGCCGCCTGTTCGTGGCCCTGACGGCGGACCTGTAAGACGGCCATGCCGAGGTCAGCCCGCGCCCGGAAGGCGGAGCACGGCGCGCAGGCCGCCTAGCGGCGACTTCTCCAGAACAATGTCGCCGCCGTGGCCGCGGGCGACATCGCGGGCGATGGCGAGGCCCAGGCCGACGCCCTTGCTGTTTTGATTTCGGGATTCGTCGAGCCTGTTGAAGGCCTTGAAGGCGTCTTCGTAGGCGTGTTCGGGAATGCCAGGGCCGTCGTCGTCGATGGCGATGTCGATGCGCTGCGCCCTGTGGGTGACGCTGACCTGGACAGTCTCGGCGTGGACGGCGGCGTTCATGATCAGGTTCGACAGCGCGCGCTTCAGGGCGTTGGGCCGCACCGCAAGCACGAGGTCGTCGGGCATGACGACGGACACGGTAGCCCCGGCGCGCCGGGCGCCCTCGCTGACCTCCTCGAGAAGACCGCGCAGGCCGACGGATGCGACGGCCTCGGCGCTCTCGCCGCGAGCGAAGGCGAGGTATTCGTCGATCATGTGCTCCATCTCGGCGAGGTCGCGCTTCATATCGGCGGTGCGCCGAGTGGGTTCAGCCAGGGCGAGCTCAAGTTTCAGCCGGGTGAGGGGGGTGCGCAGATCGTGGCTGACGGAGGCCAGCAGGGCGGTGCGCTGGTCGATGTGGCGCTGGATGCGGGCGCGCATGGCTAGGAAGGCGGCCGCCGCCCGGCGGACTTCGCGCGCGCCATGCGGCTTGAAGGCGCCGATGTCCTCGCCCTTGCCGAAGGCCTCTGCGGCGTTGGCCAGCCGCTCGATGGCGCGGACCTGGTTGCGGATGAACATGATCGAGACGGCGGTGAGCAGAATGGTCGCCACCGTCATCCACAGGACGAAGATGTGGCCCTGCGTCGCAAAGGCGCGATCGCGGGGGGCCAGCACCCGCAGGACGCCGCCGTCGACTTTCACGCGGATGTCGACATAGGCCGGGTAGCGGGTGGTGTCGTACCAGAAGGGCGCGTCGATCCGCTCAGACAGGGCGTGTTGCAGGGCGCGGTCCACCGGCGCGAAGAAGGCATGGCGCGGACTAGAGGGAAGCGCGCGATCGCGCTGCAGGGCGATGGACAGGCCCATGGAGTCCTCGGCCCGCTGCGATAGCTTGGCGAAGGCGGCGGGGCTGGCGTCGTCGCCGTAACTTTCCACCGCCCAGGCGATGTCGCCGGCCAGGCCCTCGGACAGGCGGCTGGTGACGGTCTGCCAGTGGGCGTCGAAGAAGACGTAGGTCACGGCGATCTGCATGATCGCTACTGGCAGAACAATGATCAGCAGGGAGCGGCCGAAGAGCGACTTCGGGACCTGGCGCTTCAGCCAGCGGGCGATGACGCGAGGCGGGCGCATGGCCGGGTTCGCGCCTAATCGGGGACGATGCGGTAGCCGACGCCGCGCACGGTCTGCAGATAGCGCGGCGCCTTGGGGTCGGCCTCGATCTTGCGGCGAAGGCGCGTGACCTGGACATCGACGGCGCGGCCTGAGGGGTCGATCTCGCCGTGGGCGAGGTCCATCCGGTCGACCGCCTCGTGCGGGGTGCGGGCGAGGCGGCGGAGAAGAGCGATTTCGGCCTCCGTCAGGCGCACGGACTCACTGTCGCAGGTGAGCTCGCCGCGGCCGGTTTCGAACCGGCAACGGCCGAGCGAGAGCGTCTCGCCGGCGGCCAGCGGCCGATCGCGGCTGCGGCGTAGCACGGCCTCGATCCGTAGCAGCAGTTCCTCCGGCTCGAAGGGCTTGGGCAGGTAGTCGTCGGCGCCGGCCTTGAGGCCGGTGATGCGGTCAGCGGCCTCGCCGCGGGCGGTCAGCATCAGGACGGGTGTCCGGCCCATCGGCGGCCGCTGTTCGCGCAGCCACGCGGTCAGGGAGACGCCGTCTTCGCCCGGCATCATCACGTCGAAAACAGCGAGGTCGAAGTCGAGCGACTGCAGCAGTTTTCGCGCGCCTTCGCCGCCGGACGCGGCGGTCACGCGGAAGCCGGCGCGGGCCAGATATTCCTTCAGAAGCTCACGAATCCGGTCGTCGTCGTCGACGACCAGCAGGTGGCGGGCGCGGGCGTCGGCCTCAACAGCGCTCATGATTGGTTCCTGGGTTGGATCCCGTCGAGGTTGACTGAGCGGCCCCCGGGCGCTGTAAGAGGCCGGTTAAAGGAGGCTTGGAGCCTATGTCTATCGTTCCCTTCGATGATCGCGATGGTTGGATCTGGCTGGATGGCCAGTTCGTGCCCTGGCGCGAGGCGAAGGTGCACGTACTGACGCACGGACTCCACTACGCCTCCTCCGTGTTCGAAGGCGAGCGCATGTACGGCGGGGAGATCTTCGAGCTGAACGCGCATACCGAGCGCCTCTTCAAGTCCGCGGAGATGCTGGACTTCGAAATCCCCTTCACCGTGGCCGAGATCAACGAGGCCTGCAAGCAGACCTGCGCCAAGAACGGCCTGACCGACGCCTATGTCCGGCCGATCGCCTGGCGCGGCACCGAGATGATGGCCGTGTCGGCGCAGAGCACCCAGATCCACGTGGCGATCGCGGTGTGGGCCTGGCCGAGCTACTTTTCGCCGGACGAGCGCAAGAAGGGCATTCGCTTGACCTGGGCCCGCTATCGCCGTCCAGCGCCGGACACCGAGCCGGTCCACGCCAAGGCCGCCGGCCTCTACATGATCTGCACCATCTCGAAACACGTCGCCGAGAAGGATGGCTACACCGACGCGATGATGCTCGATTATCGCGGCTATATCGCGGAGAGCACGGGCTCGAACGTCTTCTTCATCAAGGACGGCGTGATCCATACGCCGACGCCGGATTGTTTCCTCAATGGGATCACCCGGCAGACCGTGATCAAGCTGGCGCGGGCCCGCGGCATCGAGGTGATCGAGCGGCACATCTTGCCGGAAGAGCTGTCGCAGTTCAGCGAATGCTTCGTGACGGGCAGCGCGGCGGAAGTGACGCCGGTGGGCCAGATCGGCGAGTACAATTTCACTCCAGGCGAGATTTCGCTGAGCCTCGCGGATGAATATTCGCGGATGGTGCGGCGGGAACTGGCCCCGGCTTAAGGCCGCACGTCATCCCGGACGCCAAGTACGTTTCCGGGATGACGGCCGTCGCAGGTTAGATCAGCCACGTCCGCGGGCGCGGATAGGCTTCGCCGCGAGCCAGGTAGATGACGCCGACGATGGCGCGGACGGCGTACCAGAGGCCGACCAGCCCAACGATCGCCCAGCCAAGAGCGAGGATCGGCAGGCCCACCAGCACGAAGCTGAGGGGGAAGCCGAAGACGATCAGCAGGCCGCCGATCAGGAACCAGCCAATGGTCATCCAGAAGGTGTTGACCAGGAAGGTGTAGTGGCTCTGCGCCACAGGGCTCGCCGACCCCTTGTTCACATAGGCGATGATCAGGCCGAGGATCGTCGTAGCGCCGCCAGTGGCGAGCCCGAGCAGGTAAAGGCCGTAGACGACGGCGGGCAGGGTGCGATCTTCGGTTGCCGGGATCGGCGCGTCCGGCGCGGTCGCGACAGGCGATTCGCTCATTTCATTCTCCAAGGACGCGATGACCGCGTCTGATGAATGAAAGATGGGGCCCGTGAGCCCCCGGACCAAATTAAACCTGAGTCAGCTGCGGATCAGGGTCATCTCGACGCCGGCGCCCGTGGCGTCGGGAGCGAGGGCCATCGGCTTATCGACGCGGACGCGGGCGCGGCTGACACGCGGGTCGGCCAGCAGGGCGCGGCCGAGGCGCTCGGCGAAGGTCTCGACCAGGGCGATATGGCCGGCGGCCGCGATCTCGCGGGCCGTGGTCAGGATCGTCTCGTAGTTGAAGGTTTCGGCCAGAACCTCCACGCCGGCGACGGCCACATCCAGCTCGACCTCGGCGATCAGCGGCTGGGCGCGGCCCATCTCATGTCGATAGACGCCGATCTGCGCGTCGATGCGGATGCCGGTGACGAAAATCTTGGTGATGACCACGCGGGCGTCCGCTGCTCCGGCGGGCGTGGGCGCGGGCTTTTCCAGGGAGTTGGCCAAGGTCTCTGAGCCTTCAGTCGCCGTGGGCGGCCAGGTGCTGGCCGCCGTCGACGGCGATCATCTGGCCGGTGACCGCCTTTGCGTCAATCAGGTAGCGCAAGGCCGCCGCGATCTCGGCAGGCTCGACGGGACGCCGAAGCAGGGTGGAGCGTGCTTCCTGGGCGAAGGCGTCATCATCCTGGTGGATCGATTTCAGCACTGGCCCCGGACCAATCCCGTTGACGCGGATCCGCGGCGCGAAGGCCTGCGCCAGCATGCGTGTCGCCTCGAACAGGGCCGCCTTGCTGAGGGAATAGGAGAAAAAGTCCGGCGTCGGTCGCAACACCCGCTGGTCGATGATATTGACGATCAGCCCTTCGTGGCCCGGGGGCAGGCGCCGCGCAAAGGCCTGGGACAGCACCATCGGCGCCCAGAGGTTGGTGTCCATGTGCACGTCCCAGGACGCGCGGTTCATATCGGCGATGCTGTCGTGCTCGAATATGGAGGCGCAGTTGACCAGAAGGGTCACTGGTCCGAGCTCGGCCTCCGCTTCGCCGATCAGGGAGACGACAGCGGCTTCCTGGCGAAGATCACAGGTGAGGATCGCCGCGCTGCGGCCGCGGGCGCGCACTTCCCCGGCGGCGGCTTCGGCGTCTTCGTCGATGCTGCGGCAGTGGATGGCGACATCATAGCCGGCTTCAGCGCAGGCGATCACCAGCGCCAGGCCGATCCGGCGCGCGCCGCCAGTGACGAGGGCCGCGCCGCGGCTGGCCATCAGACCCTACCGGCCGCGCCCAGGGTTCAGTCGAACCGGCCAAACTCGAAGCGGTTCAGCAGGGCGAAGCCGACGATGAACACGGCGATGACGAGAAGACCAATGATGCCGGCCGACATGAGAAGCTCCAGAAACTGATCCAGCGGCTTTAGCGAGGCCGTCGAACGGGGGCAAGGGCGCTGTCGGCCGCAGCTTCGCGATCGCGCCTGGCCTGGGCCCAGGCCAATAGGGCCGCCCCCAGAAGGACGGAAGCCACCGAGCCCAGGACCACGCCGACCTTGACCTGCCCCTGGCCGGGGCCGGTGAAGGCGAGCTGGCCGATGAACAGACTCATGGTGAAGCCGATCCCGCAGAGGATGGAGACGCCGGCAAGCTCGCTCCAGCGCGCGCCGGTGGGGCGGCGCGACAGCTTCAGGCCGATGATCAGGCCCGTTGCGCCCAGGATTCCCAGGGGCTTGCCGATCAGCAGACCGGCGGCGACGCCCAGGCCAACAGGACCGGCGAGCGGGCCGGCGCCTTCGAAGGTGAATCCGGCGGCGGCGAAGGCGAACAGCGGCAAAATCAGATAGGCCACGTAGGGGTGGAGGCTGTGCATCATTTCCTCCACCAAGCCCTTGTGGCCGGGCTTCTGCGCCGAGATCGGCACAGCGGCGGCCGCGGCGACTCCAGCGAGCGAGGTGGAGATCCCCGATTCCAAGGTGAAGGCCCAGACCAAAAGGAAGCCCAGGGCGTAGAGCAGGTAAGGCGCCGCCTTCCAACGCGACAGCAACACCATCAGGGCGAGCGCCGAGGCCGCGCCGCCGACCGCGGTCCACTCGACGTGGTCGGTGAACAGCACGCCGATGGCGATGACCGCGCCCAAGTCGTCGACGATGGCCAGTGTCAGCAGGAAGGCCCGCAGGCTGGGCGGCAGCCGGGGCCCCGCCACGGCCAGGGCGGCCAGAGCGAAGGCGATGTCGGTGGCCATGGGCACGGGCCAGCCGGCGGGTGCGCCGCCACGGCCCAGATTGACCGCCAGATAGACCAGCGCCGGCGCGGCCATTCCGCCCAGGGCCGCGGCCACCGGCAGAAGCAGGCGACGCGGATTGGCCAGTTCGCCGCGCAGGATCTCGTATTTGATCTCCAGACCGACGACCAAGAAGAAGATCGCCATCAGGCCCTCCTTGATCCAATCCTGGTAGGAATGGGTCTGCCGGAAGGCGCCGACCTGGATCGTCAAGGCGGCGTCGATGAAATTGAAATAGGCCGATGACCAGGGCGAGTTCGCCAGGATGATGGCGGACAGGGCTGCGACGGCCAGGATCATGCCAGAGGCCGCTTCGGTCTTCAGAAATTCGAGGGTCATGCGCCGGGCCATGGCGACGGCCTAGCATGGCGATGGTCCCGGTTCGACCCGCAGCGCTTGCCGTCGGCGCTGTCAGGCCTCATCTGGCAGGCATGCCCGTCTCCGTCGCCTACGCGCCCGACCCGCTCTACCTGCAGCTTGGCGAGGGGTTCGCCGATCCGGTCCGCGCCGCGGATTTTCCGCAGACCATTCTACGGTTCCGCAACCAGCGGGCGGCCGCCACAGTGGGACTGGACAGCCTTTCGGACGCGGAGTGGGTGGCTCACTTCGGCCGGTTCGAACCGCTGCCGGACAACCTCGACCCGCCGCTGGCCCTGCGCTACCACGGCCATCAGTTCCGGATGTACAACCCCGATCTCGGCGATGGTCGGGGCTTCCTGTTCGCCCAGCTGCGCGAGGCGGGGACCGGTCGCCTGCTCGACCTGGGGACAAAGGGGTCGGGCCGCACGCCATGGTCACGGACGGCCGATGGTCGCCTGACGTTGAAGGGTGGCGTGCGCGAAGTCCTGGCGACCGCCATGCTTGAGGCGCTGGGTGCGCCCACTTCGCGGACATTGTCTCTGATCGAGACCGGCGAGGACCTGGTGCGCGGCGATGAGCCCAGCCCGACACGCTCCTCGGTGATGGTGCGTCTGTCGCACAGCCACATCCGCTTCGGCAGTTTCCAGCGCCACGCCTTCGAGGAGCAACCAGAGCGCCTGCGCGCCCTCGTCGATCACGTGATCGCCGCCTATTACCCTGAGCTCGCCGGCGACAACGACCCGGCCGCGGCGCTGTTGCGCACGCTGGTCCAGCGAATGGGCCGGCTTACCGCCAGCTGGATCGCCGCGGGTTTCGTCCACGGCGTGCTCAACACCGACAACATGAGCCTCACTGGCGAGAGCTTCGACTATGGGCCCTACCGCTTTCTCCCGCATTTCGATCCGAACTTTACGGCGGCCTATTTCGACCAGCAGGGCCTTTACGCCTTCGGTCGCCAGCCGGAGGCCGTGTTCTGGAATCTGCAGCAACTGGGTGGCGTCCTGGCCGGGATATCCAACGAGGACGCGGTGATCGCTGCGCTGAATGATTTCGGGGCGGCCTACCGCCGCGAGGTGGGCGAGGCTTTCGCCCGCAGACTGGGCGTAGGGTCCCGCGGGGTTGAGGCTGACGAGGCGCTATTCCGCGCGTCCCTTAATGTCTTGGGAGAGGCGGGCCCGGATCTTCGGTGGGAGCCCTTCTTCTTCGACTGGTTCTGCGGGCGAGAACCGCAAGGGTTGCGCGCGACGCAGTATGTGGGCCCTGCGGCTCAGGCCTTCCGAGGGCTGCTGGCGACCTTCCAGGCCGAGCGGCCTGAGCGGCTGCAGCATCCCTACTTCTCCCGGGCCGAGCCTGAGGAACTGCTCTACGACGAGATCGAAGCGATCTGGGCGCCGATCGCCGAGCGCGACGACTGGTCGGCCTTCGAGGCGAAACTGGCGGCCATCGAGGTCGCACGGCTGGCCTGGGGGCTCGCCTAGAAGCCCAGATCCCGGCGGAGGTCTTCAGCGGTCACGCCTCGCTCGCGCAGGGCGCGCAGGGTCTCGGCCTGGTCCCGCTTGGCGTAGCGGCGACCGTCCGGGCCAGTAAGCAAGCCATGGTGACGGTAGGTCGGCGTCGGCAGCTGCAGAAGCGCCTGAAGGAGGCGCTGGACGTGGGCGGCTTCGAACAGGTCGTGGCCGCGGATGACGTGGGTCACCCCCTGTAGGGCGTCATCGACGACGACCGCCAGATGATAGGCCACGCCGACATCCTTCCGCGCCAGAACCACGTCGCCGCCGACCTGGGGCCGCGCGACGATAGCGCCGGCTTCTCCCGCCGGGCCCGCGCCCGTCTCAAGGAACCAGAGGTCTCCGAACCCGCCGAGGGCGGCTTCAGCGGCTGATAGCGACAACCGCCAGGCGAAGCCTTCGCCGGCGGCGATTCGCCGAGCCTCTTCATCGGCAGGCAGGGGCGCGCCAGTGAAGGCCTCCATCGGGCCGTGCGGGGCGCTGGCGATGGCGTCTGCGACCTCGCGGCGGGTGCGAAAGCATCGGTAGATCACGCCTCGTCCGGCCAATTGCTCCAGCGCCGCGGCGTAGTGGGCCATGTGTTCGGACTGGCGGCGGACGGGCGCTTCCCAAGTCAGGCCGAGCCAGGCGAGGTCTTCAAGGATCGAGGCCTCAAACTCCGGGCGACTGCGAGTGCGGTCGATGTCTTCGACGCGCAGAAGGAAGCGGCCCTGGGCTTCGAGCGCCGCCTGGTGCGCGGTCAGGGCCGAGAAGGCGTGCCCCCGGTGCAGGTATCCGGTGGGGGAGGGGGCGAAGCGGGTGGTGAACCCGCTCACGTCACAGGCGGCCGGTGGTGGCGGAAGACGCGGAGCCGGCTCAAGATCGCGCGGGCGAAGCGCTGCTCGCCGCCCATGTCCTCGCGCAGGTGCCGGAACTGGGCGAAGCCGCTCATCTCGGCCAGGCCGTGGGCGGCGCACCAGGCGGCGATGGTCGAGAGTTCGAGCTCGGCGGCCTTGGGGTCGGCGCCCATTTCGATCATGGTGTTGCGCAGCGCGGCGAAGGCGCCTTCGCCTTCCGCCAGGTGTTGGGGCAGGGCCTCCTTGTTGCGCGCGGCGTCGTACATCACCCGGTAGAGCGCGGGGTGGGCGCGGGCGAAACCGACATAGGCGACGGTGGTCGACAACAGCCGCTCCTGAGGGTCGCCCTGCGCCTTGGCCTCGGCCATGATCTGGTGGAGCAGCAGCCAGCCATCATGGGCCACCGCGTCCAGCAGTTCGCCCTTATCCTTGAAGTGATGGTAGGGCGCAGCGGGGCTGACGCCAGCCTCCCGGGCGACGGCCCGCAGCGACAGGGCGGCGGGCCCTTCGGCCTCCAGGACCTTGCGCGCGGCCAGGACGAGGCCGCGGCGCAGGTCGCCATGGTGGTAGGAGCGTTCGGCTGTGGCTTTTGGGTCGCGCATCGGGGCGGACCTTAGCGGAAATCTGGACATCGTATAGATCATCTTGACATCGATTAGATGGACGCTTATCTGAGCATTGTTCAAATAACAAAGCCCGCCGCCCCCGCCTCCCCGGGGAGTTGCGGGAGCCAACTGAAGGTGTGTGTCGATGTCTTTCGCAAAAGTTATGGACCTGATCGGGCCTGCGTTCCTGGTGGCCCTTGGCACGGCGGCGACAGCCGGCCTGTTCCAAACGTTCTAGGTCTGCGGATCGAAGGCCTGCCCTCCCCGGGCTGACGATCTCGATGAGGGCCCCCGAAAGGGGGTCCTTTTTCTTTGGGCGAACCGCCTCGCCAGCGTCCCGTCATGGAGACGTCGCGAAATCTCTCCTATGATCTTTAGCATCGGCCGAAGGCGCTGATTCGCCTCGGCGATCTTGCGAACGGGGGTTGGTCTTCGATCCTGCGAATCTCATCCTAGGCGCCCGCCCTCACGCGGGCAGCGTCGGGAGGCCCGGCCATGCAGGTGCTTGAGCGCCCGCCGGCAGGGTGGCCCTGCCTCGTGCTGAACGCCGATTATCGTCCGCTCAGCTATTATCCGCTGTCGCTGTGGCCGTGGCAGGAGGTGGTCAAGGCCGTCTTCCTGGACCGGGTGGATGTGATCGCCACCTACGACCAGACGGTGCGATCGCCCTCCTTCGAGATGCAACTGCCCAGCGTGGTTTCGCTGAAGAGTTTTGTGCCGCAGGAGCGCGCGCCCGCCTTTACGCGCTTCAACCTGTTCCTGCGCGATCGTTTCCGCTGCCAGTACTGCGGTTGTCGCGACGACCTGACCTTCGACCACGTGCTGCCGCGATCAAAGGGCGGCCGCACCAGTTGGGAAAACATCGTCACGGCCTGCGCGCCCTGCAACCTCGCCAAGGGCGGGCGCACGCTCCGAGAAGCAGGCATGAAGCCGTTCCAGGTTCCCAGGCGACCCACGGCGCACGAACTACAGGACCGCGGGCGGCGATTTCCCCCGCACTACCTGCACCAGAGCTGGCTCGACTACCTCTACTGGGACATTGAGCTAGAAGCGTGAGGCGGTGCGCCGGATGGCCTGGTTCTCCAGAGCGTAGAGGCCTTGCTTCAGGCTGGCCATGTCCTGCTCAAGGCCGAGAAGGAGGGCCTCGCGGCTCGGCGTTTCATCGGCGTAGATCGAAAAGCCGAGCAGGATCGCCAGCGTCGAAAGCGCGCCCAGCAACATCGTCTTCTCATAGTCGCAAGCGCCGCCGTGGTGCTCGTCGAGGTACATGATCATCCGGCCGCCGTAGTGGATCGTGCCGGAGTAGAGCGTTGAACGCTCGATCAGCGTGAGGTTCTCAGCCTTGGCCGCTGCGGCCAGTTCTTCCAGCGGTTGAAGGTTGAGTTTGCGCTCGATCATTCGCCTGCCCCCGGACGCGGACTTAACTTGTCGAGCGTCATAGGCCAAGGTGGGTCGGATTGTGTGAAATGATCAAGTATGGCAGCCGCGGCGTATGGTAGCGTCGGCGCATAGCCTCGAGCGAAATGCGACGCTTCTAGACCTTTTCGCTGACCTTGATCGCGGCGAGGCAGCCCGCGCGAATGACGGCCGACATCAGAGCATAGCCCGGCGCCCCGTGGGCGCCTTGCGCGACAGCATGATCGCGGTGAGCGAGTTCCTCGTCGCGGAAAACGCTGAGTTCGGCGGCGAGGTCGGGCTCTCGGGCCGCGACCTCGACGATCTGCTCGGCGTAATGCGCCTCGATAACGGCTTCGACAGCCTCGGTGCAGGCATGCGCGGCCTTTTCGCCAAGCAGCGCTGTTCCCGCGCCCAGCGCGAACCCGGCGAGGCGCCAGAGCGGCGCGAGCGCCGTCGGGCGGACCCGACGTTCGGTGAGGATAGCGTCGAAACGATCGAGGTGGGCCTGTTCGTGGCTCTCCATCTCGGCGAGCTGACCAGCGATGTGTTCACGCCCCGCCGCCTTTCCGAAGACGGCGCGCTGGCCCCGGTAGATGGCGACGGCGGCCATTTCGCCGGCGTGATCGACGCGCAGCAATTCGGCGACCCGGCGACCTTGCGCGCCCTGTCCAGGGCGCGATGGGATCGGTTTGGTCACCGGCGACGCTCGCGCAGGGCGGCGATCAGGCTGAGCACAGCAAGGCTGAGGGAAGCCAGTGCGTTCCAGCCCGCCATCGACAGGCCGGCGAACACCCAGGGGGCTTCGTCACAGCGCGCCGCGCGAATGGATTCGCCACCGACCAGCGCGGCCATGGCGTCGGCCGAGACGCCGACCCCGCCGCTGGAGCAGGCGGTGGGGCCGGGCCAGAACTTCCATTCGGCGCCGGCGTGGTAGATCGCGACGCCCGCGCCGACGAGGAAGACCAGACCGAGCAGCGCGTTCGCCACGGCCTTCAGCCGCGCGCCAGGTGGAGTGCGGACCACGATCATGGCCGCGAGGGCGACGCCGGCGGCGACCCAATAGACTTCGCGCTGACGCAGGCAGAGCGTGCAGGGCTGGTAGCCGCCGAAGGTCTGGAAGGCGTGGGCGGTCGCCAGCATCGCGGCGGAGGCGATGAGGGCGCTCATGCGCCAGCGGTTGAGGATCGGGTGCAGCATCTGCCGACGATATGAGCCCAAACCGAAGGTTACAGAAAGACCTTCAGGGCGATGAAGCCTGAGATGAAGACCGCGAGCAACAGCAGCGAATAGAGTGTCAGGCGCCGCTCAAACTCGGCCAGCATGGCTGGGCCAGCGAACTTCAGCACGCTGGCGACAATGAAGAAGCGCGCGCCGCGGGTCAGGATCGAGGCCCAGATGAAGGTGAAGACATCGAAGCGGGCGAAGCCAGCGGTGATCGTTACAAGCTTGTAGGGGATCGGCGTCAGGCCCTTGGCAAGGATCACCCAGAGACCGAACTGGTCGAACCAGCGCTGGAACTCCTCGCGGCCTTCCGGGTGGCCGAAGAGCTTGAGGATGAAGAGTCCGATGGGTTCAAGAAAAACCCCGATCGCATAGCCCAGCATGCCGCCGACGACGGAGGCGGCGGTGCAGACGAACGCGTAGAAATAGGCGCGATCGGGCCTGGCCAGGACCATCGGCGCCAGCATCACATCCGGCGGCACCGGGAAGAACGAGCTTTCCGCAAAGGACACGGCGGCCAGCGCCGGCGTCGCCCGCGGCGATCTGGCCAGCGTCATTACCCAGTCATAGAGCTTGCGAAGCATAGCGATCCTTGCGCGGCATGGGTCGGTAGCTAACAGGCGATCGGTGGCTTGTCGCTGGATTGCGGTCGACGCGGCGGCGAGCGCGGGCGAAGCTGGAGCGGAGCGGACCATGGAGGATGGATGCGGGCGTTGGCGATCGGATTGGCGGGGCTGGCGATGAGCCTCGCGGCCTATGGCGCGGAGGCGGCCGGGCCCAAATGGGCGCTCGTCGTCCACGGCGGGGCCGGCGTGATCGACCGCAAAGACCTAAGCCCCGAGCAGGAGGCGGCCTATCGCGAGGGTATGGCCGCCGCGGCCGAGACCGGCGCGGCGGTGCTGAAGGCCGGCGGCTCGGCGCTCGACGCGGCTGAGGCCGCTGTCCGGGTGTTGGAGGAGGATCCTCTGTTCAACGCTGGCAGAGGCGCGGTCTTCACGGCCGATGGGCGCAATGAACTCGATTCCGCCATCATGGACGGGGCGACGATGAAGGCTGGCGCCGTAGCGCGGGTGACGACGACGCGCCATCCCATCTCGGCGGCGCGCGCCGTCATGGAGAAGTCGCCGCATGTGATGCTGTCCGCCGAGGGCGCGGACGCCTTCGCCAAGGAAGCGGGCCTAGAGCAGGTCGATCCATCCTGGTTCTTCACGGAACGGCGCTGGCGCTCGCTTGAACGCGAACTTTCCCGGCAAGGCCTGCCGACCCCCGCGCGCCCCGCCGGCGCGCCCACCGCGCCGGACGCACGCGTGAGCCTGGCCCACGACGAAGGCAAACTTGGCACGGTCGGCGTGGTCGCGCTCGACGCCCAGGGCCATGTCGCCGCGGCGACCTCCACCGGCGGGGTGACCGCAAAGCGCTGGGGACGGATCGGCGACTCGCCGATCATCGGCGCGGGGACTTACGCCTCCGACGCCTCCTGCGCGGTGTCGGCGACCGGCACCGGCGAGTATTTCATCCGCCTGACCGTGGCGCGCGACATCTGCGCTCTGGTCGAACTCAAAGGCCTGAGTCTGCAGGCGGCCGCCGACGAGGTGGTGCAGAAGAAGCTCGTCGCCATAGGCGGTGATGGCGGCGTCATCGCTGTCGCGCCCGGCGGCCGGATGGCCTGGAGTTTCAACACCTCGGGGATGTACCGCGCCCGAATCGCCGAGGGTCAACCGTTGACCATCGGCATCTACAAAGACGAACCCTGAAAGAGGAGGCCTTGATGGCCGCAAACACACAACGCACGCTGGGCACCCTGACCGTAAGCCAGCAAGGCTTCGGCTGCATGGGGCTGTCGCACACCTACGGCCAGGCCGACGAGGCCGAGTCGCTCAAGACGCTGGACCGGGCCATGGCGCTCGGAATCACCTTCTTCGACACCGCCGACATCTACGGGAACGGCCACAACGAGGGGCTGGTGGCGAAGGCCATCGACGGGCGGCGCGACCGGCTCGTGGTCGCCACGAAGTTCGGCAATCGGCTGGACCGCGAAACCAGCGGCCGCACGCTGGACGCCAGCCCGGCCTATATCCGACAGGCCGTGGAAGCCAGCCTGACGCGGCTCAAGACCGACCGGATCGACCTCTACTACATGCACCGCCTCGATCCTCAGACGCCGATCGAGGACACGGTCGGCGAGATGGCGCGGTTGAAGGCGGAGGGCAAGATCCTGGCGCTGGGACTTTCGGAGGTGGATAGCGACATCCTGCGGCGCGCCCAGGCGGTCGCGCCGATCGCCGCCCTGCAGAGCGAATACTCCCTGTGGACCCGCGATGTCGAAGAGGACATCCTGGCGACCTGCGCCGAGCTGGGCGTCGGATTTGTCGCCTACAGCCCGCTGGGCCGCGGCTTCCTGGCCAACAGCGAGATCGTCGAGGCCAACGACCGTCGCCTTCAGCACCCGCGCTTCCAGGCCGACGCCATCGCCGCCAACAGCCTGCGCCGGGCCGCCATCGAGGCGGTGGCCGCCTCGCGCGGGGTGACAACCGCCCAGGTCAGCCTGGCCTGGGTGTTGTCAAAGGGCGTCGTGCCGATCCCTGGCACCCGGCATGTAAGCCATCTGGAAAGTAACTGGGCGGCCAACGACATCATCCTCACGCCGGACGAAACCGCGACGCTGGAGGCGGCCTTCCCGATTGGTTCCACAGTGGGCGCAAGATATCCGGCCGGATCACCCCCGGTGCCTTCGGCGAAGCGGATTTAGAGTTCCGGCGCCAGCGCTGCCCGCAAAAGGGCAGCGCTGGCCAATCCACATCAGAAGGCGTCTGCGGGCTGGCGTCCGCATGCGGGCCTGGCGATCTTCAAGCTCGGCGCCCTCGTTCGGGCGAAGCAGGCGTGAAGCGGCGGTTCCAACAAGCCGCGCGCGCGCGTTTGAGGAAGCCATGCGACCAGCGTTCAAGACGATTACGGATGACTTCGCCGAAGATCGGCTGGAGTTGGACGATTTCCTTCCCTATCGGCTGTCGGTCGCGTCGGGCGCGGTCACCGGCCTGATTTCGCGGGCTTATCGCGAGCGGTTCGGTTTGAGCGTGCCGCAATGGCGGGTCATGTCCGCCTTGGCCGAGGATGGCCGGCTGCGTGAGGCTGAGTTGATCGGCCGTACGATGATGGACGGCCTCACCGTGGCTCAGGCGACGCAAGGCCTGGCGCACCGCGGCATGCTGCTGCGCGCGGCCGACACCGTTTCCCTGAACCTCGCCGGGGAGCGGCTCTATGAACAGATCGCACCGCTGGCTCACGCCTACGAGGCGGCGTTGATCGCCGGGCTCAAGCCTGAGGAGGTCAAGTTGTTGAAGCGTCTCCTGCTACGGATCCAGGGCGCGGCCACCTCGCTGGCAGGCGAAGGCGAACCGCCGGAACTCGGCGGGTTCTAGCCCCAGCCCAGCGCCACGGCTGTGTGGTAGACGATGAACGACCCCAGGTAGGCGAGGGCGGTCATGTAGCCGAACATGATCCACATCCAGAGCCAGGAGTTGGTCTCGCGCTTCACGACGCCGAGCGTCGCCACGCATTGGGGGGCGAAGATGTACCAGGCCAGGAACGACAGGCCTGTCGCCAGGGACCAGTCGCCGGCCAGCACCGTGCCGAGCGCGGCGGGCGCCTCATCGGCGTTGGCGACGGCGTAGACGGTGCCGAGCGCTGCAACGGCCACCTCCCGGGCGGCGAAGCCCGGGATCAAGGCGACCACCATCTGCCAGTTGAATCCGATTGGGGCGAACAGCGGCTGTAGCGCCTGGCCGATCATGCCGGCGAAACTGTAGTCGATGGCTGGCCGCGTAGCGTCCTCGGGCGCGAATGGGAAGGTCGACAGCGCCCAGACCAAGATCATCAGCGGCATGATGATCCGGCCGGCGCGGCTCAGGAAGATCTTGGCCCGCAGCAAGAGGTTGTGGATGACGTTCTTGGGGTCGGGGACCTTGTAGGTCGGCAATTCCATCAGGAACGGCTCGACGGCGCTGCGCCAGAAGACGTGGCGGATCACGAAGGAGACCGCCAAGGCGGAGAAGATGCCGGCCGCATAGAGGCCGAACATCACAAGGCCCTGCAGGTTCAGCACGCCAGCGACGGATCGATTGGGAATGAAGGCGCCGATGATCAGGGTGTAGACCGGGATCCGCGCTGAACAGGTCATCAGCGGCGCGACCAGGATCGTGGTCAGCCGGTCGCGCTTGTTGTCGATGACCCGGGCCGCCATGACGCCTGGGATGGCGCAGGCGAAGGACGAGAGCAGGGGGATGAAGGCGCGTCCGTGCAGGCCGGCGCCGCCCATGATGCGGTCCATCAAGAAGGCCGCGCGGGCCATGTAGCCGAAGTCTTCGAGCAGGATGATGAACAGGAAGAGGATCAGGATCTGCGGCAGGAAGACCAGCACAGAGCCGACGCCGGCGATCAGGCCATCGACGAGAAGGCTTTCGACCAGTCCGTCCGGCGCGACCGCCGCCGCGAGGCCGCCCAGCGCGGCGACGCCCGCATCAATGGCGTCCTGCGCCGGACCCGCCCAGCTGAACACCGCCTGGAACATCACGAACAGAAGGGTCAGCAAGATCAGCAGGCCGGCCACCGGGTGCAGCAGCACCGAATCGATGCGCCCGGTCAGGGTGTCGGGGTGCTCCGGCGGCCGAACGTAGGTCTTGAGCAGGCGCTGGGCCTCGCGGTGGGCGGCGCGCAGCTCGCCGGCGTCCGGCTCGCGCCAGGTGTTGGCGGCGACGACGGCGCCAGAGGCGACGAGCGCCTGGACCTGGCCGGTAAGTTCGGCCAGGCCGCGCTTGCGGGTCGCCACCGTGGTGACGATCGGGCAGCCCAGGTCGCGCGACAGGCCTTCGAGGTCGATCCGCAGGCCCTGGCGCTGGGCGATGTCATACATGTTCATGGCCAGAACCATTGGCCGGCCGACGGCCTTGAGCTCCAGCACCAGGCGCAGGACGAGCCGCAGGTTCGTGGCGTCGGCGACGCAGACGATGACGTCAGGAAGCGCCTCGCCCTCCAGGCGGCCCAGGATTGCGTCGCGGGTGACCACTTCGTCGGGGCTGCGGGCGCGTAGGGAATAGGTTCCGGGAAGATCGAGGATCGACAGGTGCGCGCCGTCCGCCGTCGTCGCCTGCCCCTCCTTCCGCTCGACGGTGACGCCGGCGTAGTTGGCGACTTTCTGGCGCGCGCCGGTGAGCGCGTTGAAGAGGGCGGTCTTGCCGGAGTTGGGGTTGCCGACCAGGGCGACGCGGGTCGCGTGTCCGGCGTGGGCGACAGCTTCGCTCATCGGGCCTGGCCCTCATCCATGCGAAGCCAGATCTGGGCGGCGTCGCGCCGGCGCAGCGCCACGCGCATGTCGTCCAGGCGCACCGCGATAGGATCGTGGCCGATCGCGCCCTCGAACAGCACCTCGACATGGGCGCCTTCGACAAAGCCGAACTCCAGCAGCCGACGCTCCAATTCCGCCGGATCGAGGCCATGCTCGTGGTCGTGGTGGGCCTGCGTCGTTTCGCGACGAACCTCGACGATCACGCCGCGGTCGCCGGGGCTGGCCGACCCCAGCGAGCGCAGGGCGACATCCCCAGGCAGTTCAGTCATGACGCGATCCCGACCCAAACATTGCGAGCGATTATCATTTAATTGGCGCAACCGTCGAGCTTTTCAATGGCGGGTCGCTGTGAGGCGCCGAACGGTGTGGCTTGACCGTATCGCCGCGCCGTTTTCGCGAACGGAGCCTTGCCCTGGCGCGCGCGAGGCCGCAGATGACAGCGGTGCCCGAGCCATCCCACGAGAAGAGCGTCTCCGAGCTACTAGGCTCCATCGCCGAACGCGGTCGTGGCAAGATCGCGATCACCGACATCCTGGCGGTGTTTGGAGATCGCGCGTTCGGCGCGGTGATCTTTGTGTTCGCAGCGCCCCTGGTCTTGCCGATGCCGCCCGGCGTTTCAGCCTTGCTGGGCGCGCCGCTGTTGTTTGTCACCGCCCAGTGGATGGTTGGTCGTCGGACGCTGTGGATGCCGAAGGTGCTGCTCGACCGCACGATCTCGCGCAATGATTTCAAGAGCCTGGTCGAGAAACTGAACCCCTACCTGCGCAAGCTGGAGCGGCGGCTGCGGCCGCGCTGGACCTTCATTTTCAATCCCGTGATGGACCGCCTGACCGGCGCGGTCTGCTTCGTGCTGTCGATCATCGTCTTCCTGCCGATTCCCTTCGGCAACATGCTGCCCAGCCTGGCCATCGCCGCCTTCGCGATCGGCGCGGTGGAGCGTGACGGCCTGGCGGTGATCGTCGGCTGGATCTGCGCGATCCTGTCTGTGGCGCTGCTCGTTCTGCTGTCGCGCGCGATCATTGCGGCGGTGACCGCCTTCATGGGTACGCTGGTGGGCATCCTGACCTAGAGAGGGCCTGCTCAGCGTCGAACGTCGCCTGGTCGAACGTCGCCTGCCGGCCGCCGGCCTTCGATGATGGTGCGGGCGGTCGGGGTCGAACCGACACTCCTTTCGGAACCGGATTTTGAGTCCGGCGCGTCTACCAATTCCACCACGCCCGCACAGGCTAGGGCGCGCCAAAGCCGCCCGTTGGATCAAGGCTGATGTGCCACAAGCAGTCTCGCCCCGTCTACTCCTAGAGCGCAGACGAGGCGCACCGTTCAGCCTTCTGGCCGGACCGCGGGGTTTATTCCCATCAGAGGCGCGGGCGCCTCGCGCTCCGCCGTCAGGGACGGATCTTCTCGGGCGGCGAGGCCGGAAGCCTCGAGCGTGCGGACATTGGCCTCATGCTTGGCCCGGTCGATGCGATAGAAGGACAGGGTCACAAGGCAGCCGCCGTTGAAGCAGATCAGTGCGCCGACATAGGTCCAGGCCAGGTGGGTCAGCACCACTGGGTCGACGCCGACGACCTTGGCGTTTTCCGGGAAGTTGGCGAAGTGCAGCATCTGGCCGGCGGCCATGACGCCGACGCCGGACACGGCCTTTTTGAACAGATTGTCCGCCGAGAAGAGCAGGCCTTCGCTGCGTCGTCCGGTGCGGACGGCGGCGTCCTCGACGACGTCGGCGATCATCGCCTGGATGGCGATGGCGGTGGCCTGGGTGAAGGCCTGGGTGGTGAGCGCAAATCCCATCAGGATGCCAAACAGGGCGTCCGTGCCGCGGGCCGGCATGAAGCCCAGCTGGTCGAGAATGATCGGGGCGATCATCAGGACGATGCTGATCGCGCCTGTGGTCAGCCCGCCGACCCGCTTGCCGAGGCGCCTTGAAACCTTTGGCGCCATGTAGGCGCCGAAGATGCCGGAGGTCACCAGCAGGATCGCCAGGATCGTCAGCTGGTTCTGGGTCCAGCCCCAGTAGAAAAGCCCAATGTAGAGATTGAGGCTGGAGGTGATGCCCGTGCCAATGGCCAACACCATCCCGGCTGTCGCCACGACGCCGAACGAGGGGTTGCGGACAGTGGCGATGATCTCTTTCAGAGTGTCGCGGACGCTGGGCTTCTTCAGGCGAACAGGCGGCTTGGACAGGTAGGGGATTTGCCGGTGCGTCCCCATGGTCGAGATCAGGATGACCGTGAAGATGAAGAGGCCGGCGGCGAGCGCGAAGCCCGGGTAACCGGCGCGGTCGGTCACCCCGCCGGTGCCGTCGGGGTGCTGTCGCATGAAGATCTGATAGACGCTCACCTGCAGGGTGAGCGTGCCCAGGATGCCGAACATCTGGCGTAGCGCCAGTAGCTTGGTCCGTCCGTCGTAATCGCTGACCAATTCCGGTGCGAGCGACGTCGAAGGCAGTTCGAAGAAGGTGTCGAACAGCCGGATCGTCAGCAGACAAGTGAGCATGTAGGCGAAGAGCGCGCCCTCGCTCCAACCCTGCGGCGGGTTCCAGATCAGGAAGAAGGCGATCGAGACCGGCGCCGCGGCCGTATACATGAAGGGGTGCCGCCGACCGAGCCGAGAGCGGAAATTATCCGAGATCTGGCCGACCAGCGGGTCGACCACGGAATCGAACACGAGGGCGATCATGATCGCGCTGGAGACCAGGCGCGGATCGAGACCCACCACCTGATTGTAGAACAGCAGCAGGAGCATCGAGAGCCCCTGCTGCTTAATCTGGTTGGCGGAGGCGCCGGAGCCGTAAAGGATCTTGGTGAGCAAGCCGACGGGCGGGCGCACCCTAGTTTCGTTGACCACGGACTTCCTCCCAATGGTGGGCCGACGTGGGTCTTTCGCCCGTCGTCAGCCGCGTTGAACTCAGCTTGGTTTGGGCTGCACGCCCGGCTCCGTTCCGAAGAGCGGCGCCGGATTATCCCGCGCTGCGCCCAGGGCGGGCTCCTCGCGCGCAGCCAGGCCCGCCGCTTCCAGGTTGGCGACGTTGGCCTCATGTTTCTTGCGATCGATCGTGTAGAACGACAGCGTCACCAGGCAACCGCCGTTGAAGCACCATAGGGCGAAGACGTAGGTCCAGCCGAGGTGGCTGAGAACGTCGGCCGACACGCCGACGACCTTGGCGTTCTCCGGGAAGTTGGCGAAGTGCAGCATCTGGCCGGCGGCAAGGACGCCGACGCCGGACACCGCCTTCTTGAACAGATTGTCGGCGGAGAACAGCAGGCCCTCGCTACGCCGACCGGTCTTCACCGCAGCGTCTTCGACCACGTCGGCGATCATGGCCTGGATGGCCACGCTGGTCGCCAGCATGAAGGCCTGCGTCGACAGCACGAAAACCATCATGGTGTAGAACAGGATGTCTTCGCCCCGCGCGGGCATGAAGCCGAGCTGGTCGAGAATGACCGGCGTGGTCGACAGCGTGATCCCGATGGTCCCGGTGGTGATGCCGCCGATCCGCTTGCCGAAGCGCTTCGCCAGCGCAGGGGCGATAAAAGCCCCGCCGATGCCGGAGATCACTTGCAACACCACCAGGATGGTCAGCTGGTTCTGGTTCCAGCCCCAATAGAAGAGGCCCATGTAGACGTTGAGGCTGGTGGTGATGCCGCTGCCGATCGCCAGCACCATGCCGGCGATGCAGACAACCGCGAAGGACCGGTTCCGCACGGTGGCGCCGATTTCCCTGGCCATGGCGGCGAGGTTGACCTTCTCAGGACGCTTGGGCGGTTGGGTGAGGAACGGGATCTGCCGGAATGTCCCGGCGCTGGACAAGACGATGACCACGAAGATGAAAAGGCCAGCGGCCAGGGCGAAGGCGGGGTAGCCCTCGCGAACCGTGACGCCGCCGCTGCCGTCGGCATGCTGTCGCATGAAGATCTGGTAGACGCTCACCTGCAGGGCGAGCGTGCCGAGGATGCCGAACGCCTGGCGCATCGCCAGCAGCCTGGTCCGCTGGTCGTAGTCGCTGACCAGTTCTGGCGCGAGCGCGGTCGAAGGCAATTCGAAGAAGGTGTCGAACAGCCGGATCGTCAGCAGACAGGTGAGCATGTAGGCGAAGATCGCCCCTTCGGACCAACCGTGCGGCGGATTCCAGATGAGGAAGAAGGCGACCGCGACCGGCGCGGCTGCGGTGAACATGAAGGGATGGCGCCGGCCAAGCCTCGACCGGAAATTGTCTGATATCTGGCCCACCAGGGGATCAACGATGGAGTCGAAGATCAGGGCGATCATGATGGCGGTGGAGATCAGACGTGGATCCAGACCCACCACCTGATTGTAAAAAAGCAGCAAGAGCATCGATAAGCCCTGCTGCTTTATCTGGTTCGCCATGGCGCCGGAGCTGTACAGCACCTTGGTCAGCAGCCCCACGGGGGGACGGATTCTGGCCTCTGCCGGCATTGTTAACCTCCCGATTTTTATTCTTTTTGTCGTTTTATTCTATCGGTTGAGGCCGCCGCGGCAACGGCGGCCTCTGTAACAAAGCTTGTAAGACTCTAGGCGCTGGCCGCCGCCCTTGCGGCCTCGATGGCGTGAAGGGCGATCTCGTCGTCCTGCTCAGGGGTGCCGCCCGAGACGCCAATGCCGCCGATGGGGGCGAGGTCGCGCACCGGCTGGCCCCCCGCGTAGAGCGTGAAGCGCTCAGCGAGGCGGGCAGAGATTGGATTGGTGAGGCCGGGCCAGCGATCCTGGACCTTGGCGAGCTGCGCCGTCGGCATTCCCGTGAAGTTCGAGGTGCAGGCCTTGGCTTCGGCCACCACCGCGGTGAGACCCGGCATGCCCGGCGCGCGGCGGAACGCCAAAAGCACGCCGCCGGTATCGACAATCGCGATGCTGATGCCGCGCAGTTCGAGCGTCTTGGCGTGTTCGGCGGCCGCCTTGAGAACGAGATCGACTGGATCAGACATATTAACCCTCCATGAAGGAGGGCACCTTGCCATCGTCCGAGGCGATGGCAAGTGGTTCAGCAAAGCTAGGTTTCTATTCTGCCTGATCCAGAATTTCAGCGGGTTACATCTGTATCAGATCGTGCGGACCCGACAGATTATCTGTTAAATTACAATGGATCTATCTCAAATTCATGGATCGCCAGTCGATCTCGGCTGAAGGCGAGCGTCACACCCTCCCAGAATCCGTTGTCGTTTTCAAAGTAGAGAAAAGCGTCGGCGCCCTGGGCCGTCTGGGTGTCGACCCCTGTCACGCTCCACTCGCCGCGCAGTTCGCCATCGGCGCCGTAAACCTTGGCCGGGACTTGCATCAGATCCGGCGCGCAGATTTCGCTCAGCACGCCGCAGCGAATCTCCAAAGGGTCTGGCCCATGGATGAGGCAGACCGAATCCTTCCAGCCCTTGTCGGACATCCGAAACTCCAAGGAGTCGGCGGCGATCTTGCGCTGGACGGTGAAGCCGTAGGTCGCGACGGAAAGTTCGACGGTCATGGCGATCTCTGTTCTCATTGGCGGCCGGGGCGGGCGGGGAGTGATAGCGTCGGCGTCCCCAGACAGTAAAGCTGTGCCCCGCGCGGCTGTTCCCAGCCATGCTTCGGGACGGCGAGGATGGCGAGGCCGGACGCGCTAGAAGGCCATTTACATCAGACGTGAAGATGATAGTCCTTGCCTCAGCAAGAATGTGGTCGTAATGGCTGCAACTCGGCTTTTGGGGGAAACGCGGGCGGGCGCAGCTCTTTAAACGCGCACTGCAAGACAAGCTCGCGACCCCGATGGGGATGGTCTGACACGTGCTTTAAATACGGCCTTGGCCGATAAGGAGAACAACAGGAATGGTTGACGTGATTGAAAAGCCGGCCGTGAAGCTGGACCTCGACGCCCTGCTGCTGCAGCACGAAATCGAGCAATATTATTACGTGGAAGCTGGCCTCCTCGACAACCGCGACTACGCGGAATGGCTGAAGCTGTTCACCGAGGACTGCCACTATTTCATGCCGGTTCGTCGCACGAAGACCAGCAACGAGCTGGACCGCGAATTCACGCGTCCAGGTGAAATCGCCTTCTTCGACGACGACCACGCCATGCTGGTCGCCCGCATCAAGAAGCTCGACACCGGCTACGCCTGGGCTGAAGATCCGCCCTCGCGCCAGCGCCACCTGGTCAACAACGTCCGTATTCTTGAGAATGACGGCGAGAAGCTGAAGGTCACCTCGAACTTCCACTTCTATCGCACGCGTCTGAACTCGGAAGAGGACAACTGGATCGGCCATCGCGTTGACGAGCTGGTCCGTGTCGACGGCGAACTGAAGATCAAGACCCGCAACATCTATCTGGAGCAGACCGTTCTGCTCTCCCGCAACCTGAGCAACTTCTTCTAAGCTTCAGGCCAACGCCTATCAGCGACGGCGCGGGTTGTCATAGGCAGCCCGCGCCGTTTGCGTTTGAAGCGCCCACGGGATCGCAGTGCTATCTGCGCCGTCTATACGTCATACTTGCCATGGCAAATATGCCGCCCTAAGTTTCGGTAGCCTGACAGCGTACGTCGTTTGAGTCTGTCGAGAGCCTCGCCAAGGATCCTGACCCATGTCCAAGTCGCCGGATGCGCCCGCTCTGGAATTCCCGCCGCGGGAGCAATGGATGGTCTGGGGGCTCTTCCTCAAGGCGTTCAAGGTGGTCACCGATCAGGTGGATAAGGCGCTGAAGGCCGAGGCGCCCGTGTCGCTGCCGGAATTCGAGATCCTGCACATCCTCAAGAACAACGACGGCCGGATGCGGCTGATCGACCTGGCGACGGGCACGCTTCTTAGCCAGAGCCGGATCAGCCGGCAGGTGGACGCTCTGCAAGCCAAGGGATTCCTGGTGCGCGAGGTCTCCGAGGCCGACCGTCGGGCCACCTATGCGGTCCTGACGCCCGAGGGGGTGCGGACTTACGACCTCGCCAGCCAGCCGTTTCTGCGGGCCTACTACAAGCATTTCGCCGATTTGATCGGTGAAAACGCCCAGGCGTTCGGGACCATTCTCGGTCCCTTGATGAACCAGGAAAAGCTGCCATCAGGCTCGAGCCTGTTCATTGACGCGCTGCGCGCGGGCGCGATCCAGGCGCATTCGGACGCTCGTCCTGCGGCCAGCCCAGCAGCCTCGCCGTCCCGCGAGCGCGCCGAGCCGCGGATGCCGATGGAAGGCTTCGCCAGCTAGGACTGGGCGAGCTGACTATTGGATGTCCGGCAACCAAGCCTGAGCGGTAAAACCGTCTATTGAGGTCAAGTTAAGCCCGCGCGCGCGCGGTTGCCGCGGTCTAGCTAACATATTGCCTTTCCTCAGGAAATTGGCGCTTCCAGCTTAGCCTGAGACAGGGGCGCCGCGAAAATCTGTCGCCGACCCTTGCCATGTCAAGCCACACATTCTAGTCCTTCGGACGCCCGTAGCGGAGGCGCTGTCCGAGGCACGGGACACTCGAATTTTTGCCACCCGAAACGGGGGCGGGGAGGTACTACAATGGCTTCTAACGACATTGCGCGTCTTAGCGTTGAAGACGTCGAAAAGCTCATCAACACGTCGGACGCCCAGATCGTCGACGTTCGTCCGCCCTTCGACTATTTCGGCGGTCGCGTCCCTGGCGCCCTGAACCTGCCGGCGACTTCAGTCGTCAGCCGCAACGCCCAGGTCCCGAAGGACCGCAAGCTGGTGTTCGTCGACGACGACGGCCAAGGCATGTCCCTGGAAGCGGCTCAAGCTGCTCTGGACTCTGGCTTCTACACCGAAGGCGTGGCGATCCTCGACGGCGGCTATGACGCCTGGATCGAAGCTGACAAGACCACGGAAACCATCTCGGACGGCATCCAGCCGCCGCCGGTGAAGAAAGCCGCTAGCTGAGATCGATGGCGTACTACGACACCGTAGCCGCCGAACTCAGTCCTGAAGTCTACTCCGATCCCGGCCTGCTCGGCCGGGAGCTCGACGGACCGTTCGCACGCTCTTGGCTGTTCGGCGGTCCGGCGAGTTGGGTTGAACAGCCCGGCGCATTCTACGTCACGCGCGTCGGCCGAAAGGCCGTCGTGTTGTGGCGGGATTCGGCCGGGGTGCTCGGCGCCTACGAGAACCGCTGCGCGCGCTCGGAAGAGTCGATTGTCGCCGAGCCGCGAGGCTCCGCAGAAGAGCTGATCTGCGGCTGCCACGGGTGGGCCTACACCCGCGACGGCGCCAAGGGCAGCGTGCCACTGAAAAGCATGGGCGCTGCGGTGGTTGACCGCGGCTTCGTCTTTGTGGGCCGCGGCTCACGGACCTTCCGCGAGCAGCTGGGCGAGTTCGCCTGGTACTTCGACCTGATCGCCGACAGTTTCGCCGGCGGCGTCGTCTTTCACGGCGAACTGCCGTTGAAGACCAGGCTCACCTGCAACTGGAAGCTTGGTGTCGAGACCTACTGCGGCGACCAGTACCGCCGCCTGACCGTCACCAAGGCCACGACGGACGCCCTAGACAAGGGCGAACCCAACTTGACCGAGGGCTTCCAGGCCGCGGCTGGCGGCGGCGTGGTGATGTTGAGCGCCGAATATGCCGAGACGGAGGTGAAGGCGCTCAGCGCAACGATCTTCCCGAACCTGTCGTTCGATGGAGACATCGGCGTCCTGCACGTCTGGCATCCGGTCAGCGCGAATGAGACGGAGGTTCATACCTACTGTCTTGTCGCCGCCAATGATCCGCAGTCGGTGAGGGACGCCAAGCGTCGCCGTTGCAGTCTGCATTTTGGGCCTACCGGCATGGAGACCCAGGACCACGAGGCGGTCTGGTCGCAAATCACGAAGATCAGCCGCGGACGCCGCCGCCGCCGCGCAGGGCTCAACCTGCAGATGGGCCTCGGCCATGAGCGCCGATCCAACTACCCCGGCCAGATCTCTGATCTCGTCAGCGAGATGGGGCAGCGCAGCTTCTACGCCTGGTGGCAGGCGGAGATCGACGCGCCTGTCGATCCGGCCGTCCACGAGGACAAGCTTCAACTGATGATTCGCAAGCCCTCCGCAGAAGAGGGCGCGCCGCTTTCCAGTCAACAAAACCAAAATTAGGGCCCAGGAGGTCAACGACCATGAAATACAATCAACTCGGCCGTACGGGCGTTCGCGTCTCCGCACTCGCTCTGGGCACTGCGACCTTCGGCGTCGCGCCCCTTGAGAAGGATGGGCTCAAGCTCATCGACCGCGCCCTTGAGTTCGGCATCAACCACATCGACGTGGCCAACAGCTACGGCAACCAACCCCATTTTGATCGTCCTGGCGCGCCGGCCGCGAAGGATCGCGCCTCTTCTGAAGAGATCGTCGGCAAGGCCATCAAGGGTCGCCGCAATGACATCATCCTCTCCTCGAAGGTGATGGAACCGGTAGGTGAGGGCGTGAACGACCGTGGTCTCTCGCGCCGTCACATTTTCCAACAGATCGAGCGCAGCTTGAAGCGCTTCGACACCGACCATATCGACATCTACTACGCTCACCATCCGGACGTGACGACGCCGATCGACGAGACGGTGGCGGCCTTTGACGATCTCGTCCGCCAGGGCAAAATCCGTTACTATGCGCTGTCGACCTATCCGGCGTGGCGTCTGACGGACGCGCTGTGGAAAGCCGACAAGATGGGCGCCCGGCCGCCCGTGGCGAACCAGATTCCCTACAACTTGGCGCTCCGCACGCCCGAAGCCGAGGTCATCCCCGCGGTCCTGGCCGCCGGCCTGTCGCTGACGGTCTTCAGCCCGCTGGCGGGCGGCTTGTTCGCCGGCGCCGCCACCGACGGCCGCGCCTTCGCCGGCGCCCAGCGCTGGGGCGGCGCGGGTTTTAACGAACGACAGATCGAGCTCGCCAAAAAGGTCGAAGCCTTGTCGGCCGAGTGCGGCATTTCCAGTCCACACTTGGCGCTGGCCTGGTTGATCGCTCAGCCGGCTGTGGCGAGCGCGGTGATCGGTCCTGAGGACATGGCCCAGCTGGAAGCCAATATTGGCGCGGCTGACTTGGACCTTGATCCGGCCGTGCTGGCGACCTTGAACGAGATCAGCAAGGTCTGATCCAGCGTCCGTAGGATGACGTAGCGCCCGCCGACCTGAAACAGGTCGGCGGGCCTTTCGGTCGGGCCTAGACGTTCACCCAGGCGCCAGTGGCGTTGGATTCGTGCAGAGCATCCGAAATACGCTGAAGCTGATAGGCGTCATCGAAGTTCGGGGCCGGAGAGGTTCCAGCGCCTATGCCCGCAGAGAAATCGAGATAGAGCTTCCTATAGGCGCGGTAGATCGCCGGCTTCGGATCGTTTTCAAGAGTCGGCAGGATGAAGGCGGGCGGGATCTCGAGCGGCCTGATCTGAGGGCCATCGGCGAACCTGCCCCCGGACACCGTCTCGGCATCGCTGGCCACGAGGATGGGCTGAACGATTTCCAGAGCGCCTTCACTACCCAGGATGTTGATCCTGCCGCCGGGGCCGAAGGGTGATGCGCTCGAGGCCGAAATGGCGCCCCAGGCGCCGTTCGCCAGCTCGAAAGTGGCTGTGACGCCGCTGTCGCCGTCCAGAGCGCTGCCATCAGCCTGGAGCGCACCCGGCTTCGGTGCGATCGTGCGGCCGTTGATCGCCTTCACCGGGCCGAACCAATCGATGATGCTGTCGAAGAACGTTGACATCTGGCCCGTCGAGAAGCCGCCGCCGGTCTTCATGCCAAGGCGCCAGTGGCTCCGTGCCGGCGCCGGAAGCGGAGGCTCTTTTGGACCGACGAAGAAGGTCATGGAGATGCCCTGCAAGGTCCCGATATAGCCTTCGTCGATCAGGGATTTGACGTAGGCACGAGCGGGCGCATGGCGAAAGGCGTGAGCGATCATCGCCGTGCGGCCACTCGCCGCTGCGCGCGCCCGCATTTCCGTCGCTTCAGCCGTGTTGAGGGCGAAGGGCTTCTCCAGCATCACATGCAAGCCGGCGTCGAGGGCTTTCAGAACCATGTCGTGATGTGGCGCCGGCGGGGTCGTGATGGCGACGGCGTCCAGGCCCGGGTGGGCCAGGAGCGCTTCGAAATCGGTATAGCGACCCTCCACTCCTAAGCGGTCCGCCGCTTCGGTGAGTTTGTCAGCTGTGCGCGCCGCCAGAGCGACAACCTCGAATCCCTCGAGACGTGCAGCCGGAATGTGTCCCGTGACCCCCACTCCTAAACCCACGACGCCAAGTTTCAATTTTTCACTCATCGTTTCCTCCTCTGCCCGGGGCGCTGCTCGGCCCCTTGGTTCTAAACGGGTACTGGAGCTATAATGAATACTGCGGCCCCGCAAGAAGGCACAATTGCGTAACTAGTGACAAGGCGCTGGCCCGAGCACGCCAATGGGCCCGCCCGACGATGTGTCTCGCGCAACAAAAAAGCGGGCCGCGTGAGCGGCCCGCTTCTCTGTGCCGGGAAGCCGGACTGCCGGCTTCCCTTGTCGATTGGCTTACGCCGGTTGCTTGGCCGGCGCGGCGTTGGCCGAGGCCATCGCCTGCGGCGCAGCGGGCGCCGGACGGGCTTGGACCATGCCGTGACCCCAGATCGAAGCGGCCCGGTGTTGAACCACTTCCCACTTGTCCTCGTCGAGGATTTGCAGGCCGCCGAAGCCGTACTCGACGTTGAAGCCCGAAGGCGTGTTGCCGTAGAACGAGGTCATCTTGTCGTTGGTGTGACGACCGATGGCGCCCGTCGGGATGCCGCGCTGTTGGAACAGACCGAGGCCCAGGCCGACATCGTCCAGATCCTTCACTTCAAGCATGAAGTGGTTCAGGCGCTTGGGCGCAGGCTCGCCCTCAACCGCCGGACGCCGGGGCACGACGGCCAGGGAGTGGTGGCGCGGGTTCACGTGCATGAACGTGGCCCGGACCTGCGGGTTGAACTGGATGTAGTCCGAGAGCTTCGCGCCCAGCACTTCAGTGTAGAAGCGGACGTACTCTTCAACGTTGGCGACCTGCACCAGGATGTGGCCCAGGCCCATGCTGTCGGCGTTGAAACCGCGCACGCCGCGGGGCGAGACGAAGGGCTTGTGATCGACGAAGGCGCCGCAATAGATCTCGACGGGGAGGCCGTCCGGATCCGTGAACTTGATGAGGCCCACGACCATGCGACGGGCGCACTCTTCGGCCGTGCCCTGCGTGACTTCAATGCCATAGGCGCGGATCTGGTCGGCCATCTGGGCGAGCGACTCCAGGTCCTTCACTTCCCAGCCCGAGAAGACCAGATCGTCCTCGCCCGTGGGGCGCAGCTCGATACGGCGATGATAGCCGTCGTGACGGAGGAAAACCGAGCCGTCCTCAGCTTCGCCCACTTCCTGGAGACCCAGCAGGTTGCCGGCGAAATCGCGCCAGGCCGCCATGTCCGAGACACCGAAACCCACATAGCCAAGCTGCGTCACAGACGCCCGGTCGGCCGAATTGCTTCTCACGTAACCCATGGTAGCGCCTTCCTCAATGAAGCGGCCCACTCCGGGACCTGCTCGGTTTCAATTCAGAACTAAAGCTCTTATATAGTCTGGGCGAAGTCGCAAGGAGGCACAATTTTGGAACCGACCGAACTGGGTATCAGCGGCGATTGCAAGATTACGGGCCAGATCCTCGCGCGCATCGGAGATAAATGGAGCGTCTTCGTCATTGGCTCTTTGGCCCATCGTACGATGCGTTTCAATGAACTCAAGCGCCGGATCGGCGGGGTGTCGCAACGCATGCTCACCCTCACTCTGCGCGGGCTCGAGCGCGACGGCCTAGTCCGGCGCACTGTTTACCCAACGATTCCGCCGCGCGTGGACTACGACCTGACCCCCCTGGGCCGCACCCTTGTCATCCCGCTTCGCGGCATCGCCGACTGGGCCGGCGCACATATCGACGAGGTCATAGCCTCGCGCACCGCCTATGACAGCGAGGCTGACGCCGCGGGCGAGAAACGGGCGGCCTAGATGTCGAAGCTATGAAGGTTGTTCACCCGGGACAGGGCTGAGAGGCTGGGGTTGCAAAGCTCCAACTCCTAACCCGGAAGGTCCCGGATGAACGTCCACCAGAATGCCCGTCTGACGCCTGGGGGTCGAGCGCTGCTGGCGCGGCGCGTGTCGCAAGGCTGGACGGCGAAGGCGGCGGCGGAGGCGGCAGGGGTGTCGCTGCGGACAGCGCGCAAATGGATCGCCCGGCATCGTCGCGGCGGCGAGCGAAGGCATCACGACCGCAGCTCGGCGCCGCGACGATGTCCGCGCAAGGTGGCTGCGGCTCGTGTGGCTGAGATCGAGCAACTGCGGCGTCAGCGGATGACCGGTCCGGCGATCGCCCGGACGCTGGGCATGGCCCGCTCGACGGTGGGGGCTATCCTGCGCCGGCAGGGGCTGGGCAAGCTGGCCGCGCTCGATCCGAAGCCGCCGGTGATCCGCTACGAGCACAGCCGACCGGGCGCGATGATCCATCTGGATATCAAGAAGCTCGGCCGCTTCGACGTCGCCGGCCACCGCGTCACCGGCGACCGCCAGCTCGGCCGCTCGCGCCGCGCTGGCTGGGACTTCCTGCACGTCTGCGTCGATGACGCTTCGCGCCTGGCCTACACCGAGATCCTGTCTTCGGAAGGCCAACTCGACACCACCGGCTTCCTCGAACGCGCCCTGGCCTGGCTCGGCCGTTGCGGCGTCCGCGTCGAGCGGGTGATGACCGACAACGGCTCGGCCTACCGTTCCAAGCTCTTCGCCAACGCCCTGCAGGCCGCCGGCGCCCGCCACGTCCGCACCCGGCCGTACACGCCCAGGACCAACGGCAAGGCCGAGCGCTTCATCCAGACCAGCCTCAGGGAGTGGGCCTACGCCAAGCCCTACAGCTCATCGGCTGAACGCGCCCAAGCCATCGGACCCTGGATCGACGCCTACAACCTCAGCCGACCTCACGCCGGCATCGGCGGACTCTCACCCTGGACAAGGGTGAACAACCTTCTTGGAAACGACACCTAGATCGCGCGCGGCATGAAGCCGGGCCGGGCGGTTGTGGCGGACATGGTCTGTAAGAAATCGTTGCTGATCTGCCTCGCCATGTTCCTGGCGCTTTCCGGTGAAGCCGGCGCGCAGGGCGGCGCAGCGCAGATCGAGCTCGACGTGCTGCGGGCGCAGCAGTCGCAACTCGAGCAGCGCGACATCCTGCGACAGAATGAGATGATGGCGCTGGAGACGCGCCGGCGGGCTGATGATGCGGTCAACCTAATGCAATGGCCATCAATTCAGGGTTCGCCGCTGGCCGCCAGCGCGCCGCTTCAGCCGGCGTCGGGCATGATCGCCATACCTGACGCTGCGCTGGCGGCCTCAAGGGCTCGGGTGGAGGCCGTGACGCGCGCGCGTCGGTAGGCCCGGAGCGTCTCGCGCGCGGCGGCGTTATGGTTCAGGTCTGCGGACAGGAGAACGAGCAATGCGCTGGAGCGGCGGTAGGGGTTCCGGAAATGTGGAGGATCGGCGCGGCCTGGGGCCGGTCGGCGTCGGCGGGCTTGGCGCCGGCGGGGTGGTCTTGGCGCTGATTGGCTATTTCGTTTTCGGCATCGATCCGTCGACGACCATGAGCGTCGTCAACGGCGGCGGTCAGGCCCAGCAACAGGAAGGCGTGCGTGGGGGGCCGGCCGACGAGGCGGGCCGCTTCGTCGACGTGATCTCGACCTCGGTGGACGATGTCTGGTCCGGCGTCTTCAAGCAGGCCGGCCAGCAATACCAGTCGCCGGCGGCGGTGGTGCTGTACGACCAGTCGACCGGCACCGGTTGCGGCCTCGGCCAGTCGGCCATGGGCCCCTTCTATTGCCCGAGCGACCAGAAGGTCTACCTGGACCTCGCCTTCTGGCAGGACCTGGAGACCAAGCTCGGGGCGGGTGGCGAGGCGGCGCGCGCCTATGTCATCGCCCATGAGATAGGTCACCACGTGCAGCATCTGCTGGGCGCCGATGAACAGGCGCAGCGCCTCGGCAGACAGGGCGCGGAGTCCGGATCCGTCCGCCTGGAGTTGCAAGCCGACTGTTACGCCGGCGTTTGGGTGGCCCGCGCGCCCCAGGTCTCGGGCGGCCAGGTGGCGCTGGCGCCGGCCGACGTCGAGGACGGGCTCCGCGCTGCGGCGGCCGTCGGCGACGACCGGCTGCAGCAGCAGGCGCAGGGCCGCGTCGCGCCCGACAGTTTCACCCACGGCTCCTCCGCGCAACGCATGCGTTGGTTTCGTCGGGGCGTGGAGAACGGCGATCCCGCGGCCTGCGATACGTTCGCGTCCGGCAGCCTTTGATCCAGGCGCGGTTTTAGCCTAGTCTTGGGACGATCCTCGGGGGGCCGCGCCTAGGCGGCTGAGATGTGCGCGATCGCACGACCCGTCGAACCTGATCCGGGTCATGCCGGCGAAGGGAAGGACGTCTCGACGCCTATCGCGTCGGCGAATCCGTCCGTCCATCGTCGCTCTGACCGATTGCGCTCGATCGCTCGTCTTGGAGCGCTCGTCTTGGAGGCGACTGATGAACAAGCCCCTGGTTCCGCAAAGCCTGGACGCCGCACAGATTCCGACCGGCGAACGACCGGGCTCCAAAAAGGTCTATCAGTCTGGAGTCCTGTGGCCGGATATCCGGGTGCCGTTCCGCGAGGTCGCTGTGCACCCGTCCGCGGGGGAGCCGGCCCTGACGCTCTATGATCCCTCGGGCCCCTATACCGATCCGACCACGCAGATCGACATCGCCCAGGGTCTGTCGAAAACCCGCGAGCCGTGGGTTGTCTCCCGTGGCGACCTGGATCTTGTCGAGACCCCGCGGGAGGTGAAGCCCGAGGACAACGGCTTCGCCAAGGGCGAGCACCTGGCTCCGCAGTACAAGGCGCCGCGCCGCGTCTATCGCGCCCAGGCCGGCCGGACCGTCACCCAGATGGAATATGCGCGCCGCGGGATCATCACGCCCGAGATGGAATATGTGGCGATCCGCGAGAACCTGCGCCGCCAGGCCGGCGACCCCTTCATCCGCGACGGCGAGAGCTTCGGCGCCTCCATCCCCGACTTCTGCACGCCTGAGTTTGTCCGCGACGAGATCGCCCGCGGCCGCGCCATCATCCCGGCCAATATCAACCACCCCGAATTGGAGCCGATGATCATCGGCCGCAACTTCCTGGTGAAGATCAACGCCAATATCGGCAACTCCGCCGTCCTGTCGAACGTCGGCGACGAGGTCGATAAGATGGTCTGGTCGATCCGCTGCGGCGCGGACACGGTCATGGACCTGTCGACGGGCCGCAATATCCACAACATCCGCGACTGGATCGTTCGCAATAGCCCCGTGCCCATCGGGACGGTCCCCATATACCAGGCGCTGGAGAAGGTGAACGGCGTCGCCGAGGACCTGAACTGGGAGGTCTTCCGCGACACCCTGATCGAGCAGGCCGAGCAAGGGGTGGATTACTTCACCATCCACGCCGGCGTGAGGTTGGCCTATGTGCCGCTGACCGCGCAACGGGTGACGGGCATCGTCAGCCGAGGCGGTTCGATCATGGCCAAGTGGTGCCTGGCGCACCACAAGGAGAACTTCCTCTACGAGCACTTCGAAGACATCTGCGAGATCATGGCCGCCTACGACGTGTCGTTCTCGCTGGGCGACGGCCTGCGGCCGGGCTGCATCGCCGACGCCAATGACGCCGCACAGTTCGGCGAGTTGGAGACCTTGGGCGAGCTCACGCAGATCGCGTGGAAGCACAATGTGCAGGTGATGATCGAAGGGCCCGGCCACGTGCCGATGCACAAGATCAGGGCCAACATGGATAAGCAGCTCGAGGTCTGCCACGAGGCGCCGTTCTATACCCTGGGCCCGCTCACAACGGACGTGGCGCCGGGGTATGACCACATCACCAGCGCTATCGGCGCGGCCATGATCGGCTGGTTCGGCACGGCGATGCTCTGCTACGTCACCCCGAAGGAACATCTGGGCCTGCCGGATCGCGAAGACGTCAAGCAGGGCGTGATGGCCTACAAGGTCGCGGCCCACGCGGCCGACCTGGCCAAGGGCCACCCGACGGCGCGCGCCTGGGACGACGCCCTCTCACGCGCGCGGTTCGAATTCCGCTGGGAGGACCAGTTCAACCTCGGCATCGATCCCGAGACGGCGCGCGAGTATCACGACGAAAGCCTTCCGAAGGAGGCTTTCAAGACGGCCCACTTCTGCTCGATGTGCGGCCCGAAGTTCTGCTCGATGAAGATCAGCCAGGACATCCGTGAGGCGGCGCGCAGCCAGAATGAGGTCGCCGACGCCGGGATGGCTGAAATGTCTCAGAAGTTCCGCGATACCGGCGGGGAAATCCTGGTGCCCCTGAAGGGCGCGTGATCGGCCCGCCCCGCCCGCGACCTTAATCGTCGCGGGCGTGGGCGGCCTGATCCGGCCAGACGCGAACCGCGACGGCGACGGTTACCGATCCCAGGACCGCGGCGATGGCGCCGGCCCACTGGATCAGGTTCATGCCGTCGGCGGCGTGACGGCCCGCGACGGCGCCGCAGATGAAGACGAGGCAGGCGCTGCCCCATTCTGACACGGTCTGGGAAGACAGTTTGAACATGCCGGACGCCCCCAACGGAAGACTGAGCGAAGGCGGCGGACATAACCCTTCCGCCCAACGCGCTGCGATGTGAGGAGCGCCCCATCGCAGAAATCGGGCGCCGGCGAAACGAAAAAGGACGGCCAAGCTGGCCGCCCTTCTCGCTTTTGACAGATCGCGTGGCGCTTACGGCGTCGGGTTGCTGGTCATGTCGGCGCCCGGTTGGCTGGCCGCCTCGGGCGTCGGGTTGACTGGAGTGGGCTGGGCCGGCGCGACGGTGGCGGGGGCCGCCGCGGCCGGCGTCATGGCTGCGGTCGTGCTGGCGGGGACCGGCGCCGGCGCGACTGTCCCACCGGTTGAGACCTGCGGAATCTCTCCGTACGGGATCGGGCTCGCCGGCAGGGTGGCGCTGGCGCTCATGCCCATCTCGTCAGCGCTCGTGGCGGCGGCGCGCGTCGGAGCGGCGCGGGCCACGCGGACCGGTTGGGCGACTGTGGCGGCAAGCGGCGCCTGCGCGGTCTCGACGGGGGCAACGAGGGGGGCCGCCGGCTGGGCGGCGGGCGCGGTCATTGACGCCGTCTGGACGGGCGTGCTGGGTGTAATGGTCTCGACCGCGCCACGCGGTTGGCTGGCGTACCAGGCCCCGGCGGCGATCACACCGACCGCAGCCACGCCGGCGGCGATGGCCATGCCGGAGACGCCGCCCTTGCGGGCGCTAGCCGTCTTGCGTGGTTGCGAGGCGTAAATCGGGGCGGCGGCGAAGGTGTCTCCGCCGGTCAGGCCGCGCGTGTCCTAATCCCGGGCGTCCACGACCGGCGCAGGGCTTTCATCGATGCTTGTCACTGTGCGTGGCGTGACGGAGCGGTAAGTGGGCTCAGTGACGATGGTCTTGGTCGCGGCCGGCGCAAAGCTGCGCGGTTCAACGCTCAGAGACGACTCGCTCAACGACGATTCGCTCAAGGGCGCTTCGACGGCGCTCGGGGTGTGCGTCGCCGCGGGCTTGCGAGCGCCGAACAGGGACTTGTTGCGCTTGGCGCTACGTTCCCAGGTGGGCACGGGGGCGAAGGTCGATTCGGTCTCGCCGATGTTGTCTGAACGGGTTTGCATGATCGGTCTCCCTAACCTCTTGTCGAAGTGAACAACGGCAGGCGATCAAGCAAGGTTCCGAACACTTGATCTATAGATACTGGTAGTCGACCACGAGCACCGAAGCGGAATTTTACGGGATAGATCGGAAAATGGCGGGATTTAGACTTAACCATTAAGGGCGCTCCACGCACCACGCCGCATCGTGACCAAATCGAGACGCCGAAGCCCTCCAATGACCTTATTTGCGCGGGGGGCCGGCTTGACCATACCGATCTCTCCCGTCCAAGGTCGGCGCCAAGAACCGGAGGAAGCCATGGGTGTGACCGCGTCGCTGAAGCGCGACTGGCGTTTCTTGCGCGGCCTCCTGCGGACGCTCCGCCGCGTTGGTTCAGCGGCGTCCGACAGCGACAAACTGATCTGCGATGATCTTGAAGCGGCCGTCGCCGTTCATCGTTCGCGTCTGGCGATCCGTTGCGAGGGCCATGAGGCGACCTATGGCCAGCTGGACGAGATGGCCAACCGATATGCCAGTTGGGCGCGGAACGTGAACCTGGCGCGGGGTCAGACCGTCGCGCTGTTTGCGGCGAACCGCCTGGAGTACCTGGCCATCTGGTACGGGCTGAGCAAGGTTGGCGTCGTAACCGCCCTGATCAACAACCAGCTGGCCGGGGCGCCCCTGGCCCATTGCCTTAGCCTCTGCGGCGCGACGCAGGTCATTGTCGATATCGAAACGGCGCAAGCCTTGCAGGCGGTGCGCGAAGGCCTGGCGCGTCCGATCGAGGCCTGGACCCTGGACGAGCCCTCCGAAGGCTTCCGCGACTTGAAGCTCGCGCTGCGCAGCGCCAGCGCCGTGGCGCCGCACCGCGAGGTTCGCGCTGGGCTGAAGGGTTCTGATACGGCGCTGCTGATCTTCACCTCGGGCACCACCGGCCTGCCGAAGGCGGCGCGGATCACCCATGTTCGGGCGCAGCTCTATATGCGCGGCTTCGCCGGGGCGACCGGCGCAAGGGCCGAAGACCGGATCTATGTCGCCCTGCCCCTCTATCACGCCACAGGCGGTCTCTGCGCCATGGGCGCGGCGCTGCTGAACGGCGGCTCTGTGGTGTTGCGCAAGAAGTTCTCGGTCTCCCATTTCTGGGAGGAGGTGATCGCCGAAGATTGCACGATGTTCGTCTATATCGGCGAGCTGTGCCGCTACCTGGTCAACCATCCGGAAGCGCCTGAGGAGCGGCGCCACAAGATCCGCATGGCCTTCGGCAACGGCCTGCGCCCCGACATCTGGTCTGTGATGACCGATCGGTTCGCCATTCCCGAGATCCTGGAGTTCTATGGTGCGACGGAAGGCAATGTCTCGCTGTTCAATTTCGACGGCAAGCCGGGAGCGGTGGGTCGCGCGCCGGCGTGGCTACGCTCGCGGTTCAATGTGCGGCTGGTGGCTTTTGACGTGGAGACCGAGACGCCAGTGCGGGGTCCCGACGGCTTCTGCATAGAGTGCAAGCCCGGCGAAGTCGGCGAGTGCATCGGCGAGATCGGCGCCACGGCGCGGAGCCAGTTCGCGGGCTACGCGGACAAGGCCGCCTCTGAGAAAAAGGTGCTGCGCGACGTGTTCAGAAAGGGGGACGCCTGGTTCGCCACCGGCGACCTGATGCGCGGCGACTCCGAGGGCTATCTCTATTTCGTCGACCGGGTGGGCGACACCTTTCGCTGGAAAGGTGAGAATGTCTCAACGAACGAAGTCGCCGAGCGGCTCATGGGAGCGCCGGGCGTGCTGCAGGCGACGGTCTATGGCGTGGCCGTTCCTGGCGCCGAGGGCCGCGCCGGCATGGCGGGCCTGGTCGTCGAGCCTGCGGCGTTCTCCACGGCCGCCCTGGCCGATCATGTCGCCCGGGAGCTTCCCGGCTACGCCCAGCCGATGTTCATCCGCCTGCTGCCGGCGATGGATACGACCGGCACCTTCAAGATTCGCAAGCTAGACCTCGTTAACGACGGCTACGACCCGGCGAGCACCAACGATCCGCTGTTCTTCCACGATGGGGCGCGCGGCTATTCGCCCCTGACGCCAGCCATTCACGCCGAGATTGCGGCTGGGGCGGCGAGACTCTGATCGGCCTCTCCCAGGACGCGCGAAGCGGCCTATATTGGCGCCATGCTTGATACGCCCGTCGCCGCCGGAGGGACGCCCCTGATCGGCGCAGCCCTGATCAAGGACGAGGTGACACGCCTGCCGGATCGGCCGGGCGTCTATCGCATGATGGGCGAGGGCGGCGAGGTGCTCTACGTCGGCAAGGCGCGGTCGCTCAAGAAGCGCGTGATCCAGTACGCCCAAGGTCGTTTCCACACCCAGCGTATCGCTCACATGGTCGACCTGACGCGGTCCATGGAGTTCGTAACGACGCGGACTGAGACCGATGCGTTGCTACTTGAGATTAATCTTATCAAGCAGTTGAAGCCGCGTTTTAATGTTCTTTTGAGGGACGATAAGTCTTTCCCCGAGATCGTCATCCGGCGCGAGCACCCGGCCGCACAGCTGCGCAAGCACCGTGGCGCCCACACCATCAAGGGCGATTACTTCGGGCCGTTCGCGAGCGCCAACGCGGTGAACCGGACGCTGAACACTTTGCAGAAGGCTTTTCTTCTAAGGTCTTGTTCTGACAGTGTTTATGATAGTCGTAGCCGCCCATGCATGCTGCACCAGATCAAGCGCTGCGCGGCGCCGTGCACAGGGCTTGTCGCTCTTGACGACTACGCGGCCCTGGTCGAGCAGGCGGAGGACTTCCTGCGCGGCAAGAGCCGGGCGGTGATGGGCCGGATGTCGGCGGAGATGCAGGCGGCCTCTGACGAGATGGAGTTCGAGCGCGCCGCACGTCTTCGCGATCGGATCCGGGCTTTGGCCAGCGTGGCTCAAGAACAGCAGATCAATCCTGAGACAGTGGAGGAAGCCGACGTCTTCGCTCTGCACGCCGAGGGCGGCCAGGCCTGCGTGCAGGTGTTTTTCTTCCGCGCGGGCCAGAACTGGGGCAACCGCGCCTACTTCCCCCGGGTCGACAAGGCCGATGAAGACGCGGACATCATGGGCGCCTTCCTGGGCCAGTTCTACGACGACAAGCCGATCCCCAAGGTCATCCTGGTCAATGTCGTCCCCGCCGAGGAGGCCTTGCTGGCCGAGGCCTTCACTCAGAAGAGCGGCCGCAAAGTCGAGATCGCCAGGCCCCAACGCGGCGAGAAGAAACAGCTGGTGGAGCACGCCTTCACCAACGCCCGCGAGGCTCTCGGTCGACGGATGAGCGAGAGTTCCGCTCAATCAAAGCTGCTCGCCGGCGTCTGCGAAGCCTTCGGCCTGGAGGGTCAGCCGGAGCGCATCGAAGTCTACGACAATAGCCATATCATGGGGACGAACGCCGTCGGCGGGATGATCGTCGCCGGGCCGGAAGGCTTCCAGAAAAGCCAGTATCGCAAGTTCAACATCAAGAGCACCGAGCTTACCCCGGGCGACGACTTCGGCATGATGCGCGAGGTGCTGCGCCGCCGCTTCGCCCGCCTGGTGAAGGAAGAGGAGGAGGGCGCGGGCGCTGTCCGCCCCGACCTCGTGCTGGTGGACGGCGGGGCGGGGCAGCTGAGCGCGGCGCTGGAGATCATGGCGGACCTGGGCGTCGACGACATCGCCGTGGTCGGCGTGGCCAAGGGCCCGGATCGCGACGCCGGCCTGGAGCGGTTCTTCCTCCCGGGCAAGCCGCCCTTCATGCTCGAGCCCAAGTCGCCGGTGCTCTACTATCTGCAACGCCTGCGCGACGAGGCTCACCGCTTCGCCATCGGCACGCACCGCACCAAGCGGGCGATGGACATGAAGAAGAACCCGCTGGACGAGATCGACGGCGTGGGGCCGGGGCGCAAACGGGCCCTACTGCATGCGTTCGGCTCGGCGGCGGGGGTCTCGCGGGCCTCGGCGGAGGATCTGATGAAGGTGGCGGGCGTGAGCCAGCCGCTGGCGGAACGGATCTACGCGTACTTTCGGAAGTAGGGGGGAAGTATGCGGCTGCTCGCCCTGATCATTCTCCTTGCTTTTGCGAGCTCGAAGAGCGCCACCGCAGAGATCTTCGAGACCTTGCCCAGCCTGGATGAAATCGCAGCTAGCTATCCTGAGGCCGCAAAGGCGGGGAATCTAGGAGGGCGCGTGGTGCTGCATTGCGTTCGTCGGGGTCAGGCCGTTACCGGATGCGCCGTCGCAATGGAAGGTCCCGCAGGTTACGGCTTTGGCGCGGCCGCTATGACTTTGCTGGAGAAGGTTCGGCTTGCGGAGAGCTACGTTTCGCCATCGGTTGATGGGCCGGTTGAGTATCTCCCGCCACGCGCCCTGACGGTGAAATTCAAGATGGACAAGACCTATGGGACCACCGGTGCCGGGCCCTATTATCCCGTGAAGGCTTATGACGCCGGAGCGACTGGCGGGGCGTTGCTGGCTTGCAGTCGCGGGCGGGACGGCGTCCTCGACGCGTGTCGGGTGTTGGGCGAAGGACCCTCAGGCATGGACTTTGGAGGCGCTGCGCTGCGTGCGGCCAAGGCGGGGTGGATCAAGGTTCAATCTCGCCAGGGCAACGGCCCAGCGGACCTAGGCGAGCCGGTTCTGGTTTTGGTGCCGTTCGGGTTTTCGAAGCGCTGAGACGCGGGCGCCTTTAGCGACGGCGCGCGTTGAACAAGCTACAGCTTCGCCATACGCCGATGGAACCATCTTTATGAAATCCCTGCCGAACATCCTGACGTCGCTGCGCCTGGTCATGGCGCTGTTCATGTTCGTGGCCCTGGCGGCGGCTTCGGGCGCGGTGCCGTACCTGTCGGCCAATCTGACGCCCGAGGCGCAGTTCGCCCTGCAGCGATGGGCTGTCTACGCCTTTGTCCTGGCGGCGATCACCGACTATTTCGACGGCTGGCTGGCGCGCAAGCTCGACGCCATGTCGATGTGGGGCGCGATCCTCGACCCGATCGGCGACAAGGTGCTGGTCTGCGGCGCGATCTTGGGCCTCATGTCCCTGGGTCCGCAGCCTATGGTCCTGCTGCCCGCGGGTCTGATCCTGTTCCGCGAATTCACCGTCAGCGCGCTGCGTGAAGTGGGCGCGGCCAAGGGTGTGAAGTTGCCCGTGACCCGGCTGGCCAAGTGGAAGACGGCCCTACAGATGGTCGCCTTGACCGCCCAGCTTGTCGTCGCCGCCTGGGGCGCCTTCGGCTTGACGGACGAGCCCTCGATCCGCGGTCCGGCGACCGTGACCGCCGACGTCCTGTTCTGGCTGGCCGCGATCGTCACCTTGATCACCGGCGCCCAGTATTGGGAACAGACACGCAAGGCCCTGAAGGGGCTTTAGGCCTTCCCATCCGCAGCGGCGAAGTGCGCCATCTGGTCGGCGTAGGCTTTCTGGAAAGCCGGCCGTTCGACCGCGCGGTCGACGTAGGCCTTCGTCGCGGGATGGGCGGAAAGGCCGTCGAAGCGGTCAACGATGCGCAGGACGTCGGCCATCATCAGGTCCGCGATGGTGAAGGCGTCGGCGGCGAGATGTTCGCGCTGGGCCAACACCGGCTCAAGGCGGTCAAGGCGCAACTTCACGAAGTCATCGCAGCGCTTCCAGTTCGGATTGGCCGGGTCGGTGTCGTTGGAGAACTTGAAAAGCACCCAGGGCTGGGTGGCCATCTCCACGGAATTCAGGGCGGCGAACAGCCACTCGATGGTCTCGCTACGGGCGGCGGGGGCGGTCGGCAGCAGGACTGGGCTCAGTTCACCCAGGTGCAGCAGGATCGCGCCGCTTTCGAAGATGGAGAGGTCGCCGTCGGTCAGCCACGGCGCCTGGCCGAAGGGCTGGTGGGCGAGATGGTCCGGCCCCCGCTCGCGGAAGGGGGTCGAGGCGACGCGATAGGGCAGGCCCGCCTCCTCCAGCGCCCAACGGATGCGCAGGTCGCGGACATAGCCGCGCGGCGGCGGCGGCGCCCAGTCGTAGGTGGTGAGAACAAGCTCGCCCATCAGGCGCGGTCCCGAATGCGCATCACTCCATCCTTTCCTCGCTCAACCTCAAATCGGCTGGTGGCCTTGATGAGGTCGGATAGTTTGGCGAAGCCATAGGTCCGTTGATCGAAGTCCGGATAGGCGTTGCGCAAACGATTGCTGACGCCGCCGACGGCCACCCAGCCGCCTTCTTCGTCCATATCAGCGATGATCCCGGCGATGAGGCGTGCGGCTTCTGCTGGCTTGCGCTTATCCGGTCCGGCCACGCGTCCGGCGGACTTGGGCGCGCCGCTGTCGGCGACCTCGACGGGTGGGCCTAGGTTCTCAGTGTAAATGAAGCGGGTGCAGGCCTGGCGGAAGCTCTCCGGAGTCTTCTGTTCGCCGAAGCCGAAGACATCGACGCCCTCCTCGCGGATGCGCGAGGCCAGGCGCGTGAAGTCGGCGTCGGACGAGACCAGGCAGAACCCGTCGAACCGGCCGGAGTGCAGCAGGTCCATGCCGTCGATGACCAGGGCGATGTCGCCGGAATTCTTGCCCTTGGTGTTGGCGAAGTTCTGCTGCGGCTGGATAGCGAAGCGCGACAGCACCTTGGTCCAGCCGGCGATCTGCGGACTGGCGAAGTCGCCATAGATGCGCCGGGCCGAGGCCTCGCCCAGGGTGGCGATCTCAGTAAACAGGGCCTCGGCGATCCGCGGCGAGGCGTTCTCGGCGTCGATCAGGACCGCCAGGCGCGGCGGCTTGTCATCAGGCATCGCGGCGTCTCCGAGACTGGCGGTTCACAGTGCGCCACCTATAGGCAGACAGAGCCTGTCATGCGTAACCCAGATACTCGCGAACGCGCGCGAAGTTTTTGACGTTGGACTCGATTGCGGTCCGAGGGGTGGGTGCGTTCAGAAGCTTCCGCACATCATCGAACTCGCCCATCCGGTGCAAGGTGAGCACGAGGCCGATGGCGCCAAAGCCGCCTCCACCCCGCAGTCGTTCGAGTTGCCGTTCGCGAAAATACCACTCGCGGGCCTGCACCTCGAGTGGCCATGGTTGCTCGAACCAAGGGATGACGTTGTTGAGGACGGCTGTGGCCATATCCGCCGCCGCATCTGGGTCTTCCGTCGCCCACCAGCCGTCATGCCCTTCAATAAATTCACCCATGCGACGGTAAGGGACAGGAAACACGACCGCTTCCGGAAAGATCTCAAGATAAAGTCTTTCAGTGACGAGATCCTTGAGCGCGCAATTTACGGCTACTCCGCCCAACCAACTCGACTGCCGATTGATGGTCGCTTCGAAGTCGCCGCGAATTCGGGTCCAATCATCCTTGTTCCGCTCAAATCCAATCGGCCGAAGCGCAGCGTCAAGGGCCTTGGCGAAGAGAGATCTACTCACGGTAGTCGCTTTGCTTGTAAAAGATCGCTCGCGCCTTGTTTCCCGTCCACTCCTCGTAGCTCTTCACTGCCTTCGCCGCCGCTTTTCGTCCGTATGGCGTGTCAGGTTTGAGCTCCATCAAGAAGCGCTCCCCATTCTTCGCTTGGCTGCGAACAGGGGCGCTGATGTCGGGCCGAACGTATCCACCGTCGTTCGTCTTCGTATAGCGTTCGGATTCCCAACCAGGCTTCTCGCGAACGCGGGCCCTCATCTCGGCGTGGGCCTTCTTGCCCGCCCGCGTGGCCCACGTCTCCCCTCTGAGCGGTGGCATGCGTCTGGTGAGGACCAATTGGCCCGTCGAGATCGCTGGCTTCGCCAGCATAGCGGCGGCTAAGCCAGCACCTTCCAACCCCAGGACTGCGGCGACTGGCGCGAGAGCGGGGAGAGCCAGCAATTGATTCTGGCGATCAATCTGCCGGCGTATTTCGGCGAACTCCGCCTGCTGGCGGCGGAGCGCGGCGAGTTCCCTGGAATTCTGCTGTTGTAGAGCATTGTAGGGTCGTGCCGACCCGGAAGGCCCTCGCCAGGGAGTTGACGACCTGGCAGGCGCACGGGTGCGCTCCGGTTGGCGCAGCGCCATCCGCTTTTCCCCTATAAATATTGAAATCGCGGCCGTCCGCGTCTTTCCCCAAGCTAGACTCTAGCTCGTAGGCTATTCGATGTCAAGAACAAAACGCGAACAAACGACTTTAGACCAAAGCCTTCATCGCCGCGGCCTGGAAGTCCTTGTGGATCTGGGGCGGGTCGGGGGTGTCGAAGAGGCGCTGGGTCAGGAGGATGGCGGTGAGGTCGCGGGCGGGGTCGTTGAACCAGCTGGTCCCGAAGCCGCCGTCCCAGCCGTAGGCGCCGGCTCGCAGACCCTCTGGCGTCGGGGTCATGACGACGCCCATCCCGTAGCCCCAACCGCGACGAAGCGTCAGGATCTGGCGGCCCCACCAGCGCTGGGTCTTCGTCAGGTGGTTGGTCTTCATTTCGTCCAGAGATCTGGCTGAGAGGAGTGGCCGCCCGTCAGGCGCCTGGCCGGTCATCAGGAAGCGGGCGAAGGCCAGGTAGTCGTCAAGAGTCGAGACAAGCCCGGAGTCGCCGGCGGCGAAGCTGGGCGGCTTGGCGTATCGGCCGTTCGGGGCGTCGTAGAGCTCCAATTGGCCGTTCCTGGGCATGTAGGCGGTGGCCAGCCGTGAGAGCTTCTCGGGCGGGACGAAGAAGGCGGTGTCGCTCATACCCAGCGGGCCGGTGACCCGGCGGGCTAGAAAGTCGGGCAGGGACAGGCCGGAGGCGCGCGCCACCAGGACGCCCTGGATGTTGGACCCCAGGGAATAGAGCCAGCGGTCGCCGGGTTGAGCCATGAGCGGCAGGGCGCCGAGCGCGGCCATGAAGGCGTCGTTGGTGAAGGGCGCCTGCGCGTCGGGCATGCCGAAGCCCGGGATCCGTTGCGTCGCCTGCAGGATGGGCGTGTTTTCGAACGAGACGCCCCAGCCCAGGGTGAAGTTCAGGATGTCGCGGAGGGTGATCGGCCGGTTGGCCGGCACGGTCTCGCTGAGCGGGGCGTCGGGACGGGCGAGCACCCGGCGATTGGCTAGTTCTGGAAGCAGGCGCTCGGCCGGCTCGTCGAGGATGAATTTGCCCTCGTCGATGAGCATCATCACCGCTGTCGCCGTCAGCGGCTTGGTCATGGAAGCGATGCGGAAGATCGTGTCGCGCTGCATCGGCTCGGCGCCTTGCAGGGCCTTGAAGCCGGCGGTGAAAACCTGGGTCTCGCCGCCGCGGCTGACCAGGCCGACTGCGCCGGGGATAGACCCCCGGGTGACGTGGCGTTCGAGGGCCGCCTCGAGCGTCGCAAGGCCGAGCTCGGTGAAGTTCGGCGAGGTTGCGGCCTTCGGCGCACAGGCGGCCAGCGTCAGAGCGGCCCCGCCGGCGAGAACGCCGCGGCGGTGGGGCGTCGGCCGGTTCATCAGCTCATCGCGGGCGCTGGCGGCGGCGGGTCGGCGGGCAGGGGGATGAACTCCTGATCGTCGGCGTCGGGCAGTTTCATGCGGCCTGCGCGCCAGTCGGCCTTCGCCTGTTCGAGGCGGTCCTTGGACGAGGACACGAAATTCCACTCAATGAAGCGCGGGCCGACCGGATCGCCGCCCAGCAGCATGACGACAGCGTCGGTCGTCGCGGTGAACAGCACCGGCCGGCCGGGCGCGAAGACCGCCATCTGGCCGGCGGAGAGCGGACGGCCCTCCACCTCGACGATGCCTTGGGCGACGTAAGCCGCACGCTCGGGGTAGCGCGCTTCCAGCTGGGCGCGGGCGCCCGCCTTCATCGCCCAGTGGACGTAGAAGAGCGGCGAGCGGACATCGACCTTGGCCTGGGCGCCGAAGGCCTCGCCGGCGATCAGTCGGGCCCAGAGCCCATCGCCGAACTCGACGGTGGGCAGATCTTCCGGACCGTGGTGGGCGAAGGTCGGCGCAGTCTCTTCCTGTTCAACCGGCAGGGCGACCCAGGCCTGGATGCCGTGGATGCGGCCGCCGTGGGCGCGCAGGTCCTCGAAGCGCTCGGAATGGGTGATGCCAGAGCCGGCGGTCATCCAGTTCACCTCGCCGGGTAGGATTCGCTGGGTGACGCCGACGCTGTCGCGGTGGGTGATCGCGCCCTCGTAGAGGTAGGTGACTGTGGACAGGCCGATGTGCGGGTGCGGGCGGACGTCGACCGTGCGCGGGAAGCCGGGCTCGAAGGCGGCCGGACCCATGTGGTCGAAGAAGACGAAGGGCCCGACCATCCGGCGCTGGGCGAACGGCAGGACGCGGCCGACCTCGAAACCGCCGAGATCGCGGCGCCGCTGGTCGATGACAAGTTCGATCATGCTTGGGGGTCGCTCGTGATGTGTTCGCTGATGAGGCCAAGGGGGGCCGCAGTGGTGTTCTTCACGGCGCGGATGACAATCCGGCTTTCGATATTGGAGACGAGGCCCAGCGACAGGATGCGGTCGCGCAGGAATTCATCGAAGGTATGCATGTCGCGGGTGACGACGCGCAGCTCGTAGTCGGCGGCGCCGGTCACCGTGGCGCACTGGACGACTTCCGGAAGCTTGCCGATGGCGGATTCGAAATCGGCCAGATTCTCGCGAGTCGGCAGGCTGAGCTTTACGGTGCAGTAGACCTCGAAGCCAAGACCCAGAAGTTCGCGGTCGAGGATGGTGACGCGGCGCTGGATGATGCCGGTGTCCTCCAGCCGCTTGATCCGCCGCCAGCAAGGGCTGGACGATAACCCGACGCGGTCGGCGATCTCGGCGACGGAGAGCCCCGCGTCATGTTGGATCAGATCGAGGATCCGTGCATCAACGGCGTCCAGGGGATCAGACAATGATTTCCTCCGAAGCCACCGGTCAGGCCGCACATCCGTGCCCGGAACCACTTGGCTCCGGCACGCTTTTGGCAGACTATCGCCTTGATCTTATATGATCCTTGCAAGGGCTTTGGGAGGCCCGAAAGGAAGAAAATTGCGATGCGGCACACAAACGTGACGCTAGACGACAAGTTTCTGCTCACGGAAGGCCGGGTCTTCATCACCGGCATCCAGGCGCTTTTACGGATCCTGCTGGATCAGCACCGGCTGGACGCCGCCGCAGGAAAGAATGTCGCCGGATTCGTTTCGGGATACCGAGGCTCGCCCCTGGGCGGGCTCGACCAGCAGGCCGGGCGCGCGACCAAGCACCTGAAGGCGGCCAACGTCGTCTTCCAGGAAGGCGTCAACGAGGACCTGGCCGCCACCGCCATCTGGGGCAGCCAGCAGGCGAACCTGTTTCCGTCCGCCACCTACGACGGCGTGATGGGGATGTGGTACGGCAAGACCCCGGGCGTCGACCGCTCTGGCGACGTCTTCAAGCACGCCAACATGTCGGGCGTCTTCCCGACCGGCGGGGTCCTGGCGATCGCCGGCGACGACCACGCCTGCAAGTCCTCGACGATTCCGGCGCAGTCTGAGTACGCCTTCCAGGATTATGAAATCCCCCTGCTGTCGCCGGCCGGCGTGCAGGAGGTCCTGGACTACGGCCTCTTTGGCTATGCGCTCTCGCGCTACTCAGGTCTGTGGGCCGGGCTGATCGCCGTGGCCGACACCATGGACGCAGGCGAGACCATCGATGTCTCGCTGGAACGCCACCGGTTCATTGAGCCCACCGATTTCACGACGCCCCCCGGCGGACTCGGCATCCGGCTGAAGGACGCGCCGCTCGACAAGGAGCGCCGACTGCGGACCTACAAGCTGCCGGCCGCGATCGCCTTTGCGCGTGCGAACAAGATCAACCATGTGGCCCTGCCGTCACCGCGTCCGCGCCTGGGGATCGTCTGCCACGGCCAGGCCTATCGCGATGTCATGGAGGCGCTGAGCGCCATGGGCCTCACGGCCGAGCAGGCCGGCGAGCTGGGGTTGATCATCTATAAGATCGGCATGGTCTGGCCGGCCGAGCCCGTGGGCATGCGCGAATTCGCTCAGGGTCTCCAAACTCTGCTGGTGGTCGAGCACAAGCGATCCTTCGTCGAGGAGCAGGTCCGCGCCGCCCTCTACGACATGCCCGGCGAACATCGGCCAAAGGTGATCGGCAAGTTCGACGAGGCGGGTCAGCCTCTGCTGTCGCAGCTGAGCGCGCTTTCGGTCGCCGATATCGCCCAGGCGATCGCGCCGCGGCTGCCGCAGGGCGCCCACTCGGCCGGGGTGCAGGCCTATCTGGACCAGGTGGCGGCGGCGCAGGCCGCCGCGGCGAACGACGCCGCTGGCCAGGTGCGCAAGCCCTTCTTCTGCTCGGGCTGTCCGCACAACTCCTCGACCCGCCTGCCGGAAGGTTCGCGCGCGCTCGCCGGGATCGGTTGCCACTATATGGTGACCTTCACCGACCCGAACACCGACCTCTACAGCCACATGGGCGGGGAGGGCATGGCCTGGACGGGAGCTGCGCCCTTCACCAGCGAGAAGCACGTTTTCACGAACCTGGGCGACGGCACCTACAACCACTCCGGCTCGCTCGCCATCCGCGGCGCCGTGCTGTCCGGCGCCAACATCACCTACAAGATCCTGTTCAACGACGCCGTCGCCATGACGGGCGGCCAGTCCGCCGAGAGCGGCTTTACGCCGGCCCAGATCACCCGCCAACTGGCGGCGGAGGGGGTGAAGAAGATCGTCATCGTCGCCGCCGAGCCGGAACGCTACGACGGCGTGACCGACCTGGCGCCTGGCGTCACGGTGCGTCCGCGCCTTGAGCTCATGAAGGTTCAGCGCGAGCTGCGTGAAGAGGAGGGCGTCACCGTCCTGCTCTATGATCAGGTTTGCGCCACTGAAAAGCGCCGGCGCCGCAAGCGTGGGACACTCGCCCAGGCGCCGCGCCGGGTGATGATCAACCCGCTGGTCTGCGAAGGCTGCGGGGATTGCTCCAAGACTTCCAACTGCGTGTCGGTGGAGCCGCTGAACACCGAGTTCGGCCGCAAGCGGGCCATCAACCAGTCGAGTTGCACGCAGGACTACAGCTGCCTGCAGGGCTTCTGCCCGTCGTTCATCACGCTGGAGGGGGCCGTGAACGCCCACCGCGAGGCCGCGCCGGCGCTGACGGCCGATTCCACACCGCTGCCGACGTTCGAGACCATCGACGGCGTGCGCAACATCGTCTTCACGGGCGTTGGCGGCACAGGCGTGACGACCGTCGCCTCGATCCTGGCGATGGCGGCCCACGTCGACGGCCACGCGGCCTCGGTGGTCGACATGACGGGTCTCGCCCAGAAGAACGGGGCGGTCTTCAGCCATGTGCGGATCGGCGAGGATGAAACGAGCCCGGTCGGCGGCCGCGTGCCGGCGGCCAGCGCCGATGTACTGATCGCCTGCGACCTGCTGGCCGCGGCCGGCCCCGACGCGATGACGCTCTATTCGGCGGACCGGACGGCGGCCGTCGGCAACGCCGACCTGACGCCGACCGCCGACTTCGTGGCCGATCGCGACGCCCAGTTCGATCCGGACGCGGAGGCTGCGCGCATCACCCGGGCGACGCGGTTCTACGACGAGTTGCCGGCCCACAACCTGGCCGAGACCCAGCTCAGCGACGCCATCTATTCGAACATGATCCTGATGGGCTTCGCCTGGCAGAAGGGCCTGCTGCCCGTCTCCAGCCGGGCGATCTACCGGGCGATCCAGCTGAACGGCGTGGATGCGGAGACCAACCTGCAGGCCTTCGAACTGGGCCGGCGCGCCTGTTTCGAACCTGAGATCCGGGGCGAGCGGATGGACGCCGCGCCGACGCCGGAGACGATCCCGCTCGTGGACTTGATCGAGGGTCGAACCGCGGAGCTGAAGGCCTATCAGAACGCCGACTACGCGCGGCGCTATCGGACGCTCGTCGATCGGGTGGCGGCCAAGGGCTCGGACGATCTGACGCGAGCTGTGGCGGTCAATCTCTACAAGCTGATGGCCTACAAGGATGAGTACGAGGTGGCCCGCCTCTACACGGACGGCCGCTTCGCCGCCTACCGGGCCGAGACCTTCAAGGGCGGCAAGGCCAAGGTGCTGCTGGCTCCGCCGCTGTTCGCCAAAATCGGCGAGGGCGGCCGACCGAAGAAGACGGCGTTCGGCGGCTGGATGCTGACGGCGGCCTTCCCGGTGCTCGCCAGGTTCAAGGGCCTGCGCGGCACGCCGCTCGACCTCTTCGGCGCGACGCACGAGCGCCGCATGGAACGCCGCCTGATCGCCGACTATGAGGCCGACGTGGCGCGCATCCTGGCCGAACTCACGCCCGCGCGCGCGGACCTGGCCGTCAAGATCGCCGAGATCCCGCAGCAGATCCGCGGCTTCGGCCACATCAAGGAAGCCTCGGTCGAGCCGGCCGAGGCGGAGCGCGCGCGGCTGTGGGGCGAGTGGGAGCGGATGGCGGCTTGGGTGGCGGTCTGAAGACGTTGAGCCTTCAGGTGGCCGAGAGCGAGTTCGAGACCGCTGACGGGATCAGCGTTCACTATCGCGATCACCAGCCCCGATCGACCGCGGGCATCCCTGTACTTTGCCTCCACGGGCTTACGCGTAACGAGCGCGACTTCGAAGAGCTGGGGCCTCGCATCGTCGAACTGGGCCGGCGCGTCATCATCGCCACCCAAAGGGGCCGCGGGCTTTCCGGCTGGGACCCTGACGCCGAGCGCTACAATCCGTCCGTCTATGTCGCTGACATGCTCGGATTGCTCGATCGCCTTGCGATCGAGAAGGCGGTCTTTGTCGGCACCTCGATGGGGGGCCTGATGACGATGATCGCCGCCGCCATGGCGCCTGAGAGGGTCGGGGCGGCGGTGCTCAATGACATTGGCCCTGAGATCGATCCCGCAGGGCTCGAGCGAATCCGCAGCTACGCCGGCGGATCCAGGACTGCGCGGTCCTGGTTGGACGCCGCGAGCCTCTGCCGGGACATCAACGGGGTCTCATTCCCTGCGGAGGCCGGGGAGGCGTTTTGGATCGCCTTCGCCAAGCGGATTTTCCGCGAGGTCGCACCAGGCGAGATCGTCCTGGACTATGACCCGGCGATCGCTCGCACCGTGAGCGGCCCTCAGGTTGATCTGTGGCCGCTGTTCGACGTGCTGAAGCCGGTCCCGACACTGTTGATCCGCGGCGACATTTCCGACGTGCTCATGAGGTCCACGGTCGCGGCGATGCGTGCTCGCAAGCCCGACCTGGCCTTCGCCGCCGTCCCGGAGGTTGGACACGCCCCCTTCATGACCGAACCGGCGGCCTGGGCGGCCTTGAGCGATTTCCTGCGAACTTCGGCGCCCTGAGTCGCTCGCCCAGCAAGGCGGTCAAAGCTCGTCCAGCGCCCAAGCGTGTCGGCGCGGACCTCTCAGTACGTCTGCGGGATCGTCACTGTCCGGGAAAAGTCGGCCTGTCGAGCGTCCGCCTCACGGATGAAGACGTAGAACATGCCGCCGTCGCCATACGACATGCCCACTTGCTCATCGGTGTCAATTTGCAGGAGCAGACGCCAGTCTTCTGCGGAGCGAATGAACGCTTCAGAAGGGCGCTCTGCGTAAACGGAACCTTCTCTTCCGCAAGCGAGGTGCTCGCACTCCAGCCAAAGTTGGCCGGACTGGATCTCGGCCGGATAGCCGAAGAGTCGATGATCAGGGCTGTCGTTTGGGGGCTGACTTAGCGCCGCGTCTTCCTCGAGCTGCTCGATCATTGCTGACCCGGGATCAATGTCGACCCAGTCTGCGCTGGGTGTCGAAGGGAAATGCTCCATGCGGAGGCGTTTCTCCTTGTAGCGATGCTTACGCCCCAGGGTTTCGGGAAACTGCGCTGGAGCCTCGCCAAGCGTCGGACTGAACAGCACACGGATTTCGTCTCCGAAACCGAACCGGTCGTCGTCCAGAAAAACGTAGAGGGCGCCAGAAGACGGCGCCCAATCTGGTCCGCCGCAGTTGCGCGCCACGCCGAGGTCAAGTTGGGCGATGAAGGCTTGCGGGCCCTTTACGCCGATAGGCCACGCGAGATGGGGCGGCAGATTGGGCGCGCCGCCCAGTTTCGAGAATGCCGAGGTCTCGTCCTCTTCAAGGAGAAGGGTGGGCCGCTGCATCCCGGTCAGACGCTCGGCCATCTCCGAAGCGTCGGTGTTGTCGTCGGTCCAGGTGTAGAACCGGGCCGCTCGCGGCTTGGCTGGAAAGACCCGCCGATAGAGGATGACAGCCAGAATGACCGCGTTAATGACAAAGAAGATCTGGCCTAGCAGCATCATCGCCTTCGCCCGTCAGACTTTCACCTTGGCCATGAAACGGAGTCAGAGCTTCATGGTCAAGAACAAAAGAGCAACTTAGAGCTGTTTTGTTGGCGCCAAACCCAGTCATGAGCGTTAGCCTAGCGGATGGCCGACTTCGATTTCGATGCTGTGGTGGTGGGCGCGGGCGCTGTGGGGCTTGCGTGCGGCTATGCGCTCGCACGACGCGGGCTGATCGTGGCGGTTCTGGAGAAGGATGCGGCGATCGGGCAGGGGGTTTCGTCGCGGAACTCCGAGGTGATCCATGCGGGGCTGCAGTATCCGACGGGGTCGCTGAAGGCGCGGTTGTGCGTCGAAGGTCGGCGCGCGCTCTACGCCTTTTTGGATGCCCACCACGTGGACTACGCCCGCTGCGGCAAGCTGGTGGCGGCGACGAAGCCGGAGCAGCTGGAGGGCCTGCGGGCGCTGCTGCGGCGCGCGCAGGCCAATGGCGTCGAGGATGTGATCGAGCTGAGCGCGGCGGAGGCCATCGCTCTGGAGCCGGAGCTCTTCTGCGTCGGCGCGCTCTCGTCGCCGCAGAGCGGGGTCTTCGACAGCCACGGCTACATGTTGGCGCTCGAGGGTGAGATCGAGGCCGCCGGCGGAACGGTGGTGCTGGCGACGCCGTTTGAGGCCGCACGGCCGCTGGCCGACGGCGGGTTCGAGATCCAGGCGGGCGGGGAACAGCCCACAACCCTGACCTGCCGCTATCTGGTGACCGCGCCGGGCCTGTCGGCGCAGGGAGTGGCGGCGCATATCGCTGGCTTTCCGGCAGCGGAGATCCCGGAGCCGCATTATGGCAAGGGCATGTACTTCCGTCTGGCTGGAAAGCCGCCGTTCAGCCGGCTCATCTACCCGCCGCCGGGACATGGATCGGTGGGCGCGCACTATCGGACCGACCTAGGCGGGCAGGGCGTGATCGGGCCTGACCTGCACTATGTGGACCACCCCGACTATACGGTGGATGCGAGCGCCGAGGCGGAGTTCTCGGCCTATATCCGGACCTTCTGGCCTGGGCTGCCGGACGGCGCGTTGACCCCCGACTACGCCGGCGTACGACCGAAGCTGCACGGGCCGGACGAGCCGCAGCCCGATTTCCGGCTGGATGGGCCGGACATGCATGGACTTGCGGGGCTGGTCGCCCTGTTCGGCATCGAGAGCCCCGGCCTCACCGCCTCGCTGGCGATCGGCGAAGAGGTGGCGTTGCGGTTGGGGCTCTAAGGTTTCGGCGCGATCCGCAACACCTTGCCGGCGGTTTCGTCGGTGGCGACGTAGAGGGCGCCGTCAGGGCCAACGATGACGTCACGGATACGCTGGCCCAGGTCGGTGAGCAGGCGCTCTTCGCCGACGATCTTGTCGCCGTCGAGGACGAGGCGGACCAGGGCGGTCGACCGGAGGCCGCCGACGAACAGGCTGCCCTTCCAGGCGGGGAACAGGTCGGCCTCATAGAAGGCCATGCCGGACGGGGCGATGACCGGGTCCCAATAGTAGGCGGGCTGTTCGGTCCCGGCCTTCTGGGTCAGGCCGCCGGTGATCTTGCCGCCGGCGTATTCGACGCCATAGGCGACGCTGGGCCAGCCGTAGTCGGCGCCCTTCTTAACGATGTTGACCTCGTCGCCGCCCCGCGTGCCATGTTCGACCTCCCAGAGAACCCCCGAGCGCGGGTTGATGGCGGCGGCCTGTATGTTGCGGTGGCCGTTCGACCAGATCTCGGGCTTTACGCCTTCGCGGCCGACGAATGGATTGTCGGCGGGGATCGAGCCGTCGGTCTTGATACGGACGATCTTGCCCAGGGTCACGCCGAGGTTCTGGGCCTGCATGCGGCCGCTCGCCACAGAGCGCTCGCCGGTGGTGATGAACAGCGCGCCGGTGTTGTCGAACACCAGGCGCGAGCCGAAGTGTTTCGTGGACTCCCAGGGCGGGGTCTGGCGCCATATCACCTTGGTGTCCGTCAGGATCGGCGCCTGGCCGTCCTTCAGCACCAGTTGGCCGCTGGCGACGGCGGTGTTGGTCTTGCCGTCCGGATAGCCCTCCGAGAAGCTCAAGTAGATGCGGCCGTTGGCGGCGTAGTTTGGGTCGACAGCGACGCCGAGGAGGCCGCCCTGGTCGCGGGCGTCGATGGGCGGCAAGCCGCCGATCGGGTCGGACAGCTTGCCGGCCTTGAACAGGCGCAGGCGGCCGGCCTTCTCTGTGATCAGGAGGCCGCCGCCCGGCAGGAAGGCGAGGCCCCACGGCTTGTCGATACCGGAGACATAGGTCTGGCTGCCGAAGGCGACGCCAGACTTGATCTCAGGCGCGCGAGTCTGGCCGGGGAAGGCCGGCGCCTGGCCCTTGGCGTTCGGCGGATCGGTCGGCACGGGCGCACCGGGCCGCATCGCGGTCGCGCTGGTCTGGGCTGAACCGGACTGTCCGCAGGCGCAGAGCAGGGCGGCGAGCGCCGCTGTGGCGAGAAGCTTGGGCATGGCGGGTCCTCCTGGCTGAGCCAAGGCGTGCGGGCTCAAATAGTTCCAGTAACCGTCTCCAGCGCCTGGGCGGGCGTCGCGCCGTCCAGGTGGATCTGCGACCACAGGGCGAAGAACAGGATCGGCCAACGGCGGCCAGGGGCGAAGGCGTCCGCGGTGATACCCGCCTCGCGCAGGGCCCGCACTTCGGAAAGCCGACCGGCGATGTCGGCTGCGCGCGGCGCGATCCAGCGCTCCACAGGCACGGTGAAGCCCTGTTTGCGCGCCCAGGGCTGGGCGGCTGGGCATTCCCGCTCCAGCCACTGGCGCAGGACACGCTTGCCGAACCGACCGTGAATCTTGTGGCTGTCGTGCAGGTTGAAGGCGAAGTCGGCGACGACGGGATCGAGGAACGGCGTGCGGCCCTCCAGCCCATGGGCCATCAGACAACGGTCGAGTTTGAGCAGGAGATCGTCGGGCAGCCAGGTTGCGATATCGGCGAACTGCGCGCGTTGCAGGTCGTCCATCCCGGCGGGTGCGATCGCGCGCAGGCGCCAGCGGTGCAAGGCGTCCGCATCGGTGGTCTGCGGCTCTGACCTGCGGCCGCCCAGCCAGGTCGGTCGCATGGCGCGGCGATAGCGGCCGTAGCCGGCGAACAACTCATCGCCGCCTTCGCCGGAGAGCACGACGGTCAGCGTTTCTTTCGCGGCTTCCGCCAGGCGGTAGGTCGGCAGGGTCGCGTAGTCGGCCGTGGGGTCGTCGAGCGCTTGGGCGACCAGGGGTGCGATCCGCCAGAAGTCGGCCTCGCCGAAGGTCGTCTGGCGCCAGTCGAGGTCGAGCGCGGTCGCCACCCGTTCGGCCTGGGCCCGTTCGTCTGCGGCGCCCGGCGCGTCGAAGCCGCAGGTGAAGGCGGTGACCGGCCGGCTGTTCTGGCGGGCCATAACGGTGGCGATGACGCTGGAGTCGACGCCGCCGGACAGGAACAGGCCGTAGGCGACATCAGAGCGCTGATGGACGGCGATGGCGTCGTCCAGGACCGTGTCGAGCTGATCCAGCAGGACCGCCTTGTCTCTGTATCGAACAACCGGGCGCTTGGGTCGGCCGCCCTCTATGGCGCGCTGGAAGCGCCGCCCGGTGATGCGCCCGGCGGTGATCTCGAGCATCTGGCCGGGCTCGAGCCGCTGAATGTGGGGGTAGGGGGATTGCAGGGCGTAGTTGAAGGCCAGAAGCTCGCTGCGGCCGTGCTCGGCGAGCCCAGGCTCGATGACCCCGGCGGCGAGCAGGGCGTGCGGCTCGGACGCGAAGGCGACGCCATCGTCGTGCCGGACGTAATAGAGCGGCTTGATGCCGAAAGGGTCGCGCGCCAGCCAGGCGCAGCCATCCGCACCGATGAGGCAGAAGGCGTACATGCCACGGAGCCGCTGAAAGGCCGCCTCGCGCTCGCTGGCGTAGAGGTGGAGCAGGGGTTCGAAGTCGGAGCCCGTCGCCGTCTCCAGGCCGAAGTCTCGGGCGAGTTCGAGGTAGTTATAGATTTCGCCATTGCCGACCACGGTCGCGCCGGCGGCGTGCAGGGGCTGCCAGCCGCCCTCAAGGTCGATGATGGAAAGCCGGGCGTGGGCGATCACGCCGGCCGGCGTCCGCTCGATCCGCACACCGTCGGGGCCGCGGTGGGACAGGGCCTCGATCATCGTCTGGACGATGGCCTCGACTCGGCTGTTCTCGGCGTCCGGCCGGGTCAGGAAGCCGGCGATGCCGCACATCAGCGCAGGCCGTGGGCGGCGAAGAGTTCGCGCCATTGGGCGACGACAGCGGCTTCCGAGAAGCCCTGGGCGACGCGCTTGCGGCCGGCGTCGGCCAGGCGGACCCGCAGAGCGGCATCGGCGATGAGGGATCGCACGGCCTCGGCGAGGGCGGAAGCGTCGTCGATGGGCGTCAGCAGGCCGTCAGCGCCGGAGTGAATCAGGGCGGCGGGGCCCTGGCTGGCGGCGGCCACCACCGGCAAGCCATGAGCCCAGGCCTGGATCACCACATTGCCCAGGGGCTCGTAGCGCGAGGGGAACAGGCAGATGTCAGCCGCCCGATAGAGGGCCGAGGCGTCGGTGCGCCAACCCAGGAAACGGACGCGATTCTCAACGCCCAGGGCGGCGGCCAAGGCGCGGAGCTTGGCCTCCAGCGGCCCTGAGCCAGCGATCCAGAGGTGGGCGTCGGGGATTTGGGTGAGCGCCTGGAGGGCGATGTCATGGGCCTTGGCCTGGTGCAGGCGCCCCATGGCCAGGAGCAGCGGCGCATCGGCGGGGGTCGCCAGGCTGGCGCGGTCAACGGGGACAGCGGCGGGAGGCTCGGCGGCGAAGTTGGGAATGTAGCTGATGGCCCGCGCCGACCAGCCCTGGCCCACCGCCCAGTCGGCGATATCCTCGGTGTTGGCCACGAGATGGTCGAAGCCGCGATAGTATTTGAGCTTGTAGTAACCGCCCAGCCGGCCGATCCGCGCCCAGCGGCCTTTTGGCGTGTGTCGGGCGGCGCGGTTCATCCAGGCTACCGCGACATCCGTGTGCTGCTGCTCGGCGAAGCGGGCGACGCCCATGCGGGTGAAGGGATCGAAGGGCCGTCCGAATCGCGCGGTCATGGTTGGCGCGCCGGCGGCCGTCAGAGCAGCCTCGCGAACGGGATGGGCGCGGATTGCGGCCGACTGCACGACGCCCGCGGCCGCCAGGGCCGCGATCAGGTCGAGGAAATAGGTCTCGGCGCCGCCGTCGCCGGCCGTTCCCAGGAGGTGAAGCACGCTCATCGCGGTTGCGAACCTAGCGGCTGCAAGGCCTGGCCCCAAGCCGCTTGATGGCTGAAGCGCAAATCCCTATAACGCGCCCCTCTCCGAGGGCCGCGGCCCAATGGGGCTGGGTAGCTCAGATGGTTAGAGCGGTGGATTCATAACCCACAGGTCGGCGGTTCGATCCCGCCCCCAGCTACCAACCGGCAGACAACTGACAGTCCGGTCGATCTTGAATGGATTGCGAACCTGACGGTCCGTGGCCATCGTCAGAACATGAGATTGGCAAGATCGCTTACCTCTTGTCTGAGTGCGACAGCGTGCATGTTGCTGTCACTCAGCGGGGCCCACGCTCAAACTGTCGATGAGTTCGTTGTCCGGCCGATCTGGCTGGACCGACCCGCCCTGCCGGATGCGCGCGACAGATGCGTTGGGCGTACCAGTTGAGGGGCGCAAGCTGAGGCTGCCGGTTCGCTGGGACCCCAGCTAGCCGGCGTCTCGCCGACCCTAATAGACCTTCGGCGCGGGCGCGATCGCGATGGGGCCGAGGGTCGCCTTGCCGGCTTGGAAGTAGAGGGTCGCCTCCGCGGTCTGGCCGAGGCCCTGGCGGGCGGAGGCGATGAGGGCGGCGCCTTCGGCGGTCTCGGGCGGGATGGCGGCGATCTGGCCGAGAGCGAGGAGCGCGCGGGGACCGTTGCGCAAGGTGACGGGCACGCTGCCTGAGAGGCGGCCGTCGCGGCCGGCGGCCAGCGTCGCGTCGCGGGCGGTCAAGCTGACGTCGCCGGCGGTTACGCCCGCGTCGCGCAGGTGGACGGCGCCGCCGGCCGCCGACCAGGCGCGCACGGCGGCCGCCCAGTCTTCACCCTTCAGCGCACTCGATTTCGAGAAGGTCGAGTTCCAGGCGAAGGACACGGGCTTGCCCTCGCCAGCGATGGCGAACAGGCGGCCTGGCGTGGCGCGGCCGCCTTCGAGTTTCGCAAAGACGCCACCCTCGTTGTCGGGACCCTTGCGGAGGTGGAACTCGACGGTCTTGGCCGCCGCCAGGACGAAGGGTTGGGCGCCTGCGCCAGGTGCGAAAGCGAGGTCGGCGCCTTCGAAGGAGAAGGCCGGCGGGGTGTCGTCCAGGCTGCGGAGCGAGGCGCGCAGGAGCCTGCCCGTGACATCGATGCGCCCGCCCTCGGGCCGGATGACGCTCAGGCCCTGCGGTGTGGCCAGGATCCAATGGCCCAGCGCAAGCATATTGGCCTCAGCCTCCAGCCTGGGAGTCTCCAGCGCCCAGCCGGATCGGTCGGCGATCCGCGCGCCGGCGAGGACGATGTCGAGGCGGAAGGGATAGCCTCCCAAGCTGATGTCCTGCCAGGCCACGTCGTAGCCAGCCGCCCGCAGGCTGCTGGCGCCCGACTCCAGCTGGGCCCGGGCCTCGCCGCGGGACCAGAGCCACCAGCCAGTCCAGCCGATCGACAAAAGGACCGCAGCGACGAAGGGGAGCCAGACGCCGATGTGGCGACGTTTGCGAGGCGGGGGCAGATCGTGCAGAGACATCAGATCCTTCGGGGCAGGGTGATGGCGGACGCGCGTTGGGTCTTCGGGTACGGCTCGCTGATGTGGCGGCCTGGGTTTCCGTTCGCGGAGCGACAAGACGCGATCCTACATGGTCGCCGCCGGGCCTTCTGCATCTATTCCGTCCACCACCGCGGCACGCCGGAGCGGCCGGGCCTGGTGCTGGGCCTGGCGCCAGGCGGCACGGCCCGGGGCACGGCCTATCGGGTCGATGAGGCCCATTGGGACGAGGTCTATGCCTATCTGCGCGAACGCGAGCAGCCGACCGAGACCTACTACGAGGCGCAGTCGGCGGTCCGGCTGGCGGACGGGCGTCGCGTGACGGCGCTCTCCTTTCTGTCCGATGTGGCGCACCCGCAGTGGGCCGGCCGATTGAGCTTGGAGCAGCAGGCGGCCCTGATTGCGGGAGCCTCGGGACTGTCGGGCAGGAACATCGACTATCTGCGGGATCTCGTAGGACATCTGCAGGCGCAAGGCGTGCGTGATCGCGGGATGGAGAGCCTGTTGGCGATGGTCGAGGCGCTGGAGCCTTAGAGGCGCGCGAGGCGGGCCGAGGCGTCCTCGATACGCTCTTCGAGCAGGCGCATGAATTCGCCGCGTTTGAGGCCGGGGGGGATCGGTTCAAGATACTCGAAGACGATGGTCCCAGGCGTCATGCGGAAGCCTTTGCGCGGCCAGTGGGCGCCGGAGTTCGTGGCGAGCGGCGAGACCGGCATGCCGAGCTCGCGATAGAGGGCGGCGACGCCGGGTTTGTAGTCAGGCTCGGCGCCCAGCGGGCGACGGGTGCCCTCGGGGAAGATCAGGACCTGGCGGGAGTCCTTCAGTCGGTCCTGCGCGTCGCGGACGAGCTTCTTGAGCGCGCCGGAGCCGCCTTCGCGATCGACGTAGATCATCCGCGCCTTGAGCGCCCACCAGCCGAAGCCGGGGATCTTCCGCAGCTCCTTCTTGGCGACGAAGCACGAGTCCGGCAGCCAGGCGAATTCGGCGTAGACGTCCAGCGCGCTCTGGTGCTTGGCGGCGATCAGGGCTGGGCCCTGGGGCGGCGCGCCGCGGACCTCGACCCGGATGCCGCAAATAACCCTCAGCAAGACGATCACCGTCCGCGACCAGAAGCGCATGGCGACGACGCACCACCCGCGCGGGCAGATCAGCAGCGGGGTCATCCCCAACGAATACAGCGCCGTCCAGCTGTAGAAGACGATGGCGAAAAGGGTCGATCGGAGAGCCAGCACCGTCGCGTCCTCAGGCTTCGCCGGGGCGCGTCCGCGGCCCCAGGCTGAGAACCGCCTCGCGTACCAGGATCGCCAGGTATTTGCTGTATTCCAGCGCCATCAGACGCACGGCGCTGGGCCGGCGCCACCAGCGGGCCGACTGCAGCGCGGGCGTCGGCACGGCGTAGGTTTGCAGGGCCAGGTCCTTTGGTGTGACGGCGCGCAGCTCAAGCATGGCCCGCGGCATGTGGTAGTCGGCGGTGACGATGATCAGGCTCTTGTAGCGCATGGCGGCGGCCCACTCGATCGTCTCGCGGGCGTTGCCGACAGTGTCGGCGGCGCGAAAGCCAAGATCTACGCAGCAGTCATAGAGGCGACGGGTCGCGCCAGAGGCGGCGCGGATGTCCTCGCGGTTGGCGATGCGGCTGACGCCGGAGATCAGCACGCGCTGGGCCTTGCCGTCCTCCAGCAGGCCGACAGCCGCGCCCAGGCGCAGGTCCGAGCGCGGTCCGGTCAGAGCCACGACGCCATCGGCGAAGGCGGGCTCGATGGGCGGTGTCGACTGCTGGACGCGGCTGGCGAAGGCGAAGAAGCCCGCCAGCCAGATGGCGACCAACACCATAAATGTGGTGACGCTTCTCATGCGCTCTCGCGGATCATCCGCGCTGCGGCGGCGCGGGCGGCCAGAGCGGCGACCATCGCGGCCAGCAGAGGGCAAGGCAGGAGCGCCGCCAGATCGATCCATGCGACGGGCAGGGCGGGCGTGAGGCCCGCGCCGCCGCCAGCGAGGCGGGCGAGGGCGCCGACGACGGCTGCGCCCACCGCGCCGATCGCACCGGCGACCGCGGCGAGGCCGGCGTAGCGGCCGACGAACAGGCGCGCGATGAAGCCGGGACTGGCGCCGGAGAGCTTCAGCACTTCGACCACGTCGCGACGGGTGGCGAGGCCTGCGCGGGCGGCGAAGGCGATGACGGCGCCCGCGGCGGCCGTGATCAGGACAAGGATGGCGATGGCTGTCCAGCGCACGGCGCCGGCGGCGCGGCGGATGTCCTCGATCCACACGGAGTGGTCATCGACGACAGCGTCCAGGCCCTGACTGGCCAGGGCCGCGCGCAGGGTCTGGGCGTCAGCCGGCGTGTCGCGGTCGAGGGTGACGGCGACGAGGCGCGGGGCGGGCAGGTTTTCGATATCGGCGATGTCGCCCAGCCACGGGCGGATCAGGTCGTAGGCGACCTTGGGTTCCAGGGCGCGCGCCTCAGAGACGCCCTTGGCGCCCGCCAGCGCCTCGGCCGCGCGTGCGGCGGCTGAGTCGGGGCTTTCGCCGCCGGCGGCGCGAACGATGACGGTGGCTTCGGCGCCCAGCTGGCCGTTCCAGTTCCGCGCCGCCCGGTCGCCGGCCAGGACGGCGAGGGCCGTCAAACAGGCCAGGAAGCAGAGCGTCGCCATGGCGAAGGTGAGACCGAGGTCGCGGCCCTCGCCCTGGGGCAGGAAGGGCGCCGGCTTCCAGCGCGCGGCGAAGTCGGGGCCGCTCATGCCTTGGTCTCTTCAAGGCTACGGATGCGACCCCCCTCCAGGCGCAGGACCGGCCGGCCGGAGCGGGCGATCAGGTCCTGGTCATGGGTGGCGATGATGACTGTGGCCCCGAGGCGATTCATCTCGACAAAGAGGCGCAGGATGCGCAGCGCCATCTCCTGGTCGACGTTGCCGGTGGGCTCGTCGGCGACAAGAATGTCGGGGCGGTTCACCAGGGCGCGAGCGATAGCCAGCCGCTGCCGTTCGCCGCCAGCAAGCGTTGGCGGCATGGCGTCCATTCGTCCGCCGAGGCCGACCCAGGTCAACAGTTCAGCGACGTCGCCCCGATAGTCGGCGGGCCGGCGGCCGGCGATCCGTAGCGGCAGGGCGGCGTTGTCGAAGGCCGAGAGGTGATCGAGCAGCAGGAGATCCTGGAAAACCACGCCGATGCGGCGGCGCAACTGCGGTCGGGCGCTGGCGGGCAAGGCGGTGGCATCCCGCCCGAATAGGCGCACGGCGCCTGTAGAGGGCTGGGCGGCGAGGCAGATCAGCTTCAGCAGCGAGCTCTTGCCGGCTCCGGATGGGCCCGTCACGAAATGGAAGCTGCCGGGCGCAAGGGCGAATGACAGGTCGCGCAGCACCTGGGGGCCGTCTCCGTAGCGCATTGAGACCTGGTCGAACTGGATTGCGGGCAAGTCGCCAGATGCAGAAAGTTTCGGGTTGGCCATGTCAGGGTGCGGGTTTGATGGACATGGAAGCCGAAATCGGCGACCTCGACTGAGGTTGCTGGAGCGTCCGATTCATTGGCCATGATACTGACCTGCCCCGCCTGCGCCACCCGCTATTTCGTCGACAACGACGCCGTGCCGCCGGGAGGGCGGAGCGTGCGCTGCTCAGCGTGCGATACGACGTGGCGCGCACAGGGCCATGTTGAGGCGCCGGCGGGGCCGTCGGACGAGATCAGGGAAATGCACGATCCGTTACCGGAGCTGTTTTCGCTACGGCCAGCGCCGCCGCCGCGCCGCCGGCGATCGGTGCTGAAGGTGTGGGCGGCGGCGGGCGTCGTTGTGGTTCTGGCGGGCGTCACGGCGGTCTTCCGAACGGAGATTGAACGGGCTTGGCCGGCGTCGGCCGGCGTCTACGCCGCGGTCCTGGGGGAATGATGAAACAGGTTGGAACCGTGCTGCTAAGCGAGGCGGAAATCGCCGCGAAGGTGGAGGCGCTGGCCCAGGAGATCGCGCCGCGGATCGACGATGACACAGTGGTTGTCTGCCTGCTGACGGGGGGCGTCTGGTTCTGCGCGGACCTGATGCGGGCGTTGGCGCGGGCCGGTCGCAACGTGCGCTTCGACGCCCTATGGCTGGCCTCCTACCGCGATGAGCGACAAAGTTCGGGGCGGTGCGAGGTGCGCGCCGACCTGCAACGCCCAGTGTCGGGGCGGACGGCGCTGATCGTCGACGATGTGTTCGACACTGGCCTGTCGCTCAGTGAGGCGGCGCGGCTCGTCGGCGACTCCGGCGCCCGGTCGGTGCTGACGGCGGTGTTCGCCAGCAAGCCCTGGCCGACGGAACGGGCGATCAAGCCGGACTTTGTGGCCTGGGAGGCGCCGGCCCGCTACCTCGTCGGCTATGGCATGGATAGCGCCGGGACCCTGCGCGGCCTGCCCCACATCGCCGCTCTGGACTGATCCCGCCGCCTGATGTAGAGGCGAAGGCATGATCCGCGCCTCGGGCCAGTTTTCGTTTTGGTTTAGCTATCGCCCCTCTGCGGCGGCGATGCGGGACCTTGCGACCTGAACGGATCGTAGAAACCCACATCAAGCCGCCGCCTCCGGCGGCTTTTTTTATGCCGCTGGGACCGCTCCGAACACCGGAAGAGACCCATGCCCGACTCCACAGACGACCTCCGTATCGCCGCCATGCAGCCGCTGAGCACGCCAGCGGAGGTGATGGCCGAAATCCCCGCGGGCGACCGCGCCTCCAGCGTGACGGCCGGCTCCCGCCGCGCCCTGCATCAAATCCTGAACGGCCGGGACGACCGGCTGGCGGTGATCATCGGGCCCTGCTCGATCCATGATCCGATCGCCGCCATGGACTATGCGCGCCGCCTGGCCGAGGTGCGCGAGCGCTTGTCGGGCGAGCTCGAGATCATCATGCGGGTCTATTTCGAAAAGCCGCGCACGACGGTGGGCTGGAAGGGCCTGATCAATGATCCGGACCTCGACGACACCTTCCAGATCAACAAGGGCCTGCGCCTGGGCCGCACCCTGCTGCGCGACGTCAATGACCTCGGCCTGCCGGCGGCGGTGGAGTTCCTCGACATCATCACCCCGCAGTACATCGCCGACCTAGTGAGCTGGGGCGCCATCGGCGCGCGCACGACCGAGAGCCAGATCCACCGGGAGATGGCCTCGGGGCTGTCGTGCCCGGTCGGCTTCAAGAACGGCACGGCGGGTGATGTGAAGATCGCCGTCGATGCGGTCTATGCGGCTGCCCAGCCGCACCATTTCCTGGCGGTGTCCAAGGATGGCCGCTCGGCGATCGCCACGACCACCGGCAATCCGGACGCCCATGTGGTGCTGCGCGGCGGCAAGGCGCCCAACTATGACGCCGCCAGCGTCGCGGCGGTCTGCGCCGAACTCGCCCGCGCGGCCCGGCCCCAGGCCCTGGTCATCGACGCCAGCCATGCCAACAGCGGCAAGAAGCCGGAGAACCAGCCGAAGGTTGTGGCCGACATCGCCGAACAGGTGGCCGGCGGCGAGACGCGGATCGTCGGCGTCATGGTCGAGAGCCACCTCGTGGCGGGCCGTCAGGACCTCGTCCCGGGCCGGCCGCTGATCTATGGCCAGTCAATCACCGACGGCTGCATCGGCTGGGAGGATTCCGTCGCCGTGCTGGAAGACCTGGCCCAGGCGGTCCGCGGCCGGCGTCGGCGTCAGGCGGCGGCCTAACAATCTGCGCTCACCCCGGCGAAGGCCGGGATGAGCGGGATTATTGCGGGTCTTCGAACCACACCGGCATGCGTTCGCGCGACAGCATGTCATCATAGGTGGGGCGAGGGCGGACGACGGCGAACTGTTCGCCGCGGACGAGGACTTCCGGGACCAGCAGGCGGCTGTTGTATTCGCTGGACATGGCCGCGCCGTAGGCGCCGGCGCTCATGAACGCGACGAGGTCGCCGGGCTCGAGCGGGGGCAGGTCGCGGTCGCGGGTGAAGGTGTCGCCGGTTTCACAGATTGGACCGACTACGTCATAGGGCCCAACCTCGCCGGCGCGCGGTTCGACCGGCCGGATGTGGTGATAGGCGTCATACATGGCCGGGCGGATCAGGTCGTTCATGGCCGCGTCCAGCACCAGGAAGCGGCGGCCTTCCGGACGCTCGTGGATATGCAGCACCTTGGCGATCAGGACGCCGGCGTTGGCCGCGATCATTCGGCCGGGCTCGAAGGCCAGCGACACATCCAGGCCCGAGGTGACGCGGGCGACCATGGCGGCGTATTCGTCCGGGGCCGGCGGATCGGGCTGGTTGAAGTAAGGCACGCCAAGGCCGCCGCCGAGATCCAGGCGCTCAACCGGAAGGCCTGCGGCGCGCAGGCGCTGGACCAGGCCGCGCATCTTGAAGAAGGCTTCTTCCATGGGCCTGAGGTCGGTGATCTGGCTGCCGATGTGACAGGCGACGCCGATGGCGCGGACGCCGGCCATGTTCATGGCCCGCGCGTAGAGGCGCTCGGCCTCGGCGAAGGAAACGCCGAACTTGTTGTCGGCCTTACCGGTGGCGATCTTGGCGTGGCCGCCGGCGGCCACGTCCGGATTGACGCGGATCGCGACAGCGGCGCGGACGCCCTTTTCGCGGCCGATACGGTCGAGGATTTCAAGCTCGGGCTCGGACTCAACGTTCACCTCGGCGACGCCAGCTTCCAGAGCGAAGGCCAGTTCCTCGGCGGTCTTGCCGACGCCGGAAAAAACGATGCGGTCGGCCGGCACCCCGGCGGCGAGCGCCCGGCGAATCTCACCCTCGGAAACGGTGTCGGCGCCCGCGCCCAGCCGGGCCAGAGTGCGTAGCACCGCGACATTGGGGTTGGCCTTGACCGCGAAGGCGATCAGCGGCTCGACGACGCCGGCGCCAACCAACGCATCGCGCAGCACATTGAAGTGCCGCTCGAGCGTGGCCGAGGAATAGATGTAGACCGGCGTGCCGACAGTCTCGGCGATGCGGCTAAGCTTCGTGTCCTCGCACCAGAGCTCGCCCCCCTTCAGCTCGAAGTGGTTCATTCGGGATAGTGGAAGGGGTCGGGCAAGGCGCCTTGCGGGGCTTTGCCGGTCGGGTCGCGGGTGTTCTGGATCGGGTCGGTGCGGACGGGCAAATTGGGCTGGACGTTGCGGCGATCGCGCGGGTCGATGGTGCGCACGGTCTCGACGTCTTCAGCGGGCGTCGCGGCCGCGGACTCGGCGGTCGGGGTGCGTCCGAATAACGGGCCGGGGCGCTCCAACTGGCCCATCTTGCCGCAACCGGCGATCGCGGATGTCGACAGCAGCCCGGCGACGATCAGGGTGTGACGAAGGCTCATGCGAGAATCTCCTTCCAGCGTTGGATCTGAACGCGCACCTGCTCAGGCGAAGCGCCACCATAGCTCCTGCGGCTGGACGCTGAAGCCTCCGGGGTCAAGACCTCGTAAACGCTGGCGGTGATCCTCGGCTCCAAGGCCTGCAATTCGGCGAGCGGCAGGCCCGGCAGGTCGACGCCGAGAGTCTCGGCCAACTTCACAGCCGAACCGGTGATGTGGTGCGCTTCCCGGAACGGCAGGTTCAATTCGCGCACCAGCCAATCGGCCAAGTCGGTGGCGGTGGAGAAGCCCGCGCCTGCGGCCGCGGACATGCGGCCAGTATTGGCGGTCAGGTCGGCGATCATTCCGGTCATGGCGGCGATCGAGAGGCGAAGCGCGTCGAAGGCCTCGAAGGTGGGCTCCTTGTCCTCCTGCATGTCCTTTGAATAGGTCAAAGGCAGGCCTTTCATCACCACGGCGAGGTGGGTGAAGGAGGCCAAGAGACGCCCGGCCTTGGCGCGCACGAGCTCAGCGGCGTCGGGGTTTTTCTTTTGCGGCATGATCGACGAGCCGGTGGTGAAGGCGTCCGACAGCGTGATGAAGCCGAACTGCGGCGTCATCCAGATGACGATTTCCTCGGCCAGGCGCGACAGGTGGATGGCGCAGATCGCCGCAGCGGCCAGGCTCTCCAGGGCGAAGTCGCGGTCGGAGACACTGTCCAGCGAGTTGGCCGTGGGCCGGTCGAAGCCGAGCGCCTTGGCGGTCTGGAAGCGGTCGATGGGGAAGGGCGAACCGGCGAGCGCAGCCGCGCCCAGGGGGCTTTCGTTCATCCGCGTTCGCGCATCGGCGAACCGTGAGGCGTCGCGGCCGAACATCTCGACATAGGCCATCAGGTGATGGCCGAACGTGACCGGCTGGGCAGGTTGCAGATGGGTGAAGCCTGGCATCAGGTCGGCGGCGTGAGCCTCGGCCTTGTTCAGCAGGGCGCGTTGCAGGCGGCGAAGCTGATCGCCGGTCTGGTCGCAGGCGTCGCGGACCCACATCCGGAAGTCGACGGCCACCTGGTCGTTGCGCGAACGCGCCGTGTGCAACCGGCCGGCTGGCGGGCCGATTAGTTCCCGCAAGCGCGCCTCAACGTTCATATGGATGTCTTCGTATTCCTCGCGGAAGGGAAACACTCCGCCCTCGATCTCTTCGCCGATCGTCTTAAGACCCGCCTGGATCTGGGCCTCGTCCTCGGCGGAGATCACGCCGGTTGTGCGCAGCATCTCGGCGTGCGCCCGTGAACCGGCGAGATCCTGTGCAGCGAGACGCTTGTCGAAACCGATGGAGACGTTAATCGCCTGCATCAGCTCGGCCGGCTTGTCAGCGAACCGGCCGCCCCACATGGCTTGACCTTTGGGCGCCGGTCCCGTCGGTTGGCCAGTGGGCTTTGCAGCGTCAGAGGAGTCGTCGGTCATGAGCGGTCATCCGGAGAAGGCGAACGGCGGACCCCTGAAGTGGGCCCTCCTCGGCGCAGGCGCGGTCGGCGTGGCCGGGCTCATCTACATCATAGGCCAGTCGGGAACCAAGCCGGCTGAACCGCAAGAATCGGCGCCGGCCGCACAGAGCGCCGATACGTCTGGATTCGCGTCCAAAATCAGCACGACCAACGCCGGCAAACCGGCCAGCGACTATCCCTTCGTCGACGCCGCTGGCCAGCCGACCAAGATCGCCGCCTTCAAGGGTCAGGTGACGGTGGTGAACCTGTGGGCGACCTGGTGCGCGCCTTGCAAGATCGAGATGCCGACGCTGGCGGCGCTGCAGAAGGCGTACGACGGCAGGCCTGTGTCCGTCGTGGCGATCAGCATCGACAAGCCGGACAAGGCCCAGGAGGCGCGCAATTTCATCACGCAGCACCCGCCGCTGAAATTCTACAATGACCCTGAGGCCAAGTTCCCGTGGGAGATGCAGCCGGCGGCCCAGGGCCTGCCGACCACCATCATCTACGGCAAGGACGGGCTGGAGCGGGCGAGAATCGCCGGTGACGCCGATTGGGCGGGCGCCGGACCGAAAGCGCTGATCGACAGGATTCTCGCCGAGGGCTGATTAAGGTCTTGGTCACCGAAGCAGCCGAACCGTGAGCGCAAGGCTTCGGCGAATCGGACTCATGACCAGCTTCAGTTCTCTACCGCCCTTCGACCATGGCGCCGCGCTTCGCGTCCCGCCGCCCGGGGATTCAACCAATTGGCGCAATCTATTGATGTGGTTGGGCGATGACGCGCGCACCCTGGAGCACGCGGAGGCGATTCAGGTGCGCACCCCGCAGGGCGAGGTGATCGCCCACTGTGGGGACTGGATCGTGCTGTCGGTGACGGGTGCGTTCCATGTCACCCGGACAGGCGACCGGATCTGCGACGCCTGAGCTTTACGCCGCCGCGATCGCCGCCAGCAGCCGCTCGACCAGGTCTTTGCGACAGACCAGCAGGTCCGGCAGGTAGGGGTCCTGGCGGTTATAGATCAGCGGGGATCCGTCGATGCGGCTGACATGCAGGCCCGCGGCCTGGGCGACGCCGACAGGGGCGCAGCTGTCCCACTCATACTGACCGCCGGAATGGATGTAGGCGTGGGCCTCGCCGCGGACGACGGCCATGGTCTTTGCGCCCGCCGAGCCCATGGGCACGAGTTCCGCCCCCATGGCCTTGGCGGCGGCCTCAGCTTGCACCGGTGGGCGTGTGCGGCTGACGACGAAGCGCAGAGGGTTGTCCAAGTGCGGCACGGCGGGCGGTGTTTCAGTGGAGAGCACGACGCCAAGTCCCGGCAGGGCGACGGCGCTGGCCGTGGGCAGTCCGTCTTCGGTCAGGGCGACGTGAACGGCCCAGTCGCCGCGGCCTTCCGAGAACTCCCGGGTCCCGTCGAGGGGATCAATGATCCAGACCCGGCGCTTGCCGAGGCGGGCCGGATCGGGGGCGGCCTCCTCCGACAGCAGGAAATCCTCAGGTCGCTGTTCGGCGAGGACCCGCAGGATGAAGGCGTTGGCCACGGCGTCGCCAGCCGCGCCCAACGGCTTGCCGTCGAGCAACGTGGAGCGCTGGATCGCCAGTAGGATCTCGCCCGCGGCCTCAGCCAGGCGGTGGGCGAGCGCGTGGTCCGACAGGATGTCGCTCACGCGCTGAGCACGCCGGCGTCGCGAAGGCGCGCGATGATCAGGTCGGCGGCCGCCTCCGGCTCCAGGGCCGTGGTGTCGATCCTCAGCTCAGGGGTCTCCGGCGCCTCATAGGGGCTGTCGATGCCGGTGAAGTGCTTGAGCTCTCCGGCGCGGGCCTTCTGGTAGAGGCCCTTCACGTCGCGCTGCTCGGCCACGGCGAGAGGCGTGTCGATAAAGGTCTCAAAGAACTCGCCCGCGGCCATCAGCTTGCGGGCCATGTCTCGCTCGGCGCGGAACGGCGAGATGAAGGAGACCAGCACGATCAGGCCGGCGTCGGTCATCAGCTTGGCGACCTCGGCGACGCGGCGGATGTTCTCGACGCGGTCGGCGTCGGTGAACCCTAGGTCGCGATTCAGGCCGTGGCGGACATTGTCGCCGTCCAACAGGTAGGTGTGCCGGCCTTCGGCGTGCAGCTTCTTCTCGACGATATTGGCGATCGCCGACTTGCCGGCGCCGGAAAGGCCGGTGAACCACAGGACCGCCGGCTTTTGCCGCTTGGCCTCGGCGCGGCTGGCGCGGGTGACGTCGAGGGCCTGCCAGTGGATGTTGTGGCTGCGGCGGAGCGCAAAGCGGATCATGCCCGCGCCGACCGTGCCATTGGTCATCCGGTCGATGAGGATGAAGCCGCCGGTGTCCTTGCCCTGGTCGTAAGGGTCAAAGGCGATGGGCTGGTCGACCGACAGGTTGCAGACGGCGATCTCGTTGAGCTCGAGGGTCTTACCGGCCAGATGTTCCAAGGTGTTGACGTTCACCTTGTACTTGATGTCGGTGACCTGGGCTGAGGTCAGCTTCGTACCGATCTTCAGCCAGTAGGGCCGGCCAGGAAGCAGGGGCTCGTCGGACATCCAGACCAGGGTGGTCTCGAACTGGTCGGCGACCTCGGGTGGGCTGTCGGCGGCGGCCAGGACGTCGCCCCGGGAGACGTCGATCTCGTCAGCGAGCGTGAGCGTCACTGATTGGCCGGCGACCGCCTCCGCCAGGTCGCCGTCCTTGGTGACGATGCGCGAGACGGTGGAGGTGCGCCCTGACGGCAGGACGCGCACGGCGTCGCCCGGCTTGACCGAGCCGGCGGCGATCAGGCCTGCGAAGCCGCGGAAATCGAGGTTTGGGCGGTTGACCCACTGGACGGGCAGGCGGAACGGCCGTTCGCGTTCGTCGTCGTCGATGTCGACGGTCTCGAGGAAAGGCAGGAGCGCGGGTCCCTGATACCAAGGGGCGGCGTCACTATGAGCGGTGATGTTGTCGCCGCGCAGGGCGGAGATCGGGATCGGGGTGTAGTCGGTCAGGCCGATCTTCTGGGCGAAGGCTTCATAGTCGGCCAGGATCTCGGCGAAGCGGTCCTGCGACCAGCCCACCAGGTCCATCTTGTTGATCGCCAGCACCACATGGCGGATGCCGAGCAGCTTCACGAGGTAGCTGTGGCGCCGCGTCTGGGTCAGTACGCCCTGCCGCGCGTCGATCAGGATGACGGCGGCGTCGGCGGTCGAGGCGCCGGTCACCATGTTGCGCGTATACTGTTCGTGGCCGGGGGTGTCGGCGACGATGAACTTGCGCTTGTCTGTCGAGAAGAAGCGGTAGGCGACGTCGATGGTGATGCCTTGCTCGCGCTCGGCGGCCAGGCCGTCGACCAGCAGGGCGAAGTCGATCTCGCCGCCTTGCGTGCCGACCTTCTTGGAGTCGGCCTCAAGCGCGGCCAGCTGGTCCTCGAAGATCATCTTGGAGTCGTAGAGCAGGCGGCCGATCAAGGTGGACTTGCCGTCGTCGACGGAGCCGCAGGTCAGGAACCGCAGCAGCGACTTGTGCTGGTGGGCCTCAAGGTAGGCGGTGATGTCGGTGGCGATGAGGTCGGAGACGTGAGCCATCAGAAGTAGCCTTCCCGCTTCTTCTTCTCCATCGAGGCGGCCTGATCGTGGTCGATCTTGCGACCCTGGCGCTCCGAGGTGGTGGTGAGAAGCATCTCCTGGATGATCTCGGGCAAGGTGGCGGCGGTGGACTCCACGGCGCCGCTCAAGGGGTAGCAGCCGAGCGTCCGGAAGCGGACCGACTTTTGCATCGGGACTTCGCCGGGCGCGAGCCGCATGCGGTCGTCATCGACCATGATCAGCGCGCCGTCGCGCTCGACCACCGGGCGCACCGCGGAGAAGTAGAGCGGCACGATGGGGATATTTTCCAGGTGGATGTATTGCCAGATGTCCAGCTCGGTCCAGTTGGAGATCGGGAAGACCCGGACGCTCTCGCCCTTGGCCTTGCGGGTGTTGTAGAGCCGCCAGAGCTCGGGCCGCTGGTTCTTGGGATCCCAGACGTGCTGGGCGGTGCGGAAGGAGAAGATGCGTTCCTTGGCGCGGGACTTCTCTTCGTCGCGACGGGCGCCGCCAAAGGCTGCGTCGAAGCCATATTTGTCGAGGGCCTGCTTCAGCCCCTCGGTCTTCCACATGTCGGTGTGCAGCGAGCCGTGGTCGAAGGGATTGATGCCCTTGGCCAGGGCTTCTGGGTTCTGGTGGACGAGGAGTTCGAAGCCGAGCTCGGCGGCCATGCGCTCGCGCATGGCGTACATGTCTTGGAACTTCCAGGTCGTGTCGACGTGCAGCAAAGGGAAGGGCGGCTTGGCTGGGAAAAAGGCCTTGGCGGCGAGGTGCAGCATCACCGCTGAGTCCTTGCCGACGGAATAGAGCATGACCGGGTTTTCGCACTCGGCGACGACCTCGCGCATGATGTGGATGCTTTCGGCCTCCAGACGTTGGAGGTGTGTCAGCCGGTCTGGGGTGACGCCAGCCTCGGCGGCCTTTGCGGGATCGACCATTAGATTCACTGAAAGGTTCCTGCCTCTTCCTGGCGCGCCAGGTTCGGACTGAGGGCGCTGGCGCCGCGCGAGAGATCGCGGCCATTCGTCCGCAGTTGGGCAGACTTATGTGAGCAGGGCGCCTGGGCGCGCAAGGCCAAAGCCGCCCACGGAAGCCCAATGAATCCTTCCCGGGGTCGTAGAAAATCTGGCCGGTTGGCACGAGCCGGACGTCAGACTGAGCCGGACGTCCCAGGCATGACCGGGACGGTCTCAGCGCCTTCCGGGACGTCGTCGGTCCAGCGGACCGAGCCTAGCGGGCGCTCCAGCCGGCGGTGCACGATGGGGGGCGCATCACCCACGTGGAAGGCGAGCGCTGCGCGATGCGCTTCGGCGTCCTCCTCGGTCGTGCGGGCGCGCAGACGGAGATAGTCGTGCCAGGTCGGCGAGGAATAGCGTTCGACCCAGAGTTCCGGATCGGCGAGGTCGCGCGACAGGGACCAGCCATAGGCGCCGTTGCGTTGGCGCAGCTGCCGGACAGCCTGCATTGTGCGGTAGAACTCGCGGGCCCGCTCGATATCGATGCGGTACTCGACGTCGATGGAGATCGGGCCGCTGCGGCCGGTCACGCCCAGGCGGATATCGGGGTCCGCCGGCGCCTCCAGCGCGTCGCCGTCGCGGCCCGTGATGGGGTCGAGGGTCAGCCACAGACCGACGACCGGCAACAGCGTCATCAGGCCGCCCGCGATGAGCAGGGCCGGCGTCAGCCCCCAGGCGCCGGCGACCAGGCCCCAGCACCAGGCCCCCAGCGCGTTGCCTGCGGCGTTGGCCGCCTGGAAGGTCGCAAGCGCGCGGCCCGAGACCCATCGCGGCGCGCTGGTTTGGACACTGACATTGAACACGGTGATCAGGCTCATCCACGAGGCGCCGGCGGCGATGAGGGCGGGCGCGGTGAATAGGGCTGAGTGGCTGGCGCCGATCACCGCCATGCTCAGGCCCAGCGTGACGCTGAAGACCCGCGCGCAGGTCTCCGCACTCATCCGGCGTCGGATTTCGCCGGCGCTGAAGGCTGCGGCGATGGCGCCGACGCCGAAGGCGCCCAGCATCAGGCCGAAGGTCTCAGCCTCCCCTTGCAGATTCTCACGCGCCACCAACGGCATGAGCGCCAAGATGCAGCCGCCGCAACCGGTGGTCAGGAAGGTGCGGATCACCGCCTTGCGGATACTCGGGGCGTGCCAGACGAAGCGTACGCCAGAGACGACCGCCCAGCCCAGCCGCTCCGGTGGCAGACGGGACGGTGTCTCGACCCTGTTCCACTTCCACAGGACATAGATCAGCGGCAGGTAGAACAGGGTGTTCAAGCCAAAGGCGGCGCCCGCGCCGGCGCCGGCTACGATCACGCCGCCTAGCGCAGGACCGAAGCTGCGGGCGATGTTGAAGCTGATCGAATTGAGCGCGATGGCTTGGGGCAGCAGGCGTGGATTGACCTGCTCGCGCACGGAGGCGGCCCACGACGGTGCGAAGATCGCGACCCCGAGCCCGATGGTGAAGGTGAAAATCAGCAGCACCGCTGGCGATAGGCCGCCGGCCATCGCGATGATCGTCAGGCAAGCGGAGCTGAAGAGGCAGAAGCCCAGGCCGATCAGGGCGACCTTGCGCCGGTCGTACATATCGGCGATCGCGCCGGAGGCTAGCGACAAGACCATGAAGGGCGCCATCTGAGCAGACTGGACAAGGGCGACCAGATCAGCCCGGCCTGTCAGTTCAGTCATGCTCCAGGCGGCGCCGACCCCTTGGATCAGGGCGCCGAAGTTGGAGAACAGGCTGGCGAACCAGATGCGGCGGAAGATCGCCTCGCGGAACGGGGCGGTCAGGCGGTCCGCCGGTTCACCGCCTTGCTCGGCGCCTGCTGGCGCGGTGGTCTCCGCCACGGTCCGTCCCTCCTAAGGACCGACGAGTTAGGCTGGGCGGCCGCCCCGTGCAATGGCGCTCAGATCTCCACGCACTGGAAGCGGCTGGCCAGTCCGCTGAGGTCGCCGGCGCGCAGGCAATCGGCGTCGAGGCAGCAGGCCGTGCGGCTGGCCTCGACCCAGGACGCCTGGTGCCACCACAGGCCTGCGCTCTCTTGGGCCTGCGGCTCGGGGACCGGCGCGTAGGCCTGTTTCGCCGCGCCAAAGGGCCCAAGTATCGCCGGCATATCCAGGGCCTCGCCGTTCTTGACGACCATGCGGACGTCCGCCGCGGCGGCGATGTCGACCAGGGGGTCGGCGTTGCACACGACGAGGTCGGCCAGCATGCCCGGCGCGATGACGCCCAGCGGCGCGTCGAGGAACTCGCCGGAGAAGCGCGTGGCGGTCAACAACGCCTCATAAGGGGTCATGCCGTATCGGACCATGGCTCGCAGGTTCATGTGGTGGCTGATCGCGTTGAAATCGATCGGCGAATCCGTCCCGGCGGTCACTCGCCCGCCGTTGCGCAGGATGGCCATGAGGTGCTGCACATTGCGTTCAAGGAAGGCCATGGTGACGCTGTTGTCGCTCTTGGCCAGGGCCTCGGCGCGGGCCGAGAGCCGTGCATATTCCCATGGCGGATAGAGCGCCTTGATACGTGCGTCGTCCACCAGCGAACGGTCTTCGCCGTACATCGCGCTCGACTGGAAGAGAGTCGGGGTGCGCCGGGCGCCGCTCTGGACGAAGACCGCCGCGACGTCCTGATAACTGTGGCCAGTGGCGGTGACGGTGCGCGAATAGCCCAGCCGACTGGTGGCGCCGATATGCTCCATCCCATCCTGGCCGAAGGACATGGCCGGGTAGTGATAGTGGCCGGTGACGGGCAGACCGTGCGCGTGCGCCCAGTCGATCAACTCCTTCTGGGCCGCCAACGGCAGGCGGACATAGCTCTTCATCAGGTCGTAGGAGAGGGCCGCGGCCCGTTCCAGCTCGAGCGCCATCTGGCCCGGTTCGCTCACCGGCCGCATGAAGTTGTAGAAGATGCGGTTGCCATCGATCGCTTCGCCCGTCGACCAATAGCGTGGGCCCACGCGGCGGCCGGAATCCAGCGCCTCGCGGTCCTCGACCATGTGATAGGCCGGCGATCCCGGCGAGCGAGTCGTCGTGACGCCCAACGACAGCCACAGCCGGCCGTCACGGTCGCCATAGGCGTAGCCGGCCATCTGCCGGTGGGCGTGGATCTCGACCATGCCGGGGATCACGGTGGCGTCGGCGGCGTCAATCAGCTTGGCGTCAGCCACCTTGACCGATCCGGCCGGGACAATCTCGGCGATCCGCGCGCCTTCGACGATGACGTCGACGTTGCGCTTCACATCGGGGCCAAGACCCTCCCAGAGCCCACCCGCGCGGAGGACCAGCCGGCCCTTGGGCCTCACGTTAGCCCAGGTCAGTCCATGGGCCACCGTGCGGGGCGCTCCGCCGGTGGTCGGGATCAGCCGTAGCTTGCCGGCGCTGAGATAGAGGACCTGCTTTCCGTCGGCGCTAAAGGTTGGGGCGTCGCTGACTTCATTGTTGATTGCGACCGGAGCCCCCATGAACTTGCCGGTGGCGTCGACGGCGACGACATGGAGGCGGCTGGCGAAGACGAAGACCATCTTCGTCCCGTCGACCGTCCAGACAGGCCCATCGTCGCCGCGCGTGCCCAGCGAGCGGTCTGGGAAGACCGGCTGGTAGGTCGCCACGCCTGTGGCGACATCCACCGTGAGGATTTCGCTCAGGCCTTCGCGGAAGCGGGCGGAATAGGGCTTGAAGGCGGCGTAGGCGATGGTCTTGCCGTCGGCGCTCCAGCTGGGCTTGCCGGGCTCCCAGAGGGACTGGAAGACGCGCGTTGTGGCGCCGGTCGCGACATCGACGCGAAACAGGCCACCCTGCTGGTCGAGGAAGGCGATTTGGGCGCCGTCCTTGGACCAGGCGGCCGACAGGGCGGCGTCGGCGCCATGGGTCAGCTGACGTTCGGCGCCTGTAGCCAGGTCGCGCAGCCAGATGTCGAGCTTGCCGCCGCGGTCTGTGGAATAGGCGAGGGTCTGGCCATCCGGCGACCAGGCGGGATCACAGACCCAAAAGCCGTCGTCGACGATCGCCTTCGCCCTTCCGCCCACGGGCAGGAGGTAGAGCGCATTGAGGCTGCGAAAAGCGATTTGGCGGCCGTCCGGCGAGAGCGCGGGGGAGCCGATGCCGATTACGGGCTTGGGCGTCGCGGAGTCGAAGTCCTTCCGCGCCTTGGGATAGCTGGGCCGTGTGACCGGGTTCTGGGCGGCGAAGGGGATCTTGGTGACCTTCCCGCCGGCGCGCCGACGGATCTGGCCGTCGGCCGTATAGAGCATGTCGCCGGACTTCAGCCAGCGCGGCTGGAACGGGAAGAGGTCCTCGCCTGCAAACAGGGCGCCGTCGGAGCCGCGGTACTCGGTCTTGCCGTTCTCGACGACGTGGAAGACGAGGCCGCCCTTCGGATCGAAGCAGGGGCTCTGCGCCAGGGTCGCGTTCATGAAATCGGGGTTATCAGCGAGGTTGGCCAGGACCGTCGGCGGCTGGCCCTTGGCGCAAACCTCGATCCGGGTGCGATCGACGGCGTAAACGATTCTTGCGCCATCTGGCGACCAGGCCGGCTGGCAGGCCTGGCCCTTCCCATTCGACCAGGGGCTGACGGCGCCGGTCGACAGGTCCAGCACATGGATGGCGTAGGATCCGCTGCGGTCCGAAGAGAAGGCGACCTTGGACCCGTCCGGCGAGACCCGCGGTTCGCGGCAGTCGAAGGCGCCGGTGGTCAGTTGGGCGATCCCGGAGCCGTCAGGGTTCATCCGCCAGATGTGAAAGTTACCGCTGCGGTAGGACTGGAAGACGATGGTCTTGCCGTCGGGCGTCCATTCCGGAAGGGCGGCATCGGCGAATTCGTCGGTCAGGCGCCGCGCCACGCCGCCGGAGATCGGCAGGGTCCAGAGAATGCCGTAGAGATCAAAGACGATGGTCCGTTCATCTGGCGATGGGGCGATGCAGATGTTCGTCCCCTCATAGGCGGTGACGTAGACGGGTCCGGCGGCGAGCGGGACATGACCCTCCGCCGCCGTCGGCGCAGGCGACTGAGCCATGCCGACGGCGGGGAGCATGGCCGAGGCGACCGCGGCCGTTCCGCCCAGCGACAGCAGCTTGCGGCGATCCACGCCCTTATTCGAACCGGTCATGCCAGCGCGTCTCCAACCCAAGTAAATACAGATATTTCAATATGATATCAGAAGGTGACGTTCATCTTGGCGTAGTAGAAGCCACCGCTGATTCCGTAGGGCGAATACTGGTTGTAGTAGGTGAAGGGGTTCGCCCCGCCGCGGTTGGCTGGCTTGACGATGTCGGGATAGACATCCGTCAGGTTGTTGGCGCCGATGGCCACCTTGACCTGATCGGTGACCTGATAGGAAAGCTCCACGTCGGCGATTCCCGCTGGGGCGATGACCTCGTCATTCGCGGGAAGCGTGCTGCGCTGAATGATCTTGCCGTAGCGGGTCACGCGCAGAAGGCCTGTGAAGGCGCCGCGGCTGTACTCGGCCGAGGCGATTTCCTTGTCCCTGGGCTGACCGCTGGTGAAGTCGCCCTGCCGCACGCGGTCGATGAGGGTGAACCCAAAGGCCGGCGGGATCACGCGGTCGAAACGGCTCTTGTTATAGTTGCCCGACAGGGTCCAGCGGACCGTGCCCCAGTCGCCGAAATCGGTGCGATAGTCCATGACCGCGTCGACGCCGCGCGTCGTGGTGTCGGCGGCGTTGGCGTAGAAGAAAACCGCCTGCTGGGGGTTGAGCTTGAGGCTTTCCAGGAGGTTGCTGATCTGCACGCTGGGGCCAAGGACGCCCGTCTGCAGGATCCGGTTCTTGATCTTGATCTGGTAGAGATCGACGGTGATGTTCATCCCCGGGATCGGCCGGGCGACGACGCCGACCGAGTAGCTGGTCGACTTCTCCGGCTCCAGGGGCTTGGCGCCCAGGGCGGCGGCGGCCGGGTTGTCTGGCGGCAGCAACTGCACGGGATAGAGCGTCGTCACAGTCGCTGGCGGCAGGATCACCCCGATGGTGCTGGACGAGCCATAGTGCTGCTGTTGCAGCGACGGGGCGCGGAAGCCGGTCGAGATTGTGCCGCGCAAAGCGTAGTTGGTGATTGGCTCCCAACGAACGGAGACCTTGCCGGTCTCGGTCGAGCCGAAGTCCGAGTAGTGCTCGTAGCGGCCGGCCACCGAGACATCGAGACCCTGGACGATCGACTGCTCGATGTTGGCGTAGAGGCTGTAGTTGTTGCGTTTGAAGACGCCCGCGGCGAAGGGCGAGAAGCCGCTGACGCCCTGCGAGCCGCCTTGCATGACCGCGCCCGCATTGGGCTGGCCCGGCGGCGGCGTGTAGGAGCCGATGACGTAGGATTCGGGCTGCCCGGCGATGATCTGGAACTCGTCCTTGCGGTATTCGGCGCCGACGGCGGCGAACAGCGGCTTGTAGAGGCCGACGTCGAACTCGCGGTTGATGTCGAGGTTGGACGTCCACTCCTTGAAGACCAGGGTGCCGGCATAGAAGTAGGTCGGACTGGCCGGGCCCAGCGAGGCGTTGAGCGAGTTTGTGTAGAAGGCGTTCTTGTTACGGCTGGGCGTTGTCGACAGGTCCCAGTTGAAGCCGCCGAGCTCGCCCTTGAGGCCGATCGCAAACTGGTAGTCACGGTCCTTCAGGAACAGGCGGGGAGAGTAGCCGTCCGGATAGACCTGGATGATGTTGTTGGACGCCAGCGGCGTGCGGTGGGTCAGCCAGGCCGCGGAGTTGCGGCTGGATAGCGTGCCGAAGCTATAGAGCTTGATGTCTTCCGTGACGGAGAAATCAGTATTGTAGCTGGCCACGTAGAGCTGTGATGATGGCGCGCCAGGATGGGCGGTGTGCCGGTCGCGACCGATGTCCGCAGGGTTCGGCTGACCGTTCACGAGCGGATAGTAGGGCGAGGTCGTGTTGGGCGAAGCGCCGCCACGATCAACCAGATTTGTGGTTTGGGCGTTGAACGTGACGTTGAACACGCCGCGGTCGGCGAGGTTAAAGCCGTAGTTTATCGAACCCTGCAGGGTCTCGCCGTCGCCCTTGCCGGTGGCGCCGGTCAAGACCTGGGCTGAGCCGCCGACCTGATCCTTCAGGATGATATTGACCACGCCGGCCAGGGCGTCGGAACCGTATTGCGCCGAGGCGCCGTCGCGCAGCACTTCGATCCGCGAGATACCTTGCGACGGAATGAGATCGAGGTCAGGCGGCGACTGGCCATTCTGGGTCGTGCCGTTCACGAACAGGATCGAGGTGTTGTGTCGCCGCTTGCCGTTGACCAGGACCAGGGTCTGGTCTCCGGCGAGGCCGCGGATCGACATGGTCTTGATGGCGAAGCTGGCGCCGGCGCCCGAGTTGGATGTGTTGGCTGAGGGCACCAGGGTTGAGATCAGGTCCCGGGTTGAGATCTTGCCGCTCTTCTCGAGCGCCGAAGATGACAATACGTCGATGGGCGCCAGGCTGGTTGTGACGGTGCGCGATGTCGACCGGGTGCCGGTGACGATCAATTCGTCGATGTCTGCGTCCTGCGCTTGGGCGGAGGCCGCTCCGAGCCAGGTGAAAGCGGATACGCCGGCGATCAGCCAGCCGCGATTTGAAGTCCCCATCTTGTCCCCACGCGTGTTGTCTTCGCCGCTCCTCCTGCTGCGCTCCGTCCCTAATGCCGCGCCAACGCATTGCCTGCGTTCACTGCGACCCCAGAGGGTCAGACTTCGAATGCCTCGGACAAGCCGCGCACCGCCCGATTGGGCAAGGTGGGCTCAGGCGCCGCCACGCCAGGCGGCTGGTGACGTGCGTTTGGGCGCCTGGATCATTTTGCGGCGAGCGCGTCGATGGCCGCCAGATGAGGGGCGGCTTCGTCCGGCGACAGGAATGATCCGGTGAAGCTGTTGCGGGCGAGGGTGAGGAGGTCAGCTTCGGTGAGACTGAGTGCGCGGGCGGTTTGTAGCCAGTTTTCGCCGACATAGCCGCCGAAGTAGGCCGGGTCGTCGGAGTTGATTGTCACCGTCAGGCCGAGGTCGAGCATGCGCTTGAGCGGATGGGCGCTCAGGTCGTTGACGACGCAGAGCTTGAGGTTGGAGAGTGGGCAGACGGTGAGAGTCATCCCGAGGTCGACGAGGCGGCGAACCAAGGCCTCGTCTTCCAGCGAGCGGTTGCCATGGTCGATTCGGTCGACCGCCAGGACGTCGAGGGCTTCCCAGACGTAGGCGGGGGGTCCTTCCTCGCCGGCGTGGCAGACGAGCCTGAGGCCGCGTTCGCGGGCCGCGGCGAAGACTCGGGCGAACTTTGCGGGTGGGTGACCGATTTCCGAGGAATCGAGACCCACCCCGCAGAGCCGGTCGAGGTAGGGCGTGGCTTCGTCGAGCGTGGCCAGCGCCTCGTCTTCTGACAGGTGGCGCAGGAAGCAGAGGATAAGCTTGGAGGTGACGCCCAGGTCGGCCTCGGCCTCAGCCATGGCGCTCAGCAGTCCATCGGCGACCACGGCGAACGGCACGCCGCGGGCGGTATGGGTCTGGGGGTCGAAGAATATCTCGGCGTGGCGCACTCCGTCGGCGGCGGCGCGGCGAAAATAGGCCATGGCCAGATCGTGGAAGTCCTGCTGGGTCAGCAGCACGGCCGCGCCCTGGTAGTAGATGTCGAGGAAGTCCTGAAGGTTGGAAAAGGCGTACGCCGCGCGGACTTCGTCCACCGAGCCGAAGGGCAAAGCGACGTTATTGCGTCGCGCGAGCTCGAACATCAGTTCAGGCTCGAGGCTGCCCTCGATGTGCAGATGGAGTTCAGCCTTGGGCAGGCCGGCGATGAAGGTTTCAAGGTCGCGCATGGCCGGAGCATCCGTCTAAGCGCGGCCTTCGACAAGACGCTAGACCGGCACAGTCATCCGGGCGAGGCGTGGCCGCAACGAGGCGCCTGTGTAAAAGGGCGCGGTCTCGCGGAACATGCGGTCCAGCGCCAGGCGGACCGGCGCCTCGACGTCATAGTCGGCCCGCAAGCCTGCGGCGCGTGCGATCACCGTCGGCGGGTCGGCTTCCTCGATAGTGAGAAACAGGCGCGCTTTCCGCGCGGCCGCGCCCAGGTCCAGGCGCGAGGTCAGCAATGACAGCGGCGCAGATAGCAGCAGGCCAAGCGCCACCGGGCCGGTCCAGGCGAACAGCATGGGATCAATGCGCCAAGCGAGCGATGCCCAGGCGACGCCAGCCAGGGTGTGCCAACGGTGGCGACGCCAAGCGGCCCGCAGGCGAAGTTCGCCGCCATCGCGTTGCTGCGTCGCCCAGCCGGAGCGCCGTCCGGCCAGCACATCGAACACCGCTCTGGTCTGCATCAGCATGAAGACGGGCGCCATCAGCGCCGAGACGAGGATCTCGGCGATCACGCCCGTGGCGAGCCGCAGCGTGCCGCCGCAGGCCCGACGCCAGAGGCGATTGCGCAGCACCAGCGCCAGGCCCATGATCTTGGGCGCGATCAGCAGAGCCATGGTCAAGCCGAACAGGGCGAAAGGCGAGGCTTCGCGGGCGTCAGTCGGCGTCTGCTGGGCCCAGACGACGACGCCGAGGATGAGGAAGGCCAGCCACAGAGGCGCTGTCGCATAGGCCAGGACGCCGCGGAAGAGATGCAGGCGGCTGACCCAATGCAAGCCGGCCGCGGGGATCACGGCTGAATGCTGCAGGTTGCCTTGGCACCAGCGTCGGTCGCGCACGGCCATGTCGATGAGAGAGGGCGGTGTTTCCTCGTAGCTGCCAGCCAGGGCGGGCGCCATGCGGACGGCCCATCCGCCCCGGCGGAGAAGGGCGGCCTCGACGAAGTCGTGGCTCATGATGTGGCCGCTTAAGGCGTGGCTTCCCTCGATGTGAGGGAGGCCGGCGCATGCGGCGAAGGCCCGCGTGCGAATGATGGCGTTGTGGCCCCAGTAATTGCCCTCGTCGCCCGACCACCAGGCCTGGCCCTGGGCGATCACGGGACCGTAGATGCGGCAGGCGAATTGCTGCAGCCGGCCAAACAAGGTCTGGGCGCCGATGATCGCCGGCACCGTCTGGATCAGGCCGGCCTTGGGATCGGCCTCCATCGCCGCGGTCAGGCGCATGATCGTGTCGCCGCTCATCAGGCTGTCGGCGTCGAGCACGATCATGGATTCATAGGCCGCGCCGAAGGATCGGACCCAGTCGGCGATATTCCCGGCCTTGCGGTCGAGATTGAGCGGCCGGCGCCGATAGTAGACGCCGCCGCCGTCGGGCAGGATGTTGCGCAGGCGCATGACGCCGGCGACCTCAGCCCGGGCGACGGCTTGAAGGCGCGTGTCCGAAAGAACGAAAATATCGAAGAGTTCCGCGACGCCCCTGGTGTCGAGCTCCTCGCGGATGGCGCGGACACCAGCCAGAATCCGGCCGGGATCTTCGTTGTAGGTCGGCAGAAGCAGGGCTGTTCGGCTGAAGAGGATCGGCTGTGGCCGCCAGGGTTCCAGGTCGCGGGCGGCCCACGCCAAGCAAAACCCCGCCAGGGCGCTGGTCATGGCGAAGGCGATCCACGCGAAAAGGATCGCGAACAGGACCAGCATGGCGATCTCGGCGATACTGAATCCGCCGCCAGCGACGATCGCACCCATCGCCCATACGGCGCCGGCGGTGGCGAGGGCCGTGGCGCCCAGGATGACTGACCGCCGCCCCGCGCGGGTGGCGGCCAGCCTGCGGCGCGCACCGCGGACGTGATCTTGGGAGAGGCTCTGGACGGGCATATCGAGCGGCGCGCGTTCAGGTAGAATCTGCAGGGCAGGCGCGCTCGCCGCAGCGCGTTGCATCAGGCGGTCCATCGATAAAGCCACACTTCGGAACAGGGTTTGTCGGATAGCTTGAGACAAGCGCGGAGCTCCACTTTGCGGTTCCTGCCTGGGTCGAGTTGGAAGCTGATGCGCGCATTTCGCTCGCCTGCTGTGCGATCGAGGTGAATTTCGTGCACATCTGCGTCGGTCGCTGACGCTTCTGCTGTCAATTCTGCGCGGGAGAGCGCGGCGGGCAAGATGAAGTCGATGACGAACAGCCGTCGATCGGCGTGATCGTGCGCGGCGCCGGAACGCGTGGCGACGACCGTGGCCAGGGCCCCGGATTCGGCGACTTGGCCCCAGTGCAGTCGATAGGCGACATCAAGGGGCTGGCCCCGTCGCGCAGGCGTTGCGGGCGACCACCAGGCGGCGATGTTGTCCTGGGCCTCGGAGGTCGACGGCAGCTCCAGGAGGCGCACGTCGCCTTGCCATTCGCCCAGGGGCTCGACCCAGACATCGGGGCGTCGATCATAGCGCGCCTCCAGGTCGGCGTAGGCGTCGAGATCTCGGCGGCGCTGCACCAGCCCGTAGCCCGCGCCCAGTTGCTGGAAGGCGCTGATCTGGGAGGATGGGGGGTTCGACAGGGGCCGCCAACCACGCCCGCCGTCGCCTGCAGCCATCAGCAAGCCATCGGAATCATGGACTTCGGGGCGGAAGTCGTCGGCTGGGCGGCGACCTTCCCCGCTCCACATGTACATGCTGGTGAGGGGGGCGATGGCGAGGCTGGAGATATCGGTCCGCGGGTAGATCCGGGCGGACACGTCGAATACGGTCTCCCGGCCTGGGGCGATGACGAAGCGATAGGCGCCGGTGCAACTGAGCGAATCCAAAAGGGCATGGACGATCAGGCTCGTGTCCTCAGCCGCCGGCCGCTCGATCCAGAAGGCGCGGAAGTCGGGAAATTCCTCCCGCGCCCCGATGTCGACGCCCAGGCCACGGGCGGAGAGGCCATAGAGCTGATCCTTGGCGACGGCGCGGAAGTAGCTGGCCCCCAGGAAAACCGCCGCCTCATCGAAATAGTCCGATCGGTTCAGCGGCGAATGGATGCGGAAGCCGGCGAATCCGAGGTCGGCAGGAAGGTCGGCGGGCGCAGGACCGTCCCGGAACGAAAATTGTTCGCGGTTGTAGACGATCGGCGCGGCGCGGCCGTCGCGGACTTCGAACAGATCGACCCGCTTGGCGTAACCGCCGCCGCGGTGGAAGAACTGTAGTTGGAAGGGCAGGCGGTCGTTACGCCAGAGCGCCGCTTCGGGCCGAAACCGCAGGCTGCGATAGCCATCGTAGTCCAGGTTGGCGAGGATCGGGGGCAGTTCTGCTGGCGGCGGCTTGTAGGGACGGGCGGCGAGCGCGCGGGCGCGCGCTTGAAGGTCGGCGGGGCTGAAGGCGCGCGCGACGGCGGCGTGCGGCGCGGCGAGGCCCGCCGCCAGGGCCGCGGCGGGAGCGGCGGCGAGGAAGCTGCGACGGTCCAGGAGGGGAAGGCTCGGGAAGGCGGCGGCCGGTCCGGCCACTTCCCGCGTTCGTCTGGCAGTCAGCAAAGGGCACGCGGACGTTGTTGAACCTGTTCACCGGTTCGCCTTCGCCTGAGGCGAAAGCAAGGCGAGGGCGAGATAATCACAGGCGCCGCGGCGAGGCGCCTAGACTTCGGCAGGCGGCCGAGGCTCGCCCAGAACGACGGCGAGACTGCCGGTTATGATCAGCGCCCCGCCGATTCCCAGCGCCGGCGTCAGGTGGTCGCCGAACAGGGCGACGCCGATCGCCGCGCCGATCAGAGGCTCCATATTGATGAAGACGCCGGCTGTAGCCGAGCCCAGGCGGGCGGCGCCGTACTGCCAGGCGGCTGTGGCCAGAAGCGTCGCCAGGACGCCCTGACCAATAACGCCGGCCCAGGCCATGGGCGAAAGCGCCAAGTTGGGCGGGCCGTGCATGACGAAGGCGATCGGCGCCACGGTCGCCAGGGCGACCATGATCGTAGCGGCGGTCACCGCCAGCGGGGCCGGAGAGGGCGGGGCCCGACGGACGAGATGAAGCCAGGCCAGGAACACCAGGAGCGCGCTGAGCGCCAGGACGACCCCCAGGACAGAGCCCGCTCCGTCCGGCTTCCCGGCGATGATGGCGGCGCCCAAGGTCGCGGCGGCGACGCCGATCCAGGCGACCCGGCTGACGGTCTCGCCCAGCAAGCGCGCGCTGACCGCGATGAATGCGGGCATCGCGCCGACCAGCAGGGCCGACAAGGTCACGCTGGTCCGCGCCAGACCCTCGAACTGGACAAGGAACGCCAAGCCGTAGAGCGCGCCGCCGAAAAGGATCACTGGCGAGCGGAAGAGCCGGCGCGTGGCCGCGTTGCGCAGGGCGAACGGGGCGGCGGCCAGGGCGGCGACGGTGAACCGCAGCATGACCACATGGGCAGCGTCGGTTTCGGCCATGATCATCTTGCCGAGGGGAAAGCCCATGCCCCAGAAGCCGCCGGCGGCCACCAGCGCCAGGAAGGCAAGGGCCTTGCCTTGGGGCGCCCGGCCTGCGCGGGCGAGGGCGTCCATCAGATCCGGGCGGCGGGGTGGGCCTGGGCCAAATGCTCGTAGGCGCTGATGATATGATAGAAGGAGCTGGCCGGCGCCGGCTCGTGACGGAAACGCCCGTCAGGCAGGAGCTTGTCCCACCAAAGCCCGGGCGTCGGAGCCGCCAGATAGTTGCGCAGACCTGCCGCGGCCGTCAGCGCATGCGCGGGTTCGTCCATGATGAGGGCGGCCTTGAGATACTCGGTCTGCGGCCAGAGCCGCGCCTCGTCATCGCGCATGGAGAAATCGTCCCAGAGTTCGTTCACTGCGACCATCCGCTGGTGATCGACGCCCCGCGATCCGGAGTCGAAGAGGGTGCGTGCCGTGCCCATCATTGAGGAGTCCTGGGTGAGCCGACTCCAGCGGGCGATGAGGCCGGCCCATTCGAACTGGTGGCCTGGTTCGATCAGGCGACCGTCGTCGCCGTCGGCTGGCCGCCAGGCCTCATTGAAATATTCGCGAAGGAACCCGCCGTTGGGATCGATGAAACGCGTCATGGCGAGGTTCATGATCTCCTCGGCGAGGGGCACGAACTGCGAGGCGCCGGCCTCGACCATGCAGATCGCCGCCTCCACCAAATGCATGTGGGCGTCGGACTGGAACGGGAACTCGCCGGATTCCCGGAAGCCGCCGTTGGCATGGCGCAGGCCGTCCAGGGCGCTCATCAGGCTGAGCGCCTGAGCCAGGTGTTGGCCGTTGTCTGGCTCAGCGGCGTAGAGGGCCGAAAGCGCGAGCAGGGCGAAGGCCTGGTCATAGAGATAGGCGGTGTCGTCGATGTTGGCGCCGTCGGGCGCCACCAGGGTTCGATATAGTCCGTCCGGGCGCAGGTAATTCTTGTGGAAGAATCGCCACCCATGATGGGCCGCTTCTCGCCAAGGCCCGGTCCAACCCAGGCGGCCAGCCATGGCGTAGGTGTAGGTTTGACGGGTCTGGACGCGGGCGCGCCGTAGCGGCGTGCCCGGCCAGTGGTTCATATCCAGGCAGTCGTGGAAACCGCCGTGTTCATGGTCGGCGCCCAGGGCCCACCAGATGGGGAGGGCGTGGTTGGAGAGCCAGCGGGCGTACCAGCCGGCGGCCTCCTCGATCATGGCGAAGGGGATGGGCCCAGAGGCGGCGAAAGCCTCGGCGACGGACTTGACCCCTTGGCTCGAGTTCAGCGCGCTGACCAGAACGTCCTGGCCTTCGACGACGATGGCGAGGTCATGAACGCCGATGACGCCGATGCGCACGCCCTCTGAGCCGCGAGCGAAGACATTGGTCGACCCCGCGAACCGAACATCGCCTCGCGCGGAGTTACCGTCGGCGTCCTTGGGCGCGACCTTCCAGATCGCATCCCAAGCGCCAAGGTCGGACCAGGCGAAATCAACCGGCAGGACGGCCGCGCGGTCAGTCTTTTCCATGACCGCGTAGTCGACGGAAATCTTGGGCGCGTTGCGAAAGGAATCACCCAAAAGCACGCGTCGATCGCCATCTTCGTGAGCAGCCTCGGCCAAGCCGGCGCGGGCGGCCTGGAGCGTCTTGGGAGCGTGCCGTTCGAGCTCGGAGACCAAGGTCGCCGCAGAGGCGATAAAGTTTCCGCTGTTCCAGAGGTAACCCTCGGCGACGTAGGCCTTGGCGCGCTCCATCGAAGGCTTTTCAACGAAGGTCTCGATCGGCCGGACGCCTTCGCCGAGCCCGGGCTTGATGTAGCCGTAGGCGGCCGAGGGAACGGAGGGCACGACGCCCAGGGTGGCGATGGCGCCGGCTTCTGCGGCGTCGGCCGCCTGCAGGACCGCAGCGCGGAAGGCCTCGGCGTCCGGCAGGTGGTGGTCGGCGGACACGACGACGGCGACTCCCGCCGGATGGCGCGCCTGAATATAGAGCGCGGCGGCCGCGACGGCGGCGGCCGAGTCACGCGCTTCCGGCTCCAGAAGGATGACGCCGGTGGCGCCGGCCGCGGCCAGTTGTTCTTCAACGATGTCGGCGTAGGCGGCGTTGGTGACGACCAGGATGTCGCCTGAGCCTTCGATTCCCAGGACGCGCCGTACGGTGTCTTCGAAGCTGGAACGGCGACCGGACAGGGGGATGAACTGCTTTGGTCGGGCCGGCGATGACGTCGGCCACAGGCGTGAGCCGTGGCCGCCGCACATGATCACCGGGTAGATCCGCACACTCACTCCTTAAGCCCATTCCAGGCTGCGTTGAAACATCGCAGCGCGCGCGAGGCCTTCAACGGTGCGCTGGTAACCCGTCAGCCTCGTTCGTCAAACACTGGAATTGGACAAACACGAGGCGAACGGAGCGTTCGAAAGATCGTCGTTCTCTTACCTTACGTCCTTCTTGGCGCGATTGGATGCATCAAATGATCGGCGCTCCGCCTCATACGATCACGTCGCCTGCACAGCCTCTACTCACCGAATTGGCTGCCGGAACGTAAACCGGGCAAGTGTCGGAAAAGCACGCGAAACGACCATCGGAGGGCCGTTCGACACGGCGCCCCCCGCTACGCGTACCAAAGGTTTTCTGAATTCTTGGGAGGGCTGAGCGCCATGATGGGACGCAGCGGCGGCAGGGTTGGCGCAGTGACTACGAGGCGGCAACTGCTGCACGCCATCGGCATGATGGGCGGCTCGGCGCTGCTTTACCAGGCCATGACCACGATGGGGCACGCTGCGGAAACCCGATTCCCTGGGCCGCCAAAGCTGGAAGGCGCGCGTAAAGGGGCGAGCGTCATTGTCCTGGGCGCAGGCCTGGCCGGCATGTTGGCCGCCTATGAACTGCGCAAGGCGGGCTATCAGGTGAAGATCCTGGAGTTCCAGGATCGTGCCGGCGGGCGTAACTGGTCGCTCTACGGCGGCGACACTGTCACCGAGATGGGCGGCGCCGTCCAAAAGGTCGGCTTCTCCGCTGGCAATTATCTCAATCCTGGCCCATGGCGCATTCCGCACCATCACCGCACCTTGCTGCACTATTGCAAGGCCTTTGGCGTGTCTCTGGAGCCCTTCATCCAGTTCAACCACAATGCCTTTGTCCATTCGACCGAGGCCTTCGGCGGGACGCCTCAGCGGTTCCGATCCCTCGCGGCGGATTTTGAGGGCAATGTCGCCGAACTGCTCGCCAAGGCGATCGACCAGAAGGCGCTCGACACCCCGTTGACGGCGGAGGATCTCGACCGCCTCAAGGAGGCGATGCGTGGCTGGGGCATGCTCGACCAGGACATGAAGTACGCCAAGGGCATCAGATCATCGAGCCATCGCGGGTTCGAACTGGCGCCCGGCGGCGGAGTGAATGGCGCGCCCGTCCCATCGGACGTGCTGCCTTTCGACGAGGTCCTGAAGTCCGGCATCTGGGCGAACATGTCGTTCTTCATGACCGACGAATTCCAGACCACCATGTTCCAGCCGACCGGCGGCATGGGCATGATCGGCAAGGCCTTCGCCAAACAGGTCGAGGGGCTGATCTCCTACAATGCGAAGGTCACGCGCATTCTGCAGGACAAGAAGAGCGTCAGCGTCACCTACGCCGACACGGCAAGCGGAGCGGTGAGCGTGGCCAAGGCTGACTTCTGCGTTTGCACGATTCCCCTATCTGTCCTCAGTCAGATCGAAACCAATCTGTCAGACGAGAAACAGGCCGCAATCCAGGCCGTGCCCTACTCCAACAGCGTCAAGATCGGCCTAGAGTTCAAGCGGCGGTTCTGGGAGGACGACGACGCGATCTATGGCGGGCACAGCTTCACCAACCAGCAGATCAGCCTGATCTCCTACCCAAATTTCGATTACTTCAAAGACGGCCCGGCGGTGCTGTTGGGCGCCTTCGCGGGCGGCATGGGCGGCTACCAGTTGGCCGGCATGACTCCTGAGGAGCGGATCGAAGCGGCGCTTGAGCAGGGTTCGGTTTTCCACCCAGCGCAGTATCGCAAGGAATTCATGACCGGCGCGTCGGTGGCGTGGCATCGCGTGCCATGGACCATGGGTTGCTGCGCCCGTTGGAACGAGGACACCCGCAAGGACCACTACCAGACCCTTGTGAGCCTTGAGGACAGGGTCGTCCTGGCCGGCGAGCACGCATCCTATGTGGGCTGCTGGATGGAGGGCGCGCTGTTGTCGTCGATCGACGCCATTTCGCGTCTGCACGCCCGCGCGCTGGCGGCCTGAGGGGAGGAGCGATCATGATCAAAGCCATACTCAAGATCGGCGCGGCCTGCGCCGCGTTCGCCGTCGCTTCGCCGGTCCTGGCCGACGAACCCGGGCCCGGGGGCACGAAGCCGCTGGCGCCAAGGTCCGGCGAGGAGACCTATCGAATGGTCTGCCAATCCTGCCACATGCCTGACGGGAAGGGCGCGGCGGGGGCCGGCGCGGCCTATCCGGCGTTGGCGGGAAACCCGCGACTGGCGGCGGCGCCCTATCCGATCATGCTGGTGCTGAACGGCAAGGGCGCCATGCCGTGGTTCTCCGACAGCCTGAGTCACGCCCAGGTGGCCGATGTGGTCACCTATATCCGCACGCACTTCGGCAACGCCTTCGCCGCGCCCGTCACTCCGGAGCAGGTGTCCGGCATGGCGCGGCCCGCGCCCGTGGCGACGCACTAGCCAGCAGATAACGGGGCCCCGGAGGGGATTCCGGGGCCCCGCAGGACCGAGGGCGCCGTGAACCGAGTGGGGAAGCCCGCGGCGCACCCGACCTGTCCTTTTGTGAATATGCGAAGCGGTCGCAAACGGTGGGATGAGGTAGCGCCCATGTCGCTTGTCGGTCAAGTCTATATATGCTATTGATTATCAGATGCATCTATGTATCAATTGGGTCGTCCCGGCGCGCGGGAGGCGCGACAGATGATCAGGATTCCTTTTGGCGCAGCCTTGGGTCTTTCGCTCGAAACGCCGGGCCGAAAGACCTCGGGCGAAGAAGGCCCAGGCCGCGGCGGTCGCGGCGCGGCGGTCGTTCGCAGGCCCCATCGAACCGACGGCGCGCAGCCTGGCGGGAAGCGGCCGGAACACTGAGGCGCGGGCTTTGCAGCTGCGACTTGTTTGCAACATGGAAAGCCCATGCTACTGCGCAGCGCAGTCGAACAACCCCGGTAAGCTATGTCGTCAACTGTGATTTCCGATGCCGAAGCCGATGAACGCGCCCGGGCGCGCAAGAAGGCCCAGCGGCGCGCGGGCTTCCTGCGGCAGACTGTGCGCTGGCACTGGATCAGCGCGGCGATTTCGCTGATCGGGATGCTGGCGTTCGCCGTCACTGGTTTCACCTTGAACCACGCCGCCGACATCAAGTCGGAGCCGAAGACGGTGGAGCGTTCAGGTGAGTTGCCCGCCCCGCTGTTGCCGGCGCTCAAGGCCGCGGAGACTGCTCGTGGCGACCTGCCGGCGCCAGTGGTCGCGTGGCTGAAGTCGGAGATGAAGATCAAGGCCCGCAAGGGTCCGGTGGAGTGGTCAGAAGGCGAAGCCTATCTCGGCCTGCCCGGGCCAGGGACGGACGCCTGGGTGACGCTGGACACTGAGACAGGCGAGGCGGCCTACGAGCGCACGGATCGTGGCGCGATCGCCTATCTGAACGATCTGCACAAGGGCCGGAACTCGGGTGAGGCCTGGGCCTGGTTCATCGACGTCTTCGCCATCGCCTGCGTGGTGTTCTGCGTGACGGGCTTGCTGCTGCTGCAGTTCCACGCCCATGCCCGCAAGTCGACGTGGCCGCTGGTGGGGGCGGGGCTGCTGATCCCGCTGCTGCTGGCGCTGTTTCTCGTTCACTAGGGAGAGCGCAATGGGCGCGAACCACCACATTGTCGTCGCGGCCGCAGGCTTGGCTGGGCTGCCTGTCGCGGGCCAGGCGGCGGAGCTGAACGTCAGCCTCGAGCTGCCGAAGATGACCGTAGCCGAATATCATCGGCCCTACGTCGCCGTGTGGATCGAAGGCGCCGACCAGGCCGCGGTGAAGACTCTGGCGGTTTGGTATGACGTCAAGAAGCGCGACAACGAAGGCGTCACCTGGCTGAAGGACATGCGCCAGTGGTGGCGCAAGGCCGGGCGGACCACGACGATGCCGATCGCCGGCGTCAGCGGCCCCACCAAGGCGCCGGGCAAGCAGCAACTGGTCTTCACCCGCCAGCAAATGACCGGCGTGGCGCCGGGGGCCTACAACCTGGTGGTCGAGGCGGCCCGTGAGGTCGGCGGCCGCGAGGTGCTGCGGGCGCCGTTCGTCTGGGGCGCTAAGGGCGCGGCGAAGACGTCGACCGTCCAGGGGACATCCGAGCTGGGGGCTATCAGCGTCACGGCCGAACCGTAGAACAGACCAGAGAGGAACATCATCATGTCCGCCGCTTCCCGCGCCGCCATCATTGTCGCCGGCTGCGTCGCGCTCCTCGCGCCGACCGCCCATGCCCACCGCGCCTGGCTTCTGCCCATGGGCACGGTTCTGTCTGGCAATGACACCTGGGTCACGGTGGATGGGGCGATCTCCAATGATCTGTTCTACGCCGACCACGCCGCCATGCGGCTGGATGGGGTGACGGCCTACGCGCCGGACGGCGCGGTCCTGCCGCTGGAGAACACCTCGACTGGCAAGTACCGATCGACCTTCGATGTGCGTCTGGCGAAGCCTGGCACCTATAAGATCGCCAGCGCCGGCGGCGGCGACCTGCTGTTCGCCAGCTACAAGGTCGGGACCGAGACCAAGCGTTGGCGCGGGACGCAGGCGCAGATGGCCACGGCCATCCCTAAGGACGCGACCGAGGTGAAAGTCTCCTCCAACGTGCGACGTATCGAGACCTTCATCACCAACGGCGCGCCGAGCACTGAGGTGCTGAAGCCGACGGGCCAGGGCCTGGAGCTTGAGCCGATCACCCACCCCAACGATCTGGTCGCCAGCGAGCCCGCCAAGTTCCGCCTGCTGATCGACGGCAAGCCGGCCGCGGGCGTCGAGGTCGAGGTCGTCCAGGGTGATCAGCGCTATCGTAAGACCACGGAGATGAAGATCAGCACGGGAGCCGATGGTGTCTTCGAGGTGAAGTGGCCAGAAGCGGGCATGTACTGGATCGAGGCGGGCGTGCGCGGTGAGCCGATGAATGGCGTGTCGCGCAACGCGAGTTATATCGCGACCCTCGAAGTCCTGCCCGAATAGGCCGCGGCTGAGGCGCGCGACGCCATGCGGATCGCGATCCCCCATGGTCTTACGGCTGAGGCCACCCGGCCGAGGCCCGGTCGGCCCATTCGCCTGAGCGGACCGACGATGGGCGTGAGTTGGACGCTGCTCGCCAATGCGCCTCTGGCGGTGTCTGACGCCGCCCTGACGGCGGCCGTACAGGGCGCCGCGAACCTCGTCGTCAAGCAAATGAGCACCTGGGAACCGGAGAGCGATATCTCGCGGTTCAACGCCGCCCCGGCTGGCGCGTGGGTCGAGGCGCCGGATCACCTGTTGCGTGTGATCCGCGCCGCGTTGGTCATGGCGCAGGCGAGCGACGGCGCCTTCGACCCGACGCTCGGCGAGGCGGTCGACCTTTGGGGGTTCGGCGCCTGGGGTGCGGCGCTTGAGCCGCCGAGGCCGGAGCGTCTGGCGGCTGCGGTGTCGGGTTGGCGCGCACTGGAGATCGAGGGCGGCCGAATGCGCCAGCCTGGCGGCTTGCGGCTGGACCTGTCGGGCGTCGCCAAAGGCTATGGGGTGGATCTCGCCGCGCAGGCGGTGGCTGGCCTGGGCGTCCGCGATTTCCTAATCGAGATCGGCGGGGAACTGCGCGGCTCCGGCGTGCGCGGCGACGGCGAGCCCTGGTGGGTCGACCTGGAACACCCGGCCGAGGCCCACCTGGAAGAACCGCCATTGCGGATCGCCCTAACCGGAATCTCGGTCGCGACCTCCGGCGACTGGCGGCGGCAGTTCATCTGGAACGGACGTCGCTACAGTCACACCATCAACCCTGTGACCCGGGAGCCTGTTCGGACACGGCTGGCGCAGGTGAGCGTGCTGCACGACTCCTGCATGCAGGCCGATGCGATTTGCACGGCATTGCAGGTGATGGGCGACGAGGCCGAAGCGTTTGCGACCACGAAGGATATCGCGGCCTGCTTCCTGTGGCGCGAGGCGGACCGCTGGCGCGAGACCTTGTCGCCAGCGCTGGCGGCCCTGCTGGACGATTAGGGCTTGGGGTACTTCAACGGCGGTGTCGTCTTCGCCGTCGGCGCAGTCTTGGCGGGTGTCGGCGTCTTGGCGGGCGGGGCGGGCGTCGGTGGGGCGACGTAGGGCAGGCTGAAGGAATCGCGATCCGTGGCGCGGAAGTCGATCGCTTCCACCGTCCGCTCGACCCCATCGGTCACATACTTGAACGGCGCCATGATCGCGCCCACGCGGCGATAGTCGAGGACCTCGGTGGTGGTTACGGTCGGGCCGCTGCGGTTGACGATGCGGGCGAGCAAGCTGGTGCGGCGATCGAACCACAGTTCGCGGGGCAAGCCGCCGGCGGGACGGACGATGATCACCTCAAAGGTGCGGTCGCCCTGCTTGCGCACGCCGACGTAGGCCGTGCGGATGTCGTAGCGGCTGGGAAAGAAGTAGCCGAAGGAGCCGAAGAAAGCCTCCGAGCGAGCGCGGGCGACTGTGCCGATGTCATCGGCGCCCGTGGCTTGGCCCGTGGGCAGGATCTGCCACTCCGCTGCGCCGTTGAAGGCTCGCACGCGTCTGCCCGCGGCCTCATGCGTCTCGATGCGCTGCCCATAGCGGACTGGGTCGCGCCAGGATTCGTAGCGCACGCCCGCGCGTCGGCCGGTTTCGTGGACGCCGCGGATGGTGTTCCAGCCGGGCCCGCCGGAGACGGATCGGGCCTGGTTCAGCACGCGCTGGGCGGTGGCGGAATACTGCTGGGCGGCGACGGCGTTCTGCGCCGCGGCGCTGGGGACCAGGACGATGAATGTCAGGGCACAGGCCATGGCCGCGAGGATCGCAGCGGTGGTCTTGGGCATCGGGATCCCCTGAACGCGCGCGCCTTGCGAACGCCGCACGGCGAAGGCGGAACCATAGCCCGACCCGGCGCTCAGGGCCTAGAGCTTGCTCATCTCGGACGGCACCGCGTCCTGCAAGGTGCGGCCATAGCCACGGGGCGGCTGGCGGAAGACGGCGCCCAGAACGGCGGGGCTCGCACTGACGCCTTCATCATCGGGAATGACGAGCAGGCCTTGCGCGGCGAAGGCGTCACCAGCGCTGCGCTTGGAGGTGAAGATCGCGAGCCACGGCGAGGCCATCAGCGGCAGGAAGATTGGCGCGAAGCACAGCAGCAGGTCCGGCCGGAAGGCGCAGAGCAGGCCAAAACACAGGACGCCGGCGGCGATTTGGGCCGCCATGGCGCGGCAGGCGTCGGCGAAGCGCAGGCCATCGGCGTCACGCTGCTGGGCGCTCCAGCCGGCGTCGCGGCCGCGCAGGACGCGCAGGACCGATCGGGTGTTGGCGACCATCTGGATCGGGGCCATCAAGGCCGACATGACCACCTCGGCGAGGACTCCGCGCATTACGGTGCGACTGCCGCCGAAGGCCTTCAGCTCGCCCGGCCGGCTGAGCACGATGACCGCGCCCATGATCTTGGGGCCGACCAGCAGCACCCCGGAGATCCAGGTGCCCAACATGAAGGGCGTGAGCTCCGGGCCCATGAAATACCAGAGCGAGCCCCAGTCCGGGGGGAACTGCAACTGGATGGCGAGGCCGACGATCAAGGTGATCATCCAGAGCGGCGAGGCGATATAGGCCATAGCTCCCATGCCCAACTGGGCGCGGTTGATCGGGTGCAGGCCGCGGGCGCCAAGCAGCGCCAGGTGTTGCAGGTTGCCCTGGCACCAGCGGTAGTCGCGGCGGATGAAGTCGAGCAGGGTCGGCGGCGTCTCTTCGGCGCTGCCGTCCAGGGCGGCGGTGACGTGCACGGCCCACCCGGCGCGGCGCAGCATGCCGGCCTCGACGACGTCATGGCTGAGGATGTCGCCGCCGAAGGGCTTGTCGCCTTCGAGGATCGGCAGCTTGGCGCAGGCGGCGAAGGCTTTCACGCGCAGGATGGCGTTGTGGCCCCAGTAACTGCCCTCCGCGCCGGACCAGAAGCCGACGCCTGCGGCGGCCACGCGGCCGTACATGCGCACGCTGAACTGCGAGACGCGGCCGTAGAGTGTACGGGCGCCGACGATCGTGGGGGCGGTCTGGATCAGGCCGACGCCCTCATGGCGCTCCATGGCGTCTGCGAGGCGCAGGACCGTCTCGCCGGCCATGGTGGAGTCGGCGTCGAGGACGATCATAAAGTCGTAGGCGTCGCCGAAGTGCTCGACCCAGTCGGTGATGTTGCCGGCTTTGCGCTCTGTGTTCTGGGCCCGACGGCGCAGGTAGAGGGCGCTGTGGGCGTAGCGACGCAGGGTCAGGTAGCAGGCGTCCTCATCGGCCGCGATCTCAGGGCGGCGGGTGTCGCTGAGCACGAAGATGTCGAAGGCGTCAGAGACACCGAGCCGCGCCAGCGATACGTCGAGGGCGGCCAGACGGCCAAAGGCGGCCTCAGCGTCTTCGTTATAGAGCGGCATCAGGAGCGCCGTGCGCGACAGCGGCGCGGACGGACGGGGCGAGAAGTCGAGATCTTCCTGCTCTGCGCCGGTCATCAGGGCGTGGAAGCCCGCCAGCGCGCTGCAGAACCAGGTGGAGATCGCCGCGGCCAGCATCAGGAAGGCGGCGAAGCCGAGCATCTCTAGGCGCTCGAAGCCCTCACGCAGGTAGAGGGCGAAGGGACCGGCGGCGACGAGTGCGGTGAGGATCGCCGCGCCGCCGAACACCAGGGCCCGACGACGACCGATGTGGGCGGGACTGGTCTCCGGCTTCAGGTCCGGGCGATCGCCATGCAGTTCCTGCCGGGGCATGGCCAGAGGCGCCTCAGCCGGCAGCCAGGCGTCAGCTGCGCCCGCGTCCAGCCACGCAGCGTTGTCCTTCCAAGACGCCGCTTGGTTTTGGTCCGCCGGATATTGGCCAGCCGGTAGGCGCCGCGCCAGGTTGTCCATCGAAGGCTTCACTCTCCACGGCGGCAGGCGAGAACCTGTGCTGCGATGCAGCATCCATCAGAATCCCAGCCATACAATCACGGACATGTGAATTCAATCTTGATCAGACTTTCGTGCGCGCTCCGTGTGCGTTTTCTGCGTGGATAACGTCCGCCGGCGCCTCGGCGCCCAGGCTTCGATCAAGGACCAGCGCGGCGACGGCCACCCAGCCCACGAGGACGATCGCGTAGGCGCGCTCCCACCAGCCGACGTTGGCGTCGGTCACCGTGCCCGGGAACAGCAGGTGTTTGGTGAGCACGGTCAATATCGCCATAATTAGGAAGATGGTCGCGAGGAACAGCTTAAGTCGCTTGAGGTCGCGCCGGCGCCAGAGGCCCCAGAGCAGGAGCAAAGGGGCGATCTGAATGCCGAGGCCGAGGTTGATCGCCATGTGCCGCGGGTCGGGCCAAGGGTAGAGCGCGGCCGCCGAGAGGCCGACGCCGGCGGCGGCGAAGACGAGGGCCGTCAGCGTGCCGACCAGGCGGGCGTTGGTGAGCGCGATGATCGCCAAGCCGAAACCCAGTCCGGCGAGGCCCGCCATGAGGCCGGCCAACAGAACGCCGGTGTTGAAAATCGCCGGATCGCGGGCGGAAGCGCCGCCGAGTTCGCTCAGGTACTGGGTCGCGTGGTTGAAGCCGGGGTAGGCGGCGATCGCGGTGACGACGGTGGCGAGCGCCACAATTGGGCCGGCGACGCCGAACGCCAAAAGACTGCGACGGCGCGGGTAGCGGGGAGTCCCTTCGCGCTGGGGTTTGAGCCCCCAGAGCGGCCGCATTGCCGGGACGCGGCGGACGACCTCATAGATCACAAGGCTGCCCAGGATGGTCGCGGCGACGAGCAGCAGGGCCTCGACAGCGGCCGGCAGCCCGGCGGGCTTCAGCATCCAGGCCGCGGCGACCAGGACCGTCTGATGGGCCAGGTAGAGCGGAAAAATCGCGCCGTTCAGATAGCTGAGCACTGGGCCGCCGGCGTCGCGCAGATGGCGGCTTGCGAAGCCGAGGATCGCGGCGATCATGCAGCCCTGCTCGATGGCGAAGACCACAGCCCGCGGCACACCGTCATAGGCGCCGCCGCCCGGATGGACGTCCTGGATCATCACCAGGGGCAGAGCGACGAGGCCGATGGCCAGACTGACGAACCGCAGGCGTTCCAGGTCGCGCCAGATCGTCTCGCGCCCGACCACCAGAAAGCCGAACAGGAAGGCGGCGAAAGAGAGGGCGTGGTTGTACCAGTCGGCGCTCAGCCGGTTCGTCACACCGAACCAGGGGAAGATCAGGACGCGAATGGCGAGCAGATAGACAATCGGCCAGGCGAGCGCCCGCCAGCCGCGCAGGGCATGCTCAAGCCGTGGCTCGAGGGCGCTCACGAGCCGGGGCTGCATCAAGAGAACGGCGGCCAGGCTGTAGGCGCTTATGTAGACGAGGAACCAGAGATGGTTGACCGGTACGCCATTGGCGAGGCCGGCCGGGCTGAACTCGCTGGCGAGCCAACTGACGTAGCCCTGGGTCCAGAATCCCTTGTCTGTAGCTTCGATCCACGACTGGATCGGCACCAGCACGATGACGCCAAAGATCAAGGGCGGGGCGAGGCGGCTGAATCGGGTCTGCAGGATCTGGCCGGTGGAGCGGTTTCGGCAGAGGAACCGCAGGGCGGCGCCCGAAACCAGAAACAGAAGGGTCAAACGCCAAGGGCTGGTGACGAGCAGGGCCTCACGCACCCAGCCGAAGGTGTGACGCGAGCGGATGTGCCAGTCGAACGGCGAGTAGACCAGGGCCACATGGTAGAGGATCAGCAGGCCGAAAGCCGTGACCCGCAGCCAGTCGAGGTCGTAGCGCCGGGGCGAGTGCAGGCTCGGAAGCGGTGAGGGCGGGCCTTCTGCACGTTGCGTGTCGCCGCCGGCCGAATGCGCCGCCTTTCGGCCGTGGAGGAAAAAGGGGCCGCGCCACTCGGGGCGCGGCCAACTCAAAAGGGTCATGTCTCCTCCACGAGACAAACCAATTGAAGCGGAACGCTCATGAGACCGGCAATAGAACAAGAATCGCCGGACGCCGACTAATTCCCAACGCCTCATTCCGCAGCAGATTGCGGCGCTCGGTGCGCGTTCCCTAACCGCCCCAGCTGTGCAGCGTGGCCGGAACGAGGGTGGGCTGCAGGGGTTTCCTTATGCGACGCGGACACCCGCACCCGTCTTAACGAGGAACATCCCCATGAACGTCAGTGAAGTCATGACCGCGCAGGTGGCCACGGCCAGCCGCGACACCACCATCGCCCAAGTGGCCAAGACCATGGCCGAGGTCGAAAGCGGCGCCGTGCCGGTGGTCGAGGACGGCAAGGTCGTCGGCCTGATCACCGACCGCGACATCGTCCTGCGCGTCGTGGCCGAGGGTCGCAGCTTCGAATCGCCGGTGTCCGATGTGATGACCGACGACGTCCAGACTTGCTCCAGCGACGACAATGTCGCCGACGCCGCGGCGAAGATGGGCGCGCACCAGATCCGCCGCCTGGTCGTGCTGGACGACGCCGGCAAGCTGGCGGGCATCCTGTCGCTGGGCGACATCGCGCTGGACTACGGCGCGAAGGCCGTCGGCAAGACCCTCGAGGAAATCTCGGAAACGACTCCCGCCGCGCACTAGCAGCTTGGGTTGAGACGATGAGCGCCCGGGCGGGAGACCGCCCGGGCGTTGTCGTGTCAGAGCGTGACAGCTTCCAGTGGAAGCCGGTTGAAGCGCCTGTCGCGCTCTAAGTCTATGAAGATAGTCCCTTTTGATCCGGATCAGGTGTGTTCACCTGATCCGGAAAGGGTCTAGCTGGCGGGCGTGAACACCGGCTTGGCGTCCGGGCCAACGACGGCGGGCCAGCTGGCGCGGACCAGGGCCTTCAGGTCGGCCGGGAGGGGCACGTAGCCGAGCTCGGCGGCTTTGGCGTCGCCTTGGGTGAACGCCCAGTCGAAGAACGCCAGCGCCGGTCGGGCCTGGGCCGTGTTGGCTTGGCTCTTGTGCATCAGGATGAAGGTGGCGCCGGTGATGGGCCAGGCCTTGGCGTCAGGTTCGTTCACCAGCAGCAGATTGAAACCTGGGGCCTTGGTCCAGTCTGCGGCGGCGGCCGCCGCGGCGAAGCTTTCGGCGGTCGGGGCGACGAACTGTCCGGCGACGTTCTGCAGTTGGGCGAAGGCCAAGCTGTTTTGCTTGGCGTAGGCGTATTCGACGTAGCCGACCGCACCGGCGGTGTTCTTGACGAAGGCCGAGACACCGTCGTTGCCCTTGCCGCCCTGGCCGGTCGGCCACGCGACGGCTTCAGCCGCGCCGACTGCGCCCCACTGCGGGGCGGCCTTGGCCAGGTAGGTGGTGAAGAGGAATGTGGTGCCCGACCCGTCCGAGCGATGGACGACGGTGATTGGCAGGTTCGGCAACTTCACGCCAGGGTTCGCGGCGACGAAGGCCGGATCGCTCCACTTTTTTATCTTGCCCAGGTAGATGTCGGCGAGCAGTCCGCCGGTCAGCTTCAGCTGGCCGCCGCTGACGCCCGGCAGGTTCACGATCGGCACGACCCCGCCGATGACCGTGGGAAACTGCACGAGGCCCGCAGCGTCGAGCTCCTCAGCGGTCAGCGGCTTGTCGCTGGCGCCAAAGGTCACGGTCTTGGCCTTGATCTGCTTGATGCCGCCGCCGGAGCCGATCGCTTGGTAATTGATGGCGACGCCGGAGGACGCCTTCCATTGCTCGGCCCAGGCTGCGTAGAGCGGGGCTGGGAAGGTCGCGCCGGCGCCGGCGATCTGGCCGGAGGCGGCGGGTCCGCCCGCCGAGGATTTGCCTGTGTCCTGGCCGCCGCAGGCCGCGAGCGACAGAACCGCCGCAGCGGCGATAAGCATCCTGATCATCGTCAATCCCTCAAGATTTCATGCGCCGTGCGTCGCATGCGGCCGAACGGTCAGCGACCGCCTCCGTGCAACAGTTTGATGACGGCGGTGTGACGCCGACCTCCCGCACGCCGCGAGAGGTCGGCGTGGGGATCAGACCAAGCGCTTTCCGGCGTCGTCGATGAGCGAGCCGAGGTCACGGGCTTCAGAGGCCATGACCATCTCGTTGTGCGCCTTGCCCGAGGGAATCATCGGGAAGCAATTCTCCATCTTCACGACGCGGCAGTCGAAGATCACCGGCTTGTCCGAATTGATCATCTCCAGGATCTTTTCGTCGAGTTCGGCGGGGTTGTCGCAGCGGATGCCGACGCCGCCATAGGCCTCAGCCAGCTTCACGAAGTCCGGCAGGCTGTCGGAATAGGAGTGCGAATAGCGCTCGCCGTGCAGCAATTCCTGCCACTGGCGGACCATGCCCATCCATTCGTTGTTCAGGATGAAAATCTTGATCGGCAGGCCGTACTGCATGGCCGTCGACATCTCCTGCATGGTCATCTGCACGGAAGCGTCGCCGGCGATGTCGATGACCAGGCTGTCGGGGTGGGCGATCTGCACGCCGACGGCGGCTGGCAGGCCGTAGCCCATGGTGCCCAGGCCGCCGGAGGTCATCCAGCGGTTCGGCTCATCGAAGTGGAAGAACTGGGCCGCCCACATCTGATGCTGCCCGACCTCGGTGGTGATGTAGACGTCGCGATCGCGGGTCAGGGCGTACAGGCGCTGAATGGCGTACTGCGGCTTGATGACCTTGTCGTCCGGCGCATACCAGAAGCCGTCGCGGGCCCGCCAGGCGTTGATCTGGGTCCACCAGTCGGCCAGGGCGGCCTGGTCGACGCCGAGGTTCTTCGCCTTCCACGCCGCGATCATGTCCTCCAGCACCGAGCCCGCGTCGCCGACGATGCCGACGTCTGTGCGAACGTTCTTGCCGATGGACGACGGGTCGATGTCGATGTGGATCTTCTTCGAGGTGGGGGCGAAGGCGTCGAGCTTGCCGGTGACCCGGTCGTCGAAGCGCGCGCCGACGCAAAGCATGACGTCGCAGTCGTGCATGGCGTTGTTGCTCTCGAAGGAGCCGTGCATCCCCAGCATCCCCAGCCACTGGGGGCTCGACGCGGGGAAGGCGCCCAGGCCCATCAGGGTGGAAGTGACAGGCGCGCCGGTCAGGGCGGCGAACTCACGCAGCAGTTCAGAGGCGCGGGGGCCGGCGTTGATGACGCCGCCGCCGGTGTAGATCATCGGGCGGCGCGCCTGGGCGAACAGGGCGACGGCTTCCGCGATCTTGGCGGCGTCGCCCTTGGTGCGCGGCGCATAGGGGTGGGCGTGCTCGACCTCATCCGGGCCCAGGTAGCGGCCCTTGGAGAACTGGACATCCTTGGGGATGTCGATGACCACGGGGCCGGGGCGGCCGGTCGTGGCGATGAGGAACGCCTCATGCATGATGCGCGGCAGGTCGGCGACATCCTTGACCAGATAGTTCTGCTTGGTGATCGACCGCGTGATGCCGACCGTGTCGCATTCCTGGAAGGCGTCGGTGCCGATCAGGTGGGTGGCGACCTGGCCGGTGATGACGACCAGGGGGATAGAGTCCATCAGGGCGTCGACGATGCCGGTGATGGCGTTGGTCGCGCCCGGACCCGAGGTGACCAGGACGACGCCCGGCTTGCCCGTCGAGCGGGCATAGCCCTCGGCGGCGTGCGTCGCGCCCTGCTCATGGCGGACCAGGATGTGGCGCATCTTCGGCTCGGCGAAGATGGCGTCGTAGATCGGCAGGACCGCGCCGCCCGGATAGCCGAACAGGGCTTCGACGTTCTGGTCGAGGAGGGCGCGCACCACCATCTCGGCGCCGCTGATGAAGTCGGTGTCGGTATTGGCGTTTTCAGTCTGGATGGTCTGGTGGGCGGTCATCGGAGCGGTCCCTTAAGGGGCGTTTTGGGCAATAAAAAAGGCCCTCTGGGGGCCTGGGTGCAAGCGACCTTGACGGCTGACCGGTGTCAGTCCGCGGAGGGCCGCCTTACGAGTACGAGAATGGTGGTGCGCACGGCTGTTCTCTCGAATTAGAGGATCAGGGCTGTGCCATGCCCTGCGCCGAGCGTCAAGGCAGGCGTCTGCGGAAGATCCTACCCGTGACTACTTTGCGCCGACGCGCCAGGGCGGCGGCGCGCGGAGGCAAGCGCCGATGGACGGGTCGATGCGCGCCTCCCAGCCCGCGGGCCAGTTCTGCTGATAGGCGCGGTCGTAGTCCGACAGCAGGAGCATGAAGGCGCCCAGCGAGGAGCCCGCCGCCCAGGCCGGCTTGGAGAAATTGCCGGCGCGCTCGAAGAAGTAGACGTCCGGGCGCTCGGTCTCGATCGAGAGGTCCAGGCCGAAGAGATTGCCGCGCTTGTCGCGGAAGACGGGCAAGGCTTCCACGTCAAGCAACTGGCCAAGCTCGCGCTCGATCGGCGTGCGCCAGCCGACCCAGCTGTTCCAGACCGGCATGATGGCGTCATAGGCCGCCACGCTGGTGATGCGGGCGGCGTAGAAGTCGGCGAGGTCGCCGGGCGGCGGGCGGCCCAGCATGGCCTCCACTCGCGCAAGGATGCGTTCGGAATAATCCTCTCGGCGCGTCTTGAGGGCGCCGCGCGCGTGCAAGGCGCTGGCCGCTTCAGAAACAGAGATCACGGAAGCTGCTCCATCGCGCGCGAGTATAGGGAGGAACCGACGCTCAACCCTAGCCCCTGTTTTGCGGCGACGGCGAGGACGGGGCCTAATCTTCCGGCCAGCCCCATTTCGGCTCCACGCGCAGGCAGTTCTTGATCTCAGGGTCGATCTTTTCCATCCAGTCGTCAGGCCAACCCTCCTGGAGGGCGCGGTCCCAGTCGCCCAAGATGAGAAGGCTGGTCGCCAGAGATGATCCTACTGGCTGCGATGGAAATTTGAATCTGTCGATGTGGTCAAAGAAATACACGCCGTGCCGGGGTCCTGGATATTGAAGATCTAGACCAAAGATGCTGCCACATCCGTCACTGAATAATGGTACGGCTTGAGGGATAGACTGCCAAAATTCCCTTTCACTCGATCTGAATCCGATCCATTCGTTCCAAACGGGAACGTATGAAGAAAATTGACAGATACTCTCGATGTTCTCGCTGTAGAACTCTGCAAGCTCATCGGGGATGGGCTGGCCTATGATTTCCGCCATATAGTCGATTACGCGCGGAGAGAATTTGGTCTTCATCCGTCTGAGAAGACCTCGGGACTCCAAGGTCAGCGCGGCGTCGGTAACGGAAATCAACGTAGCACCTCTGCTTTTGATGGCTTTGATGATCGTGGAACGCCAGCTCTGAGAACATAGGGGGCGACGAGCCGGTCGATGCGCAACTTTTCGCGCATGAACTCAGCTTGCGTTGGTCTTCTTCCGCCCAGCGAAGCAGCAAACTTGGCCCACTCCCGGTTGGCCAATTTATGCGCCGCTTCACGGAGAGCCCAAAGGTTCGCCGTCGAATTTGGGTTTGCCCGAGGAATGATATGGCTCCATTCAACAGGTCGGCTGTGATGAACAACAGCTTGCATCTCCTGAGCGGAGATGCCGTTCGCTCGAGCAAACTGCTTCCGGCCCTCGTCGCGTAGCTTGTTGTCGCCGGCCTTACTGCGCAACGCTGGCTTGGTTTGGAAGGCCAACGGTCCAGGACTGATCGCCGCCGCTGAACGTGCGCCCAAGGCTATGAGCGCTTCGACACCCAACGGCGCGACAGCAGGAAGCAGTGCTGGGGCGAGCATCCAGCTATTTTTGCGCATTTGTCGCTGCCGCTCGGCCTCGAATATCCGACGTTGCTCTGCGAGAGGAAGCTCAGGCTGTCGAGTGGTTCTCGTTGATGTTGGATAGAGCAGTTCGTTCATCCGAGCCCCGGGTTAATCACAAATTCCAGCCCTAGAGTCTGATGAAAGGACGTCAAAAAATCAAGAACAAAAAGAGAACAAATTGACACGCTGGCCGTCGCCATCCGCCGCTGTGATCCGCGGCCAGCGCGCCATGCGGCCGCGCATCCAGGTGAGCTGGCGCTTGGCGTAGCGGCGGGTTTCCTGCTGGGCGGCGGCGATTGCGGCGTCGAGCGGGGCTTCGCCGCGCAGATGGGCGGCGAGTTCGCGGACGCCGACGGCTTTCATGGCGGGGAGGGCGGGGTCGAGGCCGCGGGCGATCAGGGCCTCGACCTCGGCGAGCGCGCCGGCCTCGATCATTCCGCTGAGGCGTGCGTCGCAGCGGGCGTAGAGGGTCTCGCGCGGGGGCTCCAGGGCGATGGGCTGATAATCGGCGATGGCCGGCGCGCTTGCGGCCTGCCAGTCGGTCAGGGCCTTGCCGGTGGCGGCGTAGACCGACCAGGCGCGGACCAGACGCTGGCGATCGAAGGCGGCGATGCGGGCGTCGGCGGCGGGATCAACGGCGGCGAGGCGAACGCGGAAGTCTGGTTCGCCCAGGCCGTCGTAGTCTGCCTGGGCGGCGCGGCGATAGTCGGGGCTGATCTCGGGAATCTCGGCTAGGCCGTCGACGAGGGCCGAGAAATAGAGGCCGGTGCCGCCGACGATGATGGCGGGGGCGCCGCGGGCGTGGATCTCGGCGAGGGTGTTGGTCGCCGCGCGCAGCCAGCGACCGGCCGACCAGCCATCGGCGGCGTCGGCCACGCCGAAGAGGTGGTGGGGGACGCCCTGCTGCTCGGTCTGTGTCGGTGCGGCCGACAGGATGGGAATGTCGGCGTAGAGCTGCATGGAGTCGGCGTTGATGATTTCGCCGCCAATCTCGCGCGCCAGGCGGACGGCGAGCGCCGACTTGCCGCTTGCCGTGGGCCCGGCGATCAGCCAGATGCGGGGCGCCATGATCAGCCTCACCTTCGTCAGCTCCGACGCCGGAGCCGCCGCCGACGCCTATCACAGGGCGAGCCGACTCGTCAGCCTGGAGGGCCGCCGACTGGGCCCCGTCGCCTGGGAGATCGTCGGCGATATCGCCCTGGAGGCGGCGCGCACCACGGCGGCCGAGGCCGTGGGCGACCTGCCGGTGGACCTGTGCGTTCAGACCGCGGAGGGTCGCAGGAAGCGGCTGCTGATCGCCGACATGGATTCGACGATCATCAATGTGGAATGCCTGGACGAACTGGCTGACTACGCTGGCGTGAAGGCTCAGGTGGCCGAGATCACCGAGCGCGCCATGCGCGGCGAACTGGCCTTTGAGGGCGCCTTGCGCGAGCGGGTCGTCATGCTGAAGGGCCTGGGGCTGGACGCCCTGCAGCGGGCCTATGACGAACGCGTGCGGCTCAATCCCGGCGCGCGGACCCTGGTGCGGACCATGGCGGCCCAGGGCGCGCGGTGCGTGCTGGTGTCGGGCGGCTTCACCTTCTTCACGAGCCGGGTCGCGCGGGCGGCGGGCTTTCAGGACAACCGGGCTAACACCCTGGGCGAGGCCGACGGCCGGCTGACGGGAAGCGTGGGCGAACCGATCCTTGGGCGCGAGGCGAAGCTTTCGGCGCTTGAGGCCGAGGTCGCCGCCCTGGGCCTGGGTCCGGAGGCCGCGCTCGCGGTCGGCGACGGAGCCAACGACCTGGCGATGATCGAAGCCGCGGGGCTGGGCGTGGCCTACCGCGCCAAGCCGATCGTGGCCGCGCAGGCCGACGCCAAGGTGGATCACGCCGACCTGACCGCGCTGCTCTATTTCCAAGGCTATGGCGCCGCCGATTTCACGGTCGACTAGATGAGCCTGCCGCGTCCAGTGAAGGCCGTGGTCTTCGACATGGACGGCCTGATGGTCGACAGCGAAAAGCTGTGGTGGGCGGCGTGCAGCACGACCAGCGCTGAGATGGGGGCGGAGTTTCCCTTCGAGGTCTTCGTCAGCATCATCGGATTGAGCGCGGCGGCCTCGAACGAACGCCTCGTCGCGCACTTTGGGGCCGATTTCGACATGCCGGCTTGGGACGCCGCGATGCGGGCGGAGGCTCAGGCGATGTACGCCATGGGGATCGCGCTGAAGACTGGGGTGGTGGAGTTGCTCGATCACCTTGACCAACTGGGGCTGCCGCGGGCGGTGGCCACCTCATCATCGCGCGCGACGCTCCAGGCGTCCCTCGATCCGCACGCCCTGACCAGTCGCTTCCAGGCGATCATCACGCGTGAGAGCGTGACCCAGCACAAGCCGCACCCGGCTCCCTATCTGGCCGCCGCCAAGGCCTTGGGCGTCGACCCCGCCGACTGCCTGGCCCTCGAGGATAGCCACAACGGCGTCCGCTCCGCCTCAGCGGCCGGGATGATGACCGTGATGGTGCCGGACCTGCTTGACCCCACGGAAGAGATCCGCGGACTGTGCGTGCGGGTCGCGGCGGATCTGCATGAGGTGCGCGGACTATTGAGCGATTGATCGGCCATCCTCGGCGCTTCGCAGGCGCGCTATTCAGCTCCTGGGACCGCCAAGGCATCGCCGACATCCTGTGAATTGCGTTCGATCAGGCGCCGGGCTGCGGCGGCTTGGGGCCCCCCGTGGGGATGGTTGGCGACTTCAAGGAGGAGGGCGCGGCCTTCATCGCGCTAGCCGCTGCGCATCAGGACTTCACCGGCGAGCATGGTGATCGCCCCGACCGAAGGCGACAGGGCCAGGGCCGTCCTGACCGAGGCCACGTCGTTCGCGGTGGGGTAGCCCGGTTGTACGCGACGGGCGAAGACATAGGCGTAGATAAGCGGCGCGTCCGCCTTGTCGAGGGCGTAGCCCCGGGCGGCCAGGTTCCGGGCCTTCTGGAAGCGTTCGGCGCGGCCGTCCGGGTGGGCGGCTGCGGCGTAGGCGAGGTTGAGCGCGCCGATCCGCAGAGCGTCGACGTCGTTGGCGTCCTTGGCCAGCAAGCGGTCGATGATGACCTCGCCGGCGGCGGGATCGCCGCAGCGGAACTCCGCCTGAGCGAGGATGCGCTGGACGTAGGGTTCGTCTGGGTGACGCGTGGCCTTGGCGCGGAGTCGGCCGATGAAGGCAGGGTCGTCGGCGCAGCCGCGCACCGCATGGAGCCAGTCGAGTTGGAAGTCTGCGGCAGGCTCGGGCATGCGCGTCACGGTGATGGCGGGCGCCGTCTTGAGCGGGTTGGGGAAGGTGATGGCGGTGATCCTGCGATAGGCCTGGAGCGTCCGCGTCAACGTGGGCATGTCCATGCCGGTGACCGTCTGCACGGCGGTGACGGAAGATTGTCCCTGGCCGATCAGGTCGAGAATGCGGCCGAGTTGCTGCAGCCGTTCTGGGGTCGATTGCATGTAGTGCACGAAGATCCACGACTGTGCGTAGAACCGGTTTCGTTCATCACGGGACATCTCGAATGGAGCCTTCGAGAGCACATCGGCCATGGGCAGCCAGACGCTGAAGAGCACGCCCCCGCGGCTGTTGCCACCGATGGAGATCTTGTCGTCGTCGATCTTGGTGACGCCATAGTATTCGGCCAAGCCTTCCGCCAGCCATGCAGGTGTGGCGCCCGGCATGTAGGCCCGCATGAAATTGTGGGCGTATTCGTGGAAGAGGAACACCTGACCCAACCCCTCCGGCGCGCTGACATCGGCGATGGCGAAGGGCTCGATGGCGGGCGAGGTGAAGAAGCCTGCGACCGTGAGGGGCACAGCCGGATTGACGACCCGCAGGGCGTTGCGATCCTTCACCAGATAGACGTGCAGCTTCTGCGTCGCGCGACCGGCTGTGGCGCGGGGGTAGTTGGCGCGGAGGACGACGTCGAAGACGGCGAGCTTGGTCGCGTAGTCACGGATCACCCGCTCGGAAACTTCGCCGCGAAGGATAAAGCGGTCGGTTTCGGCCTGGAGCCAGGGGGCGGCGGCGGCTTGGCCCACAGTCAGCAGGGCGATGGCGGCGGTGAGGCTAAGGAGCAGGCGCATGGCGCCATGCTGATCAGGGATTGTGACATTGAGAAGGGATTTGACGTTGATCTGTGCTCAAGATCGTCATCAGGATAATTCGCAATTAGAGGCGAATTATAAGGACTTATGGGGATAAAACGCCACTATTTGCGAATTAAGTGCTAGTTATTTAGATCGTCAATCTTGCCGAATTTGGGGATGTGGTCTATAAGTCGTCATAAGAGGCGAGTTGTGAAAATTGATAATCTCCTGACGGATGAGGCTGTCGCCGCTGAGATGGGCGTGCGACTGGCGCAGGCCAGGATCGCGCGCGCCTTCACTCAGGCGCAGCTGGCGGCGGCGGCGGGCGTCTCCAAGCGGACGGTGGAGCGGCTGGAGGACGGACAGCCGACGCAGATGGCGGTGCTGATCCGCTGCCTGAGGGCGCTCGGCTTGCTCGAAAATCTGGAGCGATTGCTGCCGGCGCAGCCGACCAATCCCATGGATCTCTTGAGGGCGCGGCGGGCGCCGCGCCAGCGGGTGCGGTCCTCAGCGCAAGTCGAGCACGGTGTCGCGGAAATACCGGCCAAGCCCTGGGTGTGGGGCGACCAGCGGTGACCACCGTCGCCGAGGTACGGTTGTGGGGCACGCGGATCGGCGCGGTCTCCGTCGAGGAGGGCGAAGAGGTTGCGGCCTTCGCCTATGATCCGGCCTTCATCGGCAGCAGGGTGCAGGTCGCGCCCTTGATGATGCCTCTGGGCGACGGAGTGTTCCGGTTTCCCGATCTGCCGCCGCGTAGTTTCCATGGCCTGCCGGGCTTGCTGGCCGACGCCTTGCCGGACCGCTACGGCAACATCCTGATCGACGCTTGGCTGGCGACGCAGGGCCGGACTCCGGAGAGCTTCAACGCCGTTGAGCGGCTTTGCTACACGGGCGCGCGAGGCATGGGCGCGCTCGAGTTCGCCCCGGTCCAGGGGCCGCGGGCGCGGACCTCCCATGCGGTTGCGATCGACGCCCTCGTCGAACTGGCTTCGGAGGTGCTGAGCCATCGTCGCGACCTGCAAGCCTCGTTTGGCGACGCCGAGAAAGCCGAGGCCTTGCGCTCTATCCTGCAGGTCGGCACCTCGGCGGGCGGGGCGCGGGCCAAGGCGGTGATCGCCTGGAACGCGCAAACCAATGAGGTCCGCTCCGGCCAGGCGCCGGCGGGCGAGGGGTTCGGCTACTGGCTGCTGAAGTTCGACGGTGTCTCGGGCAACCGCGACAAGGAGCTCGACGATCCCCAGGGCTATGGGGCGGTCGAATACGCCTATGCGCAGATGGCGCGGGCGGCGGGGATCGACATGGCCGAATGCCGGCTGTTGGAGGAAGGCGGACGGCGGCATTTCATGACGCGGCGCTTTGACCGGCTGGAGGACGGCGACAAGCTGCACATGCAGTCGCTGGCGGCGATGGCGCACCTGGATTTCAACGACCAGAACGCCAACGCCTATGAACAGGCGCTATTCGTCATGCGCCGGCTGGGGCTGCCGATGGCGGCGCTGGAGGAACAGGTCCGACGGATGCTGTTCAACGTGGTCGGCCGCAACCAGGACGATCACGTCAAGAACATCGCCTTCCTGATGAACCGGGCGGGCGGCTGGGCGCTGGCCCCGGCCTTCGACATCACCTGGAGTTTCAACCCGATGGGCGAGTGGACACAGCGCCACCAGATGTCGATCAACGCCAAGCGCGACGATTTTCTCCCGGAGGATTTCGAGGCATGTGCGGCGACGGTGTCGATCAGCCGGCGGCGCGTCCGCGCAATTCTCGGCGAGGTGCGCGAGGCGGTGGCGAGATGGCCCGACTTCGCCGAAGCCGCCGGCGTCGGCGCCGACTGGCGGCGCAGCATCGATCCGACGCTGCGCCTTGCGATCGGAGTCTAGCGGGCGTTGGCCCCGCGGTCGAAGTAGCGGAAGAAGGCGCTGTCCGGCGAAAGCACCATAGTCGTGTCGCCCTGGCCGAGGCCCTGCTCGTAGGCCTGCATGGAGCGATAGAAGGCGGCGAAGGACGGGTCCTTGCCGTAGGCCTGGGCGAAGATGCGCGTGCGCTGGGCGTCGCCTTGACCACGGACGGTTTCACCCTGCTCCTGGGCGGTGGCCAGCGTAATGGCGACCTGCCGGTCCGCGTCGGCGATGATCTCACGCTTCTGCTGCTCGCCCTCGGCGCGGATGCGCGCGGCTTCCTGCTGGCGGGCGGTCTGCATGCGCGCGAAGACGCGGGGCTGGTTCTGGGCTGGCAGGTCTGCGCGACGGATGCGGACGTCGACGATCTCGATGCCGAGGCGCGAGGTGCGGGCGCGGGCCATGACGTCGTTGCGGGTCTGCAGCATCAGCTGGCCGCGACGGCCGGAGACGATGTCGGTGGAGGTCGCGGAACCCAGCACCTGGCGCAGCGAGGAGTTCACGAGGCGCTCGATGCGGTCCTGCGCCGTGCGTTGGTCGCGCAGGGTGCGGTAGTACTGCAGAGGATCGGCGATGCGATAGCGGACGAAGGCGTCGACCACCAGACGGTCCTGGCCTGCGGTAATGACCTCTTCCTGCGACGCCTCCAGCGAGAGGTTTCTGCGGTCGAAGCGCACGAGGTTCTCGACGAAGGGGACCTTCATGTTCAAGCCGGCGCCTGGCTTGCCTGGCGCGTTGATCACGCGAACCGGCTCGCCGAAGCGCAGGACGAGGACCTGCTGGCGCTGATCGACGATGAACAGGCTGTTGGCCAGAAGGATGATCAGGCCGACCGCGAGGACGGCGTAGGCGGTGAGACGCGGGCTCATTGGGCGGGACCAGGCGCGGCTTCGACCGGAGCCGGCGGCGCGGGCTGGCTCTGGGTGCGCGGACGGAAGACGTCAGGTGGCAGGATGATCGGCGCGGACGCGCCCTTGCCGTCGACGACGACCTTGTTGGAGCGGGCTAGAACGCGTTGCATTGTCTCGATGTAGAGGCGCTCGCGGGTGACGGCGGGGGCGCGGCGGTACTCGGTATAGATCGAGTTGAAGCGCGCGGCGTCGCCGATCGCTTCGCGCACGGACTGTTCGCGGTAACCGTCAGCGGACTCGGTGATCTTGGCGGCGTCGCCCTTGGCTTCGTTGATCACGCGGTTGGCGTAGGTGCGCGCCTCGTTGACGGCGGACTCGCGATCCTGGCCGGCGCTCGAGACGTCGCGGTAGGCGGCCAGGACCTCCGAGGGGACCTGTGCCGAGCGGATTTGGACTTCGACGACGCTGACGCCGGTGCCCCAGCTGTCGAGGGTGCGCTGCATGAGTTCGGCGGTCTGCACCTGCACCTGGCCGCGGCCAGTGGAGATGATCAGGTCGAGCGGCATACGGCCGACCACTTCGCGCAGGGCGCTTTCGGCGACGGCCTTGACCGAGCCCTCAGGGTTTTCCGTCGAGAACAGGTAGCGCGGCGCATTGGCGACGCGCCAGGTGACGGAGAACTGCAGGCTGACGATGTTGTCGTCGCCGGTGAGCATCAGGCTCTCTTCGGGGACGTCGTTGTCGTTGGTGCCGCCGATGTCGATGCGGTTGAGGCTGGTGACCGGCACTTTCTCGACGCGCTCGATCGGGGCCGGCAGATGGTAGCGAAGGCCGGGCGTCTCAGAGCGCGAATAGGCGCCGAAGGTGGTGACCACGCCTTCTTCGTTGGGCTGGACGACGTAGACGCCGGAGGCGGCCCACAAAGCAACGATGACGCCGCCGATGGCGAGGGCCGTACCTGGACGCATGCGGCCGCCAGGGCCGCCCATGAGGTCGCGCAGGCGCTGGGTCAGGCGGTTGAGTTCTGCGTTGAAGTCGGGACCGCTTGGACCACGACCGCCGCCGCCGCCGGATGGGCGCCGCGGCGGGTTCGGGCGCGGTTCATTGTTCTCGGGAGGAGGCGGGGAGCCCCAGGGGCCGGGCTTAGCGTTATCGTTCCAGGGCATTCAGGTCGCGTCGGGTTTCTTCTTGGCTTCCAGGCGCGGCCCGCTCGCAAACCCGGATGGGCTTGTAAACCGGCGCTGTCAGCCGGATATGAGGTCCCTTCTCGGTCAACGCAAGACAAAGGCGACATGAGCGAAGCGCGCGAGCCTGATCGCGCCGCGATCCTGGCGGCGCTGGACAGCATCAAGGATCCAAAGTCGGGCCAGGGCTTATCGCGCGCCGGACTGGTGCGGGGACTGACGATCCGCGGCGGACGGGTGGGGTTCATGCTGGAGGCCCAGGCCGCTGACGCCGCCGTCTACGCCCTGGTGCGCAAGTCGGCGGAGGCGGCGATGCTGGGGGTGCCCGGTGTCGAGACCGCGCAGGTCGTGCTGACCGCCGAGAGCGGGCCGATCGCCGTGCAGCCGCGCCGCGCCAAGATTTCAGAAGATCCTCAGGCCAAGTTGGGCGCCATGCCGGAAGCCACGCGGCCGGTGAACGTGCGCAAGGTGATCGCGGTCGCCAGCGGCAAGGGCGGGGTGGGCAAGTCGACGGTGTCGGTGAACCTGGCGGCGGCCTTCGCCAAGCTGGGCCTGCGCGCCGGCCTGCTGGACGCCGACATCTATGGGCCCTCGGCGCCCCTGATGATGGGGGTCGACGGCGAGCCGACCTTCGATGCGGAAAAGCGGCTGAACCCGATCGAGGCCTGGGGCGTCCAGGTGATGTCGGTGGGCTTCATCGTCGAGGAAGGTCAGGCGGCGATCTGGCGTGGTCCGATGGCGTCGTCGGCGCTCAGGACGCTGATGAATTCCAACTGGGGCTCGCATGATGCGCCGCTGGACGTGCTGGTGGTCGACCTGCCGCCGGGGACCGGCGACATACAATTGACCCTGGTGCAGCGGCTGAAGCTGGACGGGGCGGTGATCGTCACGACGCCGCAGGAGGCGGCGCTGATCGATGCGCGGCGCGCGGCGATGATGTTCGAGAAGATCGGCACGCCGATCCTGGGCGTGGTCGAGAACATGGCCTGGTTCGTCGAGCCGTCTACGGGGGCGAAGCTGCCGCTGTTCGGCCAGGGCGGCGGGGCGGCGGAGGCCGAGCGCCTGGGCGCGCCCTTGCTGGCGGAAATCCCCCTGGAGATGGCGCTGCGCGAAGGCGGCGATGCAGGACGGCCGCTGGTGGTGACCGATCCGGAGAGTGCGGCGTCGAAAGCCTTCCTGGCGATGGCCAAGCGGCTGGCTTAAACGCCTCTGGCCTCTAGCGCCGCGCGGATCTCGGCGTGTCGGGCGGCGTCCAGGCGGAAGCCGATGAAGCAGGCGCCGCCAATCAGGACCGACAGGATCGGCCCTGAGAGAAAGGCGATCTCCAGACCCCGGATGGCGCTCGCGGTGTTGGCGGCGCCTTCGCCGGCGTCATAGCCGACCGCGTCCAGGGCCAGGAAGGTCACGAAGATCGAGACCGCGCCGGCGATCTTGATGCTGGCGTTGGTGAGCGCGAACAGCAGGCCCATCCACTCGCGGCCGCTATCGAGGCGCAGTTCGTCGCCGATGTCGGCGGTGATGGCGCGGACGGTGACGTCGAAGCCGGCGGCCAGAGCGCCGGTGGCGAAGAGGAAGGGCGCGAAGGCGATGAAACTGCCCTTGGGCAGGGTCATCAGCAGAGCCATGCAGGCGGCATAGGCGGTGGTGGTCGCCATCAGGGTGCGGTGCTTGCTGAACCGCTTGGCGGCCAGGGCCGTGAGCGGCGCGCCGGCGAAGCCCGCCATCATGTAGATCAGCAGCAGCAAATTCGCCTGGGTGGTGGAGAAGCCGCGGCTGTCCTTGGCGAAGAACAGGTAGAGCGCGCCCATCCAGAGCGGTCCCAGGCGGATCAGAAGGTCGGCGCAAAGCAGGCGGATGACGTTGGGACGGACGATCAAGCCCAGGTAGTCTTTGAGCGCGAAGCCGCCTTCGGCATGGTCGCTCATGACGCGCTCCGGCGTCTTCCACAGGGCGAGCAGGGTGAAGACCGGGGTGGCGGCGATGACGAAGCCAGCCATGGCCTGAACGCCCTGGGCGTCGGTGGCGCCGGTCTGGGCGGCGACCACCGGGATGATCAGCACGATGGCCGCGCCGATCACGCCGACGGCGGTGATGACACCGAACACCTGGGAGCGCTGGTCGTAGGTGGGCGCGAGCGTCGAGGCCCATGAGGCGTGGGCTAGGCCTTGCATCGACAGGCCGAGGTACATGACGAAGAGCCAGGCGACGAGGAAGGCCTGGGAGCCGGCGGTGGCGGAGGTCAGGACGAAGACGCCCAGCATCAGGACTGGCGCGCCAGCCAGCGCCCAGGCGCGGTAGCGGCCAAGCCGTGTTCGGGTGCGGTCCATGGCGAGACCGAGCAGCGGGTCTAGCGGGATGTCGATGAACCGGACGATGGCGAAGGCCGCGCCGACGACGGCGAGCGGCAGGCCGAGATGGCTGGCGAAATAGCGCGGCAGGTGGACCATGACGGCGATGGTGAGCGCCATCAGCGGCAGGTTGATCCCGGCGAAGGCCCACAACCGCCAGCCGGAGACGGGCGCGGGCGTCATCCGCCCTGCAGCCGGCGCAAGAACTTGGCGGCCTGCTCCAGGCCCTGGCCGTAGGATTGGGCGCCCGTGGGATCGGCGATCTCGGCCCATTGGTCGCGGACGGCTTCGGCGGTGAGGTCGCCTGTCAGGACCGCGCCCTCGGTCTCGACGATGCGGGCGAGCGCGAAGACGCCGGCGCCGGCGGTGAGGATCGCGCCGGTAGGGGCGTCCTCCGAGGCCAGGTGGATGACGCCGGGCGTGACAAACTCGGGCTTCAGGGCTTCCAGCATCTGGGGCGACATCACGCCTTCGGTCATGCGGGTGCCGGCGATCGGGCTGATGGCGTTGACGCGGATATTGGCCTTCTCGCCCTCCAGCTTCAGGCTGTTCATCAGGCCGACGAGGGCGAGCTTGGCGGCGCCATAATTCGTCTGGCCGAAATTGCCGTAAAGGCCGGTTGAGGACGTGGTGAGCACGATACGGCCATAGGCTTGGGCGCGCATGATCTCCCAGGCGGCCTTAATCGGCAGGACCGCGCCCATGAGATGCACGTCGACCACGGCCTCGAAGTCGGCGACCTCCATCTTGGCAAAGGAACGATCGCGCAGGATACCGGCGTTGGCGACCAGAACATCGATCCGGCCCCAGGCATCCAGCGCGCGCTGGACCAAGCCCTTAGCGCCGGCAGGATCGGCGACCGAGCCGCCGTCGGCGATGGCCTCTCCGCCGGCCGCGCAGATCTCGGCGACCACGGCTTCCGCCGCCGCCGAGCCGCCGCTGGACCCGTCTAGGTCGGCGCCCAGGTCGTTGACCACGACCTTGGCTCCACGCCGCGCGAACTCCAGCGCGTGCGCCCGCCCGAGGCCGCCTCCGCTGCCGGTGACGATAACAACGCGACCGTCGAAGCGGATGTCCGTCATGTGTCTAACGGCGACGCCGCTCTTCCTTCTCACGCCGCCGAAGTTCGCTCATCGGCATGGCATGGCCATCGGCCACCGCGTCATCGAAGTCATAGCCTTGATCGAGCACCTGGAAAATCGCCGCCATATCGTGCGCATCATCCAGCCGCTTCTTTAATTCGGCCAGGACGACTTCTTCCGAGATTGGCGTTCCCGCTTCACCCGCAACAAGTTCGTCATCGCGCCACACGTCACGGTCAGCATCCAGCGCCCGGAAGATCCTTGTCTTCACCTCGTCCAGTTCAAGCGGAGCAAGAGGTTCTAGATTGTACCTCGCGGTCCAAAGGCCGCCGGTGTCGCGGTCAATCGACCGACCGATGATATCCCACCATTTGTGTGGGTGCTCCTTGATCTTCTCCAGGGAGATGATGCGCCAGCGGCCGCCCGACATATCGTACAGTTCGCCGCCGATATTCGGATTTTTAGCAGCGCTCTTCCCGTAGACCATGTTGAAATCACCGATCTCATCATCGTACTCAATGGAAGTGAAATCTCCGCGCTTGTCATCGAAGTTATTCAGAAAAATGAATGGGCCGTTCCAACTTTCAGTGTTCATTTTTTCGATCCTTGGGTCTGCCGATCATAGTGATGCTTCGTTCGTGAAACCACGTGGCCAGCAGCGTCGACGTGAGCAGCTTTTCCCCATGCGGGTGTCCCGTGCCAATAGCGCATCGCGGGCTTGAAGCGCGGAAGATCTCCCACGCGATGATCGATGCGCCAGTGTGTCTCGGGGTCTGGCATAGGCTTGATGTTGAGAGGATGGTTCTTGATCCGGTCAGGCACGCCCTTGCCCCACTGGTTCTGCGGAATCGCCCAGTGATGACCGTGCTGACCTCTTTCTAGATATTCAGCCTTTCCGAGCCTCTCTCGAACCTTCTTCCATTCGTAAGCCCGCGCCTTGTTCATTCGCCTCGAGGCCTCCACTGCTTCACGTGAAAATTTCGCCGCCTTCAGCGCCTTTCCTGCCAAACCGATCGGCGCCAAATCTGCGCCCGCAAGAAGGGCGTTCCCGACGGCGCCATATAATGTCGCCGTCGTAGGCGTCGGCGATGGCCTCTCGTGCTGAACCCCAGACCGGGACCAGCGACTCCACCGCACCTGGATGTCGGCGTAGGAAGTCTTGTTCAGGAGCGTATGCGGGGCGCTTAACGGGTGCGCTGGGGCGGCCGACACGGCCATCGCCTCTGGGCATGTTTCATCTCCAAACTGACCTGAAGATTGTTGCAGAAAAATGAGAACAAATAAAGAACAAAGGCGTATCGCCATGCGCAGGCTTCTCAGCTGCGTTACGTCCCGTTACACCTTGCGGCCAAGAGCGCCGCCGAGACGGCGCAAGCAAGCTCAGGAACCGCTCCAATATGATCCGAACCCTCATCGGCGCGCTCAGCGCCGGCCTGGTCGCCTTCGCCGCCTCCGCGGCGAGCGCGGACGAAGGCATGTGGACCTATGACAACTTCCCCTCGGCCAAGGTGAACGCCGCCTACGGCGTGAACGTCGACAAGGCCTGGCTGGACCGGGTGCAGGCCGCCTCCGTGCGGCTGACGAGCGGTTGCTCGGCGTCGTTCGTGTCGAAGGACGGGTTGATCTTCACCAACCATCACTGCGTGGTGGACTGCGTTCAGGCGATCTCGACGGCCGATAAGGACTTCGTGAAGGACGGCTTCCTGACGGCTACGCGGGAAGAGGAGCGCAAGTGTCCGGGCATGCAGGCCGAAGTGCTGGAGACCATCACCGACGTGACGCAGACGATCGGGTCTGCGACCGCGGGCAAGACCGGACAGGCCTTTATCGGCGCGCGAGACGCCGCGATGTCGGGATTAGAGGACGCCAGCTGCGCCAAGACCCAGCTCTATCGCTGCCAAGTTGTGACGCTCTACCGAGGCGGGCAGTACAAGCTCTATCGCTACCGGAAGTACTCTGACGTGCGCCTCGTGTTCGCGCCGGAGTTCGCGACGGCCTTTTTCGGCGGTGATCCGGACAACTTCAACTTTCCACGCTTCAATCTCGATATCGGCTTCCTGCGCGCCTACGAGGGCGGCAAGCCGGTCAGGACGCCGAAGCATCTGACCTGGGTGTCGCGCGGGCCGAAGGTGGGCGAACCCACCTTCGTGTCGGGCAATCCGGGATCGACGGAGCGGGCGCTGACCGTGGCGCAGCTGGAAACCCAGCGCGACCTGGTGATCCCTGTGGGCCAGCTGCAGCGTTCTGAACTGCGGGGGCGGCTGATCCGGTTCTCGGAGGAAGGCGCCGAGCAGAAGCGCATCGCCACCGACCCGCTGTTCGGAATCGAGAACAGCTACAAAGTGTTCTTCGGCCGACAGTTCGCCCTGAACGACGCGGCCTTCATGGATGTGAAGCGTAAGGAAGAGGCCGACCTGAAGGCCAAGGTGACGGCGAACCCGACGCTAGCAGCGGACGTGGGCCATCCCTGGCGCGAGATCGGCGCGGCGCAGAAGGCGGCGACGGACAATTATGTTCGCTATCGCCAACTGGAGGCGGGCGCAGGCTCGGCCTCAGAGCTTTATCAGTTCGCCCGGGCGATCGTGCGAGGCGCCGAGGAGCGCGCCAAGCCATCGGCCGAGCGTCTGCCGGAATACTCCGACGCGCGCTTGGCGCTGCTGGGAAAGCAGCTGCTCGACGAACAGCCCATCGATAAGCCGCTTGAGCAGATGTACCTGGCGTTCTGGCTCTCAAAGACGCGCGAGTATCTGACGACCGACGATGCGGCGACCAAGGGTCTGCTGGGCAAAGAAAGCCCTGAGGGCCTGGCCGAGCGTTTGATCGCTGGCACGACCCTGGCGGATGTCGCGGCCCGCAAAGCGTTGTGGGAGGCTGACCTAGCGACTGTGAAGGCGTCGAAGGATCCGCTGATTCAGCTGGTCCTGGCCAACGACGCCGCGGCGCGGACGGTCCGCAAGACCTGGGAGGCGGAGGTTTCCGGCCCGACCGACCGGGCCGCCGAGCGGATCGCCCGGGCGCGTTTTGCGGCCTATGGCGACGCGGTCTACCCGGACGCGACCTTCACCCTGCGTCTATCCTACGGCAAGGTCGACGGCTGGAGCTATCGCGGCGTGGACATCGCGCCCACCACCAACTTCGCCGGACTCTACGAGCGGGCGACCGGCGCGGAGCCCTATCAGCTAGCGCCGCGCTGGATCGCGGCGAAGGACAAGCTGAACCCGGACACAGTCTATAATTTTGTCACCACCAACGACATCATCGGCGGTAATTCCGGCTCGCCAGTGGTCAACGCCCAGGGCGAGATCCTGGGCGCGGCGTTCGATGGCAACATCCATTCGCTGGGCGGCGACTATGGCTACGATCCGGCGATCAACCGCACAGTGGTGGTGGCCTCCAGCGCAGCCACCGAGGCCTTGCAGAAGGTCTACGGCGTCGATGGGCTGGTGAAGGAACTGACCGCCAAGTAGTCGGGCGCCGATTTGGCGCAGGGCGGTCGCAACGCCGTCTTGCGCCGACCTCGCCCGCAGGCTTTGAGTGGGCGAGGCGGGGTTTCCGGGATTCGATGATGTTCAGCCTGACGAACGCGCAGAGCCTGATCGGCATTGTCGCTATCCTGGCGTTGTGCTGGCTGCTGTCGGAGAACCGCAGCCGGTTTCCGTGGAAGATGGCGCTGGGCGCCCTGGTGATGCAGGCGGTGCTTGTCGCCGCGCTCTTTGGATTGCCTTGGCTGCGGACAGGCCTGTCGGGCGTAGGCGTGGTGGTCGAGGGCCTGGCGTCCAGCACGCAGGCCGGCGTCGCCTTCGTCTTCGGATTCCTGGCCGGCACGCCGGCTCAGCCCTATGCGGTGACTGAAGCTGGCGGACTTTTCATCTTCGCCTTTCGGGTCTTGCCGGTGATCCTGGTGGTCTGCGCGCTTGCAGCGCTGCTTTGGCACTGGCGCATCCTGAAATGGATCACTCAGGTTTTCGGGGTTGTCTTCGAGAGGACGATGGGCCTTCGCGGCGCACCGGCGCTGGCGACAGCGACGACGGTGTTCATGGGCCAGGTGGAAGGGCCGATCTTCATCCGGGCGTATCTGCCGGGTCTGTCGCGTTCGGAACTCTTCCTGCTGATCGCGGTGGGGATGTCGTGCGTCTCCGGATCGACGATGGTGGCCTATGCGACGATCCTGGCGGGTGTGCTGCCCAATGCGGCGGCCCACGTGCTGACGGCCTCGATCATCTCGGCGCCGGCCGGCGTGATGCTGGCGCGGGTGCTAATTCCGCGCAATCCGCTCGTTGAGAAGCCGGAAAACCTCGATCTCAGCGCCGGCAAGACCTACGAAAGTTCAGTGGACGCCTTGATCAAGGGGACGACGGACGGCCTGCAGATCGTGCTGAACGTGGGCGCGACGCTGATCGTCTTCGTCTCGCTGGTGGCCATGGTGAACGGGGCGCTCGGGCTGTTCCCAGACATCAACGGCGCGCCCCCCTCAGTGGAGCGCGCGCTGGGGCTGCTCTTTGCGCCACTGGCCTGGGCGATGGGCGTTTCTTGGGCTGACGCGCCGACGGCAGGGTCGCTGCTGGGCGTCAAGCTGGTGCTGACCGAGTTCACAGCTTTCATCCGCATGGCGGCCTTGCCCGAAAGCGGCTTTGACGACCGCAGCCGGGTGATCATGACCTACGCCCTGTGCGGCTTCGCCAATGTCGCCTCGGTGGGAATCAATGTCGCGGGCTATTCGGTCCTGGTCCCGGAACGCCGGGGCGAGATCATGGGCATGGTGTGGAAGGCGATGCTCTCGGGCTTCCTGGCCACCTGCCTGACGGGCGCGGTGGTGGGATTGATGCCCGCGGCCCTGTTCGGCGGCCAATGAGGAACCGGTGCTGTGAGCGTTGAGATAGAGACGGCAATTTTCGATCTGCTGGCTCAGGCCGGTCCTGGCAAGTCGATCTCGCCCGAACAGGTGGCGCGCTCGGTCGATCCGGAGAGCTGGCGCAGGACGCTTGGCCATGTGCGCGCCGTGGCCAAGGGGCTGGCGCGGCAGGGGAAGCTTGTGATCTCCCGGCACGGCAAGCCCGCCGATCCGGAGGATTTCAAGGGTGTCTACCGGCTGAAGGCGCCTGACCCCGCGGCATGAGGGCGGGGGCGATCCTCCTGATGGCCCTGGCGCTGAGCGCCTGCACGCCGATCGTGTCGCAAGCGCCGCTGGCGCCGCCGGCCGGGTTCGCAGGGCCGAAGTTCGATGGCGATCGGATGATCAGTTTCGATAGCGCGCGCCTTGGATTAACCCGCTGGGCGCCGGCGCAGGAGCCGTGGGCGGTGATTGTGGCCCTCCATGGGATGAACGACTACGCCAACGCCTTCCACCTGGCCGCCCCCTATTGGGCGGAGCAGGGGATCGCCACCTATGCGATCGATCAGCGTGGCTTTGGTCGCAGCCCGCAGCGCGGGATCTGGGCGGGCCGCGACCTGATGGCTGAGGACCTGCGGACGGCGGCGAGCCTGGCGCGGGCGGCCTATCCCAAGGCGGTGCTGGTGGTGATGGGCGAGAGCATGGGGGGCGCCGTGGCGGCCTATGCCGCGGCCTCTGATCGGCCGCCGGAGGCTGACCGGATCGTCCTGCTGTCGCCCGCCGTTTGGGGGTTTGAGACCCAGCCGCCGCCGAACGGACTTTTGCTGTGGCTGGCGGCGCGGTTCACCGGGCCGAAGGTTTACGCGCCGCCGGAATGGGTGACCGACCGAATCTCGCCCACCGATAATCGTGACGAACTGATCGCCATGAGTCAGGATCAGCTCATGATCTGGGGCGCGCGATCCGACACCCTCTATGGCCTGGTCCGGCTGATGGGAAAGGGGTCCGAAGCGATGGGACGGACGAGGGCGCCGGTGCTCTACCTCTATGGCGCCCACGACGAGATCATTCCCAAGCACGCCGCGCGGCGGGCGATGCGCGGGCTGCGGCCTGGCGATCGGACGGCCTACTATCCCGACGGGTGGCACCTGCTGACGCGCGATCACCAGGGTCCGAGAGTCTGGGCCGATGTGGCCGCCTATATCCGCAACCCGACGTCGCCGCTGCCCTCGGGTGTTGGTGAAGCGCCATTCAGGGCGCCTGTTACGTCGCATTGACGGCATTGGCGGAACACCGTCATCTCGTCATCTCGGCGATCCGTGGGGGCGGGCAGTGTTCATTTTCTTAGGCATGGCGATCATCGCCGGCGGCGCCTGGACGCATGCGTTTCAGCTGGACCAACCCGCCGCCGTCGGGCGGACCGCTGTGGTGATCGGCAGCATCCTCTTGTTGATGGGGCTGAGCTCGGCCCTGCGCAAATCCGGCGGCCGACGGGCGGATCGGGGCGGGGTCGGACTTTGGTGGCTGGGGGTCACCGTGCTCACAAGCTGCGTCTCACTGATGGGACTGGTCTACATCACCGTGGTGCCGGACTTCGGGGCGATCCAACAGGATCTCGTGCGCGGCCTGCTCACCGCCCTGGCGATCTCGGAGACGCTGCGCCTGCTGCTCTTCGGGTTCAGCAGCTTACGCAGGTGACAGAGGGGCGGCCCCGGCGTAGAGGCCCGCCATGAGCACTCTGTTCGACTCCCCGTCCTTCGACGACCATGAAGGTGTCCACGCCTTCTCCGATCCGGCCAGTGGGCTTCGGACGATCATCGCTGTCCACTCGACGGCGCGCGGCCCGGCGGCCGGCGGTTGCCGGATGTGGCCCTATCCCAGCGCCGAGGCGGCGCAGGAGGATGCGCTGAAACTCAGCCGGGCGATGTCATACAAGAACGCCATGGCCGACATTCCGGTGGGCGGCGGCAAGGCCGTGATCATCGGGGACTCGCGGACCCAGAAGACCAAGGCGCTGTTCGAAGCGTTCGGACGGGCCGTTGAAGCTGTGGGCGGCCGTTACTGGACGGCCGAGGATGTGGGCGTCTCACCGACCGACCTAGCGCATGCGCGGACGCAGACTCGCTACGTCGTCGGGCTGGAAGGCCACCAGGGCGCCTCCGGCGATCCAAGCCCGGTGACGGCGGAAGGCGTATTCCGAGGCATAGCCCTCTGTGTCCGGCGTGCGCTGAACCGTGATCTGGCGGGCGTCACCGTAGCGATCCAGGGTGTTGGACAGGTCGGCGGCTATCTCGCCGATAAGCTGCATGCGGCGGGCGCGAAGCTGGTGATCTGCGATGTTCACGGCGATGCGGTCGCCGCGGTGGCCGCCCGGACCGGCGCGCGGGTGGCGACGCCCGACGCCATTTTTGACGTTGACGCAGACGTCTTCGCGCCCTGCGCGATGGGCGGCGCCGTCAACGCACTGACATTGCCGAGGCTGCGGGCCAAGGTGATCGCCGGTGGGGCGAATAACCAGCTGGCGGGACCGGACGTCGGTCGGGCGGTATTCGAGCGCGGGATCGTCTATGCGCCGGACTATGTGATCAACGGCGGCGGCATCATAAACGCGGCCGCCGAAATCCTGGCTGTCGAGGCCGGGCGCGCTTACGACGCCGATTGGGTCGAGCGCAAGGTGGAGGGTATGATCCGGACCCTGGACGAGATTCTGGGGGGTTCGGCCATCGAGGGCCGTCCCACCAACGAAATCAGCGACGAAATCGCACGCGGTCGCATCGCTGCGGCGAAAACGGCCTAAGGCCCGCAGGTCCAAAGACCGGGGAAGATGCGCTTCGCGCCATCGGCGCGATCGTAGGTCAAGATTGCCGGCCGGGGCGGTGACTCGCCGCCTTCCGTGGCCGGCCCGGTCAGGGCGACGGTGACGGTCTTGCCCTGGCCAGTGAACACCGCGCCGGGCAGCATGCCGTCAAAGCCGCCAGGCGCGGCCATGCGTTCGACATAACCGGCCACCTTGATCAAGCCGAAGGCGGCGTCCTGAGAGCCGACATCACCGCGGGCGATGACAAGGGGCGAGGCGGTCGGGGTCGAGAAGCTGCAGGCGAGCTCGCCGTCCAGCCTGTTGTCATGGATATCAGCGCCGGTGAGGGCCGAGAGCTCGATAGATGAGCCATCGCCGCCGACCGTGGCGGTGGGCCGAGGCGGGGGCGGAGGCCTGGGCGTTGTTGGAGCTGGCGTGGGGGGCGCGGTCTCCGGCGCTTGAGTGGGCGCGGGCTGCGAGCAGGCCGTCAGTGACAAGGCGCCGAAGAGCAGGAATGTCAGGCCAAGCCTCATGCGCTTCTCCCTCAGATGCGTCGGTATTCGATGCTGGAGTTGTCCTCCAGCTTGCCCTTGAGGCCAGCCCAATCACCGGCTGCGTCGTAGGTGTCGTCGATCTCGGCCTCGCCGCGGACCGACCAGATTCGACCGTTGCGCGAAACGGAGACCTTGAGGAGTTTGCCAGTCTGCGGGTTGAACAATGGTCCCTGGAAGGCCTTGGCGTTCCAATGAGTGAGGGGGTTGGCGCTCGCGGGGGCGGAGACTTGGCCCTTTGCGGTGACAATCTCGACCAGGCTAGCCTGGCGCTGGGCCTCGACCCGTTCGTGCTTACCGTTGGAATTGGTGTTGGTGGCGAGGCTCTCGAACGCTGCGCCCAGGCGTCGCTCAACCGCTTCGTGACGATAGCGATATACGACGACGGGTCCGATCTTCACGCGCATGGCGGCCAGCGTCCGGACGACCAGTGACTGGTCGGCGGTTTCAAAGGTGAGTTCGTGATCGCCGATCCGTTCGCCGTTGCGAAAGACCGCAAAGGCGAGGCGGCGCGGCGCGGCCAGGGCGGGACCAGCCGCCATGAATAGGCCGCCGGCAAGCATCAGGCGACGGGATGGCAAATGCATAGGTGAACTCCGCTCACTGCTGAGAGGAGCTACGGTCGTCACGGAGAGCCGGATGCGCCCGTTCAGGAATGACCAGGTCTGGGCTGGAAGCTGCGTGGTGGTGCGGCGGGTAGGGTGCTGCGTGGCGCCGGCTTTTGGCCGTGTTGTTGGACGGCGGCGGACCGCAGGGTGACGAAAACGGGAGGAGTTTGCTGGAAGGTGTTCATGACAACCTCTCCTTATTGTGTGGACGCTTACTGGGGCCGCGGGTTCAGGCTGCGGCGAAAACCTCTTCAGTAGGAAAGACATCGACGAAGACGTTCAGGTTGCTGACACCGGGATCGCCGTAGATCGAGCCGGAGACAGGGGCGGCTTCGTCAGGCGTGCGGGTGACGGCGACCGGGATCAGGTCGGCGGATTCGGCAAGACCGTTGGTCGGGTCGAATTCGATCCATCCCAGGCCAGGCAAAAAGACTTCGCACCAGGCGTGGGTGGCGCCGGCGCCGCGGACTTTCGACGTGGCGGGTGAGTAGAGGTAGCCAGTGACAAAGCGGGCGGCGTAGCCCAGTCGGCGCAGGCTTTCGACCATCAGCCAAGCGAAGTCGCGGCAGGTGCCGATGCCGCAGGCGACGGTGTAGGCGGGATCCTGGGCGGCGCCGAGGTCGCGCGGCTGATAGTCGAAGGAGGCGTGGATCGTGTCGTTAAAGCGCAGCAGGAAATCCAGGGCAGGCTCTCCCGGAGCGGCGATCTGGCTGCGCAGCCACGATAGCAAGGCGCCGTCGGAATCCTCGGTCAGGGGCTCGATAAAGGGCGCAAGCACCGCGCGATCGGGCGCATCGTAGACGATAGGGTGGGCGGTCTGCGGATCGCGGATCAGCAGCGGCGCGAGCGGCGCCGGGAAGCGCTGAATACGCAAATCACTGACGACCGAGAGGGTATCGGACGCCCGGGCTGGCGTGTACCAGCAGACTGAGTTTCCCAAGGCGTCATAAACCCAGCGGGTCTCGCCCGGCGGCGACAGGGTCAGCGACGCGCGCACGACGCGGATAGCATGGCTGTCGCGCGGCCGGATCAGCAGCTTATGGGGCGAGAAAGATACCGGACGCTCGTAGCTGTAACGGGTTTCGTGCCGGATGGTGAGCGCGGTCATGCGTGCGGAACAGATGGGAAGCATGCGAGTTCCCGCCCGCAGGGGGAGATTTTGCTCGCCTGCAAGAAAGTTCATGTTCCGTGCCGGGAACATCAGAGTCACCGGGGCGCATCAAAAACTTCCCATGGCTCAGCTTGTAGGAACAAAGAGAGAACAATAGGATAGTCCGATGACTATCCTCGACGTTCGGCAGAAGCTTGCGATCCTGGCTGACGCAGCCAAGTACGATGCCTCCTGCGCCTCGTCTGGCGCAACGAAGCGGAATTCGTCGGACGGCAAAGGGATTGGCTCGACCGAGGGGATGGGCATTTGCCATGCCTATGCGCCGGACGGTCGCTGCATCAGCTTGCTGAAAATTTTGCTGACCAACTATTGCATCTACGACTGCGCCTATTGCGTGAACCGTGTGTCGTCCAATGTCGAGCGGGCCCGGTTCTCGGTGGAGGAGGTGGTGGACCTGACCCTCGGGTTCTATCGCCGCAATTACATCGAGGGCCTGTTCCTCTCGTCGGGCATCATCCGGTCGGCGGATTACACCATGGAAGCCATGGTCCGGACGGCGAAGACTCTGCGGCAAGTCCATGATTTTCGAGGTTATATCCATCTCAAGATAATCCCCGAGGCCTCGCTTGAGCTGGTGCGACAGGCGGGTCTGTTCGCGGACCGGATATCGATCAATGTCGAGCTGCCGCGGGACGAGAGCCTGGCCAGACTGGCGCCGGAAAAGGATCCGCAGGTAATCCGTAAGGCGATGGGCGCGGTCCGGCTGGATGTCGAGGCAGCCAAGGAGCCGGCGCGGAAAACCAAGCCGCCGTCTTTTGCGCCAGCCGGCCAATCGACCCAGCTGATCGTCGGGGCGGACGGCGCCAGCGACGGCGAAATCCTCAAGCGCAGTGAGACGCTGTACGGCGCATACCAACTGCGGCGTGTTTATTACTCAGCGTTTTCGCCGATCCCGGATTCAACCTCCAGGCTGCCGTTGGCGCGACCGCCGCTGATGCGCGAGCACCGGCTCTACCAGGCCGACTGGCTAATGCGGTTCTATGGATTCGAGCGGGCCGAGATCGTCGATGAGGATTGCGATCTGGAGCTCGACAAAGACCCGAAGCTGGCCTGGGCGCTGCGGCGGCGAGAGGCCTTTCCAGTGGATATCAACAAGGCCGACCGCGAACGGCTTTTGCGGGTGCCAGGGCTGGGCGTGCGAGCGGCGGATAAGCTGATTCAAGCGCGACGGTTCACGCGGCTGACTTTGGCGGACTTGGGCCGCGTGACGCGCGGGGTGGCTAAGATGAAACCCTTCATCATCGCCGCCGACTGGACGCCGGGGCGATCCGGGGATGGTGAAACGGTCGCCCCTCAGCCTGAACAGTTGAGCCTGTTCTGATGGCGGTGGTGCGGCTTGAGTCCGAAATCGATATCGCCGGCTGGCGGCGTGCGGCGCGGGTGCTGCGGGCGCAGGGCGCGCGGGCTGAGGAGGTGGTCTGGACGGTCGGCCCGAACCTGTTTGAAGAGGCGTCGATGGATCTTGAGGCGACGGCGAGCTTCACCGTGCCACGGGCGTTCGTGGAACTGGCGGACCGCGTGCTGCTGCATCGGTCGGGCGAGCGGTTCGATCTGATGTATCGGTTGCTCCGGCGCCTCGGAGGGGAACCGAACCTCCTGAAGATCGAAACAGACAGCGAGGTCGCCCAGGCTTTGTTGATGGCTAAGGCGGTTGATCGGGCGGCGCACAAGATGCGGGCCTTCGTGAGGTTTCGTGAAATTGAGACCGGCGAAGGCGCCGGGGCCTTTGTGGCGTGGTTCGAGCCAGCCCATCGGGTGACGGAGCTCGTGGCGCCATGGTTCGCGCGCCGCTTCACCAACATGGATTGGAGCCTTCTTACTCCAGATGTCAGTGTCCACTGGGACCGCACAGCGTTGACCCTCGGCCCAGGCGCGGATCCGGCGGACGTCCCGCACAGCGACGCTTTGGAAGCGCATTGGCGAACCTACTATGCGGCCATCTTCAACCCGGCGCGGCTGAACGTGGCGCAGATGACAAAGGAAATGCCCAAGCGCTACTGGCGGAACCTGCCGGAGGCCGCGCTCATTCCAGAACTCGTCGCCCGCGCCGAAAGCCGCACTGAAACCATGGTGATGAAGGCGCCCACCGAGCCTGATCGTCGGATCGTGCGCCAGGCGCATAGGGCCGCGCGAGATGGCTCCTTCGAGGAAGCGCCGCGTGAAAGTCTGGAGCTGATCGCAGCGGGCGTTGACGCCTGCCGCCGCTGTCCACTTTGGAAGGATGCGACCCAAGGTGTGCCGGGCGAGGGGCCGCCGAGGTCGCGATTGATGTTTGTCGGGGAGCAGCCAGGCGATCAGGAGGATCTAGCCGGGGCGCCCTTCGTCGGACCGGCCGGCCAGGTTTTCGACCGGGCGATGGCGGAGGCCGGCGTAGACCGCCGTGCGGCCTATGTCACCAACGCAGTGAAGCACTTCAAACACGAGCTGCGCGGCAAGCGACGGATTCACCAGACGCCGACCTCATCTGAGGCGCAGGCTTGTCGGTGGTGGCTCGACGGTGAGCGCCGGCTGGTGCGGCCGCGGGTGATCGTAGCCTTGGGTGCGACGGCGGCGGGCTCCGTATTCGGCAAGGCGATGCCGATCGGCAAGTCGCGGGGCCAAGCCTTTGAGTTGCCCGACCAGGCGCAGGGCGTGGTTACCTATCACCCCTCCTACCTGCTGCGTATTCCCGATGAGCGGGCGAAGGTCGAGGCCTATTCAGCCTTCGTCGCGGACTTGAAGTTCGCTGGCGAACTGGCGGGCTGAAGGGGCTCTAGGGCGGCAAGGTCAAGGCTGATGCGACCGCCGAAAGGTCCTTCCATCACCAAGGCCGCGCGTTGGCCCACAGGGCTTTCGAGGACTTCTGCCAGACGGCCCGACCAGAGCCCGCGGTTTATATAGACCTTGTCGCCAATGGCGGGTCGCCGCGCGCTTCGATCAGGCTGGGTGTGATCGTGCCGCGGCTGCTCGGCTTGGATTTCGGCGATGGCCTGATCAGGAATGACGACGGGGCGGCGTTCACCGTCGGCGTCGCGCCAGCCGACGAGGTGGTGGACGCCGTCGATCCGCTGAGCGGCGAGAAGCGCCGTCGGTGTGCAACGGACGAACAGGTAGCCCAGGAAGAGTGGGTGGCTCGCCCGAGTTTTGGTGCGCCGGATTCGACTCCAGCGGACTTCCACAGGCAGGAAGGTCTCATAGCCCAGGGCGACGAGGCGCGCCTGGGCGGCCCCTTCCTGCCGGGTCGCGCAGCGCAGGGCGTACCAGGCGCTCATTGGCCGGGCTCGACGGCGGCGGCGAGCGCTTCGGGCGCGACGCTGAACAGCTCCGCCAGGTCTTCGATGCTGGCGCCCATGCTGGCGTAGGTCTTCGACCAGCGCAGGATGGCGGGGGATAGGGCCCGCAGGCGCACGACGTCCGCGGGCGGTTCGATCGCGTCCTCGTCCTCGTGATCGTCCGGCGTCGGGCGAGCCAACGGGCCAAGCGCCAGGGCGATCGCGGCCGCGGCCTCGCGCTCCGCCGCCCGGAAGCCAGGCGGCGGATCGCGGCGGGCGTCCCAGATTTGCTCGGCTTGGACGCCAAGGAGGCGCGCGGCGCGGCTGACGGGCCAGGCAAGGCGGTCGGCAAGCGCGCTGGCGCAAGCCTGAGCCCCGCAGCGGGCGCGGGCGCCGGACGAATCGCGTGCGGCGTCTGGCTCTTCGGACAGAGCGAGCGTGGCCGCGAGGAGCGCGCGGCCGATGAGGTCGGACGTGGAGGGGGTCTGGATCAACATGCCAATATGATGCAAAATGCACCAAACGTATTCAAGTGCATTTTGCATCAATCATGTGTATTAGGTTGGGGATGAGTTTGATCGAGGCCCAACAATGACGCCAGGCGAGCGACTGAAGCAGGTCCGGGAACGGCGTGGCGTGCCCAGCGCCAAGGAAGCGGCAGAGGCCATGGGCGTGCCCGTGGCGACCTACATCCAGCATGAGAACGGGGTGCGGGGGGTACGTCCGGAACGGGCGCAGCAATACGCGATCTTCTATGGCGTTAGCCCGGAGTGGATCGTTTATGGCAAGGGTGACGACGCGGCGGACAAGGCGGGCGCGACCGTGCCGCTCGTAGGATACGTCGGCGCAGGGGCCGAGGCGCACTTTTACGCCTCGGCGGATGACGGACTGGGCGAGGTTGAGGCGCCGCCGGAGGCGACGACCGATACGCGCGCCGCCGAGATCCGTGGCGAGAGCCTGGGGCCGCTCTTCGAGGGGTGGCTGGTGTTCTATGACGACGTGCGCACGCCGGTGACGCCGGATCTGATCGGCCAGTTGTGCGTGGTCGGACTTCCGAACGACAAGGTGCTTGTGAAGAAACTTCGGTTGAGCCGGACACCCGGGCTCTACCACCTGTTGTCGAACAGCGAGGCGCCAATGCTGGACCAGGAGGTGGCCTGGGCCGCCAAGGTCAAGACCATGCGCCCCCGCTAGTGCGTTTCGCACTGGACAATAAATAATGCGTATCGCATCATGCAGGCATGACCACCGCTCGATTAGTCAGCCTTGCCCTGAGGAGGACCGCGCCCGCCCGCCGCCGAGCCTTACTGGTCGCATTGATGCGCAGCGCCGCGGAGAGCCTGGCCGTCATTCGCGGCCTCGAGGGCGCGGCGGAAGAGGCCTATCGGCTGGGGGACTGCATGGCCACCCGGGAAGGAAGCCGACCAGGACGGGCGGACTAGCCGGGTCACCGCGCCCGTAGTCTAGTTCTTCGACGAACAGGCTAGGAGTATACTGGTGCAGCAGACGATCACCATGGCCGAGGCGCTGCGCATGCAGGCTGCGGCGCTGGCCAAGGCGGAGGAATTCGGCGTCGCCGTGGCCGTAACCATCATCGATGCGCACACCCATCTGGTGTCATCCATCCGCATGGACGGGGTGGAATGGGTCTGGTTGCCAGACGATGCGCGAAGCAAGGCGATGGTGACGGTGGTCTGGCGCGGGGAGCCTAGCGGCCCGTTCCGCGACCGGGCGGCCAGTCCGATGTTCACCTGGCTGAACAACCACTATCAGGGCAAGCTGCTCTACCTGCAAGGCGCAGTGCCGATCAAACGCGGGGCCCACCTGCTGGGCGCCATTGCGGCCAGCGGCGCCAGCGGCGAGCAGGATGAAGAGATCGCGTGGGCGGGCGCGAACGCTCTGGAGGCTTAGCGCCGCCGTCGTTAGGATCGCGGCATGAAAACACGCGCCGCCGTGGCCTTTGCGCCCAAGACCCCGCTCGAAATCGTCGAAGTCGACCTGGAGGGCCCCCGGTTCGGCGAGGTGCTGATTGAGATCAAGGCGACCGGCGTCTGCCACACTGACGCCTACACACTTGACGGCCTGGATTCGGAGGGCTTGTTCCCGTCGATCCTGGGCCACGAAGGCGCAGGCGTGGTGGTCGAGGTGGGGCCGGGCGTCACCAGCCTGGCGGTCGGCGATCACGTCATCCCGCTCTACACGCCGGAATGCCGGCAGTGCAAAAGTTGCCTCTCGCGCAAGACGAACCTTTGCACGGCGATCCGTGGGACCCAGGGCAAGGGGCTGATGCCGGACGGCACGAGCCGGTTCTCCTACAAGGGCCAGGCGATCCATCACTACATGGGCTGCTCGACCTTTTCGAATTTCACGGTGCTGCCGGAAATCGCGGTCGCCAAGATTCGCAAGGACGCGCCCTTTGATACGGCGGCCTATGTCGGCTGTGGGGTGACGACAGGGGTGGGCGCAGTGGTGAACACCGCAGGCGTCGAGGCTGGGACCAACTGCATCGTCTTCGGGCTGGGCGGTATCGGCTTGAACGTGATCCAGGGCCTGAAGATGGTGGGCGCTGGCATGATTGTCGGCGTCGATATCAACCCGGCGCGCGAGGAATGGGGCCGCCGGTTCGGCATGACACACTTCGTCAATCCAAAGGCAGTGGGCGGCGATCTCGTGGCGCACCTGACCGCGCTGACTGATGGCGGGGCCGACTACACGTTCGATGCGACCGGGAACACCGAGGTGATGCGACAAGCGCTGGAGGCCTGCCATCGGGGCTGGGGCGAGAGCGTGATCATCGGCGTGGCGGAGGCCGGCCGCGAAATCTCAACGCGGCCGTTTCAACTGGTGACCGGCCGTGTCTGGCGTGGCTCCGCATTTGGCGGCGCACGCGGACGGACCGACACGCCGAAGATCGTCGACTGGTACATGGACGGGAAGATTGAGATCGACCCTATGATCACCCACCGGCTGCCGCTGGATCGGATCAATGAGGCCTTCGACCTGATGCATGCGGGCGAGAGCATCCGCACCGTGATCGTCTACTGACGCAAAAAGGCCGCCCCGCATGGGCGGGGCGGCCTTTGTTTTCAGAGCGCTCGAAGAGACCCTAGCGGTAGTAATCGGCCGGGCAGGGGTCTCCCTTGGCGATTTGATTACCGATAACGGCGCCGGCGACGCCGGCGACGGTGCCGACGGCGCGGTTGTTGGAACGGTCACGCTCGCAACGGGTCTCGTAGCGGCCGCCGGCGTAACGGTCGCCGCGGTAGCCGTAGCCGCCGCTGCTGGCGCAGGCCGAAAGGGCGGTCGCGGCGGCGAGGGAGACGCAGATCAGGGGCAGGGTGCGCATTGGGTAGTCCTCCAGCTTTGCACACCAAACGGCCTAGCTGAGATTGAGGTTGCATCGGCGGCGGTAAGTTCTTATTATGTTCTTAATCCCGCAGCGCTGAATCGCGCGCGCGCGGACGGACGACCGGCGGGGCCGCAACGCGCGGCGTGAAACACTCCCTCAGCGAGGGGCGCCGATCCGCAAGGCCCTGGGCATGATGCGCCGGGTCTAGAGGGCGAAGCTATGGGCGTGCGCCCGATTTGCCAGTTTTGCAGTTCATTGCGAGGTGACGCTCATGGTCGATGAAGCGCCGGATTCGGCTGGGCCGTCGAAGCCCGAGCCTGGGCCGCCAATCCTCACCGCTCAGGCCCTCCGCAAGGCCGCACGCGCCCATAGCCGCGCGGCGCTGGACGCCCTGGCCGCGGTCGCGGGCAATGCCAATGATAGCCCGGCCGCCCGGATTTCTGCGGCGAATGCGATCCTGGATAGGGCGTTCGGCAAGTCGCGTGCGGAAGGGGCCGGAGACACCGATCGACCGCGTCCGAAGGTCGATCGGCGCTATGAGAACGTGATCGTCTATCCGCCGGCCGGCGGCTGGGATTGATGCTGAAGCGGGGGCATGCGCCGGCGTTCAAGCCGCTTCTCGAGCCGGCCAGATACAAGGGCGCCTATGGCGGGCGCGGATCGGGCAAGAGCCACTTCTTCGCGGAGGAGCTGGTGTTGCGATGCGTGGACGATCCGACCATGCGGGTGGTGTGCGTGCGCGAGGTCCAGCGTTCGCTGGACCAGTCGGTCAAAAAGCTGCTGGAGGACAAGATCGAGGCGATGGGCTTTGGCGCCTGCTTCGAAGTGCGGGCCGGCGAAATCCGCGTGCTGGATGAGCGCGGACGCAAGCGCGGGCTGATCATCTTCCAGGGCATGCAGGACCACACGGCAGCGTCGATCAAGTCGCTGGAAGGCTATCGCATCGCCTGGGTGGAGGAGGCGCAGTCGCTGTCGAAGCGGTCGCTGGAGCTTTTGACGCCGACGCTGCGGGCGCCGGGCGCAGAGATCTGGTTCTCTTGGAACCCCGACCTGCCATCCGATCCGGTCGACGCCTTCATGCGCGGCCCGGGCGTCGCCGATGACCCTGAGGTGATCTGCGTCGGCGTGACCTACAACGACAATCCCTGGTTCCGCGACACGTCGCTGCTGGCCGACAAGGCGCGCGACCAGCGTCGCGATCCGGACAAGTACAAGCACGTCTGGTTGGGCGGCTATGACGACAAGGGAGAGGCGCGGGTGTTCCGCAACTGGACGGTGCGCGAGTTCGAGGCGCCGGCCGGCGCTCAGCATCGGCTGGGGGCGGACTGGGGATTTGCGACGGACCCGACCGTGCTGGTGCGCTGCCACCTGGAGGCGCGCCAGTTGTTCGTCGACTACGAGGCCTGGCTGGTCGGCTGTGAGATCGACCATACGCCGGCGCTCTTCGACAGCGTGCCGGAGTCGCGGCGGTTCTTCATCACCGCCGATTCCGCGCGGCCGGAACTGGTCAGCTACATGCAGAGGAGCGGATTTCCGAAGATCGTCGCGGCGATCAAGGGGCCGGGCAGCCTGGAGGACGGGATCGAGTTCCTGAAGAGTTACGACATCGTCGTGCATCCCAGGTGCAAGCACGTGATCGAGGAACTCTCGACCTATTCCTACCGCACCGATCGCCAGAGCGGGGCGATCCTGAGCGAGCTCGAAGACCGCCGCAACCACACCATCGACGCCCTGCGCTACGCCTGCGAGGGCGCGCGGCGGGCTGGGCCTGTGCGGCCGCCGAAGCGCGAGCGGCGCGAGGCGATGGGCGCGCAGGGATGGATGGCGGGGTGAGAGCCCTGGAGAAGCTGAGATGAAAGCTCCGACCCTGATGCTCCAATTTGCCGTGACACGGTCTGATCTCGGTCCCCATGTGTTCTTATGTCTCGCGACCTGAGCCCAAAGCTGGCGCGCCGCGATCTGCGCAATGCGCGACGGCTGCAAATCGTGGCGCTAGCCCTGCGGTCAGCGCGCCTTTGCGATCCGCAGGTTTGTTGGGTCAATGTAGGGCTCCATCGAGGTGTGGCAGAAGCCTGACGTCATGCCCACGGCGAGGTTCAGGCTCGCGCAGTCGTGTACGCGCCCGGTGACCGCGAACCACCGGGGCCTGTGGGCCGAGCGGCGCAGGGCGAGACCGGACACGACGAGGGAGCGGCGGACGTCTTCGCCCCAGAGATCGATAGGCTCCGCCATCGCTTCACGATCCGCATAGAGGCGATTGTCCACGGCGATCCCGCTCACGATGACGCACTTCTCGGCCCAGTTGCGCAGATTGGATCGGACCGTCTCGATGGTGGTCGCCGTTGCGACGGCCGGGGTGCAGGCGGGCGCGGCCGGCATGGTCTGAGCCGCAGCGAGCCGCGGCGACAAAAGGCACAACACCACGGCGAGGCAGGGGGCGACGCGCACGCGGTGACGCTGTCGGCTGGGCCTTCGCGTGTCAATCAAGGGAGACGTTCATGAACCATCGGCTTTCGGCCGAGGGCGCCGCTGCGCCTGATCACGATGATACCGAGACCTTCCTGGCGGAGGTGCGGCGCAGGTTCCAGGAGGGCGTCGACGCCGACCGCGAGAATCGCGAAGTTGGTCTCGACGACCTGAAGTTCCTGACCGGCGAGGGACAGTGGGACGAGCGGGTCGAGGCGCAACGCCTGAAGAAGGGGCTGCCCTGTCTGCGCATTAACACTTTGCCGCAGTTCGTGGGCCAGGTGGCCGGCGACATACGGCTGAATAAGCCGGCGATCCGGGTGCGTCCGGCGGAGGACGGCGATCGGCAGGTCGCTGAGGTTCGGCAGGGGCTGATCCGCTTCATCGAGAACCGGTCGAACGCCGGCATGGTCTATTCCATGGCCGGCGAGGACCAGGTGGCCTGCGGCCTGGGGCATTTCCGCATCGGGCTGGAATATGCGGCCGATGACGCCTTCGACCAGGACATCCGCATCCGCCATGTGCCGAACCCCTTCGGCGTGGTCTGGGACCCCCAGTCGACGGACCCGACGGGCGCCGATGCGCGCTGGTGTTTCGTGGTCGACGAGATGGACCGGGCGAGCTTCAAGGCGGCCTATCCCGACGCCGAGGGTTCAAGCCCGACCGCGACGCCTGGCGAGGGCGGCTGGACCGGCCGCGACACCATACGGGTGACTGAGTATTGGGAGATGGTGGAGCGGCCGCGCACTCTGGCCGTGGTGCTGCGCGGGCCCCAGGCGCAGCCGCAGATCCTGGACATCACCGGGCGGGAGGAGGCGTTCGAAGGCCTGATCCTGACTGGGCCGGATGGGCGGCCGCGGATGCGCAAGGCGATGCGGCGGACGGCGCAGATGTGGCTGACCAACGGCCATGAGCTGCTCGAGCCCGAGCCCTATGAACTACCGATCAGCCGGCTGCCGATCTTCAAGGTGACGGGGCGCGAGGTGCGTACCGGTGAGCGACGCTATCGCTTCGGCCTGATCCGCTTCGCCAAGGATCCGTTGCGGATGAAGAACCTGTGGCGCTCATCCGCCGCGGCGTGGCTGGCCCAGGCGCCGCGGCAGCAATGGCTGCTGCACGCGACGGATGAGGCGGAGGCCGACCGCTATCGCAACGCCTCACAGACCGGCGACCCGGTGCTGATCTGGTCTGGGCAGACGCCGCCGCAGCGCTTGGATCCGCCGAGCTCGCCGGCGGCGCTACTGCAGGAGGCGCAGTTCAACGACCAGGACATCAAGGACGTCACCGGCCTGCATGACGCGAGCCTGGGGATGCGGTCGAACGAGACGTCCGGAAGGGCGATCCTGGCGCGGGAGCGGCAGGGCGACGTGGCGACCTTCATGTATCACGACAACCTGAGGCTCTCGATCAAGGCCTGCGGGGAGGTGGCCAATGAGCTGATCCCGCTGGTCTATGACACGCCGCGCACGGTGATGATCCTGGGCGACGACGAGACCCTGAAACAGGCGCGCGTCAACGACTCCTCCGCCGACGGCGGACTGATCGACCTGAAGATCGGCAAGTACGACGTTGTGGTGGAGAGCGGGCCGTCATTCTCGACGCGCCGCGTCGAAGCGGCCGAAAGCATGATGGCCTTCGTCCAGGCTGTGCCGCAGGCGGCGGCGCTTGCCGGCGACCTGATCGCCCGCGCCCAGGACTGGCCGAGCGCCGAGGTGATCGGCGAGCGCCTGAAAAAGGCGCTGCCGCCGGGGCTGGTGGAGGAGCCGCGTGACGCCGGCCTGCCCGATCCGCGGGTAATGGCGCAGCAGCAGCGCGCGATGCAGATCCAGCAGGCGGCGCAAGCGGCGGCCATGCGCAAGGCCGAGCTGGAGCTGGCCGAACAGGCTGCTCGGGCAAGGCTTGCGGAGGCGCAGGCGGCGAGGGCGGAGATGGAGGTCCAGCGGTTGGCTTCGCAGCAACTGGGCCTCGGCGCGCCAGGCCAATTATGAACGGAGCAAACCATGCCTAGCCGATCGAACTTGCGCAGGCCCCAAGCACGCGGGCCGACGTTCGCCGCGCCATGGGTCAAACACGCTCTCGGCGCGCCGCGTGGGCGACCGTATCGAATGGAAGGTGACGAAGAAGATGGGCCGTCACTCGGCCGCCGCGGGCCGATACACCGACATGGTCGGCCTGCCGGGCATCGCCGTCGTCCCGGCGGGGCCGACGGCGCGCCTATGGGCAGGTGGTCCCGGCGACGACGGCCTTGGTGGTGATCGATATGGTCGCATTAAGCCTTGCCTTCGGCCGATAATGTTCCTATTATGTTCCCAATGACGCCGCATAGATCGTAGCGTCGGGACAACCGGCTGGGCCGCAATGCACGGCGCGAAACACTCCCTCAGCGAGGGTGGCCGATCCTCGGAGCACCGGGCACGACGCCGGGCTCTCAACTGCGAAGCTATGGCTTTCGCCCACACTAGATTTTCGCGCCGGAAGGAGGCTCCGCCTTCCGGGTTGACGCGCTGACCCGGGGCGTAAGCGAACCTCCATGACCCATGACGAGATGAACGGCGCGCCGGATGGCGTGGCTGCGGACGATGCTGTCTATGCGGACGGCGCGAATTTTGCGCCCGAGGCGGAGGACTTCGGCGAACATGATCCCGCCGCGGCGACAGAGGAGGAGGCGCACTTTTCGCGCCGTCGCTCTGTCCAGAACAGGATCGACGAGATCACCCGCGAACGACGCCAGGCCGAGCGGGAGCGCGACTACTGGCGCGACCAGGCCACGGAGTCGGACGAGGCGGAAAGTTATGCGCCTTTCGACGTGACCGATCCCGGCCACATTCGCGCGCTGGCCGCGGAGGAGGCGAGACTCGCCTTCGCCGAAATCGCCGAGCGCGCGCAGGCCGAGCATGAGCGCAGCCAGGCGCACGCCGCCTGGGACGCGCGCCAACAGGCCTTCAGCCAGGAGGCGCCTGACTACTTCGACGTTCTGCACGCCACCGACTGGCCTTGCAGCGAGGTGATGGCCGAGGCGATCCGCACGTCTGACGACGGCGCGGCTGTGGCCTATCATCTGGCGGCGAACCCCGACCAGGCTCGGCGCATCGCGCGCCTGCCGGCGCTGGCTCAGATCCGCGAGATCGGCCGGCTCGAATCCCAACTGGGCCGCGGCCCCATTCCCAACCTCATCAGCCAGGCTCCCCGGCCGCCGGCGCAAATCCGCGGTTTCGGCGGGCGCTACCGCGTCTCGCCCGACACCATGGATTTCGCGGCGTTCGACAAGGCCTACGGCTGAGCCTCAGCAGAAAGATTTAAACAGAGATGGCTCATGCATTCGCTCCGCCGAAGGTCTTCGCCAACGCGGGCCTGAAGCTTCTGAAGAACAGCCTCGTCCTGGCCAAATTGGCCGACAGCGAGGGAGTGGACAAGACCTACAGCACCGAGACTGGCGGCGGTAAGCCGGGGGGCACGGTCTATGTGAAGCGGCCGCCGGAATTCATCGTCCGCGACGGCAAGAACGCGGCTGCGCAGGAGGTGCTGGAGGGCGAGGTCGCTGTCAGCGTCGACAAGCAGAAGGGCGTGGACGTGCAGTTCACTTCGCTGGAGGAGACGCTGAGCGTTGGTGCGCTGCTGAAGTCCAAGGTCATGGCCTCGTCGATGGCGGCGCTGGCGTCGCAGATCGACTCGGACCTGATGGCGACGACGCTGGAGTTCCCCAACTGGGTGGGCACGCCCGGCCAGCTGGTGGACTCGGCGGCGGACTTCTTCCGCGCGCCGGAGCGGCTGGACGAACTGGCGATTCCGCAGACGGACCGCAAGGCGGTGCTGACGCCGTCGGACACATACGCCATGGCCGGCAATCTGCTGGGGCTGGCCGCCCAGCAAGGGGAGGTGGCGCGCAACGCCCTGGAGAAGGCCAAGATCCCGATCCTGGGCAACACCGATCCCTACATGACCCAGACGGTGGCCTCCCTGACCTGCGGCACGCGGACCAATGGGGCGGTGAACGGGGGGTCGCAGGATGTGGCTTTCGCCGCCGTCCGGACGAGCTATCAGCAGACCCTGAACATCGATGGCGTCGGTAATGGCGGCACGATCAAGAAGGGCGAGGTGTTCAGCATCGCCGGCGTCTATGCGGTCAATCCACGGACCAAGGCGGTGCTGCCGTTCCTGGCGCAATTCGTGGTGCTGGCCGATGCGACGGCCAATGGCTCTGGTCAAGTCGCTCTCACCATCGCCAATCCCATCATCGTCGAGGGCGCCTACCAGAACGTCTCGGCAGCGCCGGCCGACAACGCGGTGGTGACCTGGATGGGGACGGCGGGATCGACCTACCGGCAGAACGCGGCCTTCCACAAGACGTCGCTGAAGCTGGTGAGCGCCAAGCTGGTGACGCCGTTCTCGGGCGCGGCCGATTATTCGACCGACCCTGAGACGGGGATTTCGGTCCGCTATTGGCGGTACTCAAACGGCGACAGCGACACCCACAATCACCGCTTCGACGTGATCTACGGCTGCGTGAACGTCGATCGCCGCCTGGGCGTGCGCCTGAGCGGCGCGGCGTAACCTGATGCGCGCTGCGGCCCGCCCAACGGGGCGGGCCGCTCTCTTTCCGAGGAACATCACATGACCACCTGCCGGGATCTGATCGATCGGGCGGGTCGCCAGCTTGGCGTGCTGGCGGCCGGGGAGACGGCGTCGGGCGACGACGCGGCCGACCTGATGCGCCACCTCCAGGACCTGATCGTCGACCTGCCGCTGTTGCTGGATGGGGCCTGGGACGAGGTGCGGCTGACGAGCGCGCTGGCCTACGAGGCGAGTGACGGACAGAGGATCGTGCGCGGGGCCTATCCCGGGGCGGTGATCACCTTGCCGACGACCGCACAGGACGGCGCGCGGGTGCAGATCGTGGGCGGCCCGGACGCCGGGCTCTATGTGTTCGTCGCCGAACTGGCGGCCTGGTCGCGGATCGACAACCTGTCGATCGCCGATGAAAGCCCGTTCGGGCGCAAGGATGATGCGGGGCTGGCGGCGCTGATCTGCGCCAGCGCGGCGGAGGAATACGGCGTGCCCCTAGGGCCCGTCGCCGCCCAGCGGGCGCAGCGGGCGATCGCGGCGTTTCGGGCGCGGTTCTATCGGCCGATCCTGGGCGCAGCCGAACCGGCGCTTCCGGGGCTCAGCAGCCGGGACTTAGGCTGATGGCGCCTTTGCCGCTCAATCGCTCGGCCTATGCACGGGCGCAGCTGCCGCCGCTGCTGTTGAAGAACATGCTGTACGAGCCGACCCCGGCCAATACGGAGGATCAGACCTCTCTGGTTCCGCGCCCGCGTCTGAAGGCGTTTTCGGCGCCGGGCGCGGGGCCGATCCGGGGCCTTTACCGCAAGGGCGGCGTGCTGGCGGCGGCAGGTCACTCTGGCGCGATCTTCGCCCTGTCGGGTTCGACCCTCCACCGCGTGAACCAGACGACGGGCGCGGCCGTGAGCCTGGGGACCGTCGACGGATCGGGCCTGCGGATGAGCGCCGAGGGCCACCTGCACTGGCTGGTGCTGACCTGCGGGACGACGCTCTACAAGACTGACGGGGAGACCCTGGTCGAGGCGGGGTTTCCCGAGAGCCAGGCCTACGCCGTCGACATCTTGAACGGCTACTTCCTGGTGGCCTCGGTGGCGGGGCGATTCTACTGGTCGGACATCGCCAGCAGCGACCCGACGTTCACGTCGTATGCGACCGCCGAGAGCGCGCCGGACGACCTGTTCAGCCTGAAGGTGATCGGCGACGAGCTGTGGCTGTTCGGCCGGCTGACGACGGAGGTCTGGCAACCTACGGGCGATCAGGACCTGCCGTTCCAGCGGATCAACGGCCGGGTGTTCAGCATCGGGGTGACCGCCCGCGACACCGTGCAGAAGCTGAACATCGCCGGTGTGGATACGGTGTGCTGGCTCGGCACCGATCGGCGGGTCTATCGCACGGCGCCCAACCCCGTGCGGATCAGCGACGCCAGCTTGGAGGAGCGACTGGAGCGGGCCAGCGTTTCGGCGACCGACAACGCCGCCAACCCTTACGCCTGCACGATCAGCTGGGGCGGACACGACCTCTATGTGCTGCATGCGCCGGGGGAGGGGAGCTTCGCCTACGACCTGTCGACGGGCGCCTGGGCCGAACTGACGAGCCATGGACGGGACCTGTTCCGCGGGGCGGTGAGCGCGGTGGGGCCGAACAACATGGCGCTGCTGGGCGACGGCTACGGCGAGGCGGTGTGGGTGCTGGACAATGACGGCCGGACGGACGGCGAGGACCCGGTGCTGTTCGAGTTTTCCGCCCTGCTGGAGGCGGAAGGCCCGCCGATGCGCTGCGCCAATGTGATGCTGGATATCGCCACCGGCGAGGCGGCCGCGCCGATGGATGATCCGACCGTCAGCCTGTCGGTCTCCGACGATCGCGGCCGGACCTGGAGCCCGCCGGCGGCGCGGCCGATCGGCCGGCAAGGCGTCCATCCGGCGGTCGCTTGGCGCAGGCTTGGGCGGGTGCGGCGGCCGGGCCGCATCCACCTATGGCGCACGACCGAGCCGGTCGTGGTGACCGGCGCGCGGTTCAACGAAGAGGGACCGCGCTGATGGCGTTGAAGCTTCCGGCCCTGGACAAGGCCGCCCCCATCGTCGAGACGGCGTTCGGCCGGATCACCCCCTATTTCCAGCGGTTCTGGCAAAACGTGACGAGCGAGGTGGCCCGCGCGATCGAGGCGGTGGAAGTCGTCATTCCTGACGAGTTATCGCTGAAAGCGCCGCTTAATTCGCCAAAGCTGACGGGTTATGCAACGGCGCCCACCGCGGACCCGGGGTCAGCGACCACGCAGATCGCGACCACCGCCTTCGCCGCCGCGGCCGACGCGGCGCAGCGGGCCGAGGTGGATGCGGCCCTCGCCTTGAAAGCGGCCCTGGACAGCCCAGCCCTGACCGGCGCGCCCACGGCCCCGACCGCCACGGCCGGAACGAGTACGACGCAGATCGCGACGACCGCCTTCGCCACGGGGGCGCTGGCTGATCTCTACAACCATTTCATCGCCGGCGCGCCAGCGGGCCTGGACACTTTCGCCGAAGTGGCGACGGCCCTGGGCGGCAAGGCGGACACGACGAGCGTGGATGCGGCGTTGGCGACGCTGGAGGCGGAGAAGGCCGGGAAGGCCGCGTTCGCCGGCCTGGGCGCGCCGACGGGCGCCGCCGACGGCTCGGCCTTCGATATCGCGACCGTCACCCTGCCGCAGCTGGCGGCCTATGTGGCGGCGCTGCGCAACGCCGGAGCGTCGTGATGGCGCTGAGCCTTGAGCGGGACCCGCGGTTCTGGGCCGCTGTGCTGGCCGCGCCGGAGGTGGCGCGCGGCGCGGCCTTCGACCAGGCGGTGGATATCGCAGCGATCGTGGCGAACCCGGCGGTCCTGCCGCTGCGCGCGACGCACGGCGGCTTTCTGATCTGCGCGCTGGATCCGCCGGGATGGGTGCGCGAGCTGCACAGCCTGTTCCGTAAGGAGGGCTGGGGCCGGGAGGTCCACGGCGCGGCCAAGGCGGCGCTCGCCCTCTGCTTCGGCCAGGGCATGCAGGCGCTGGTCACCTATGAGGCGCGGGCGAACCCGCGGTCGCGGCCGCCGCGCAGCTTCGGTTTTGAACCCATGGGCGACTTCATCGTCGCCCCACACTTGGCCCGCGAGGGCGCCGCGCTGGCCGAAGCCGAGCTGCGCGGCTGGATTTTAACGCGGCGGGCCTGGGAGGGCGCGCCGGCTTTCAAGAGGATGACGCGGACATGCCTGTAGCTTCCCTCGCGCCCGCCCTCGGCGCGGGCGCATCGCTCCTTGGCGCCAACGCAGCGGCCAAGGCCTCCCGCCGGGCGACCGACGCGACCCTGGACCTGCAAAGGCAGCAGTTCGACCAGATCCGCGCCGACCAGCAGCCCTATATGAACGCGGGCTACGCCGCCCTGGACGACCTACGCGGCGATCTCGACGCGGGGCCGAACTGGAGCTTCACCCCACAGCAGTATGTGGAAAGCCCGGGGCTCAACTTCCTGCTCGATCGCACGCTCGGTCAGGTGCAGGCGCGCGCCGCGGCGGGGGGCTTTCGCCTGTCGAACGCCACGCTGCAGCAGCTGGCCGACTCCACCCGCGGACTTCTGGCGCAGGACTATTACCAGCAACAGGGTGTCAGCCGCGCCAACTATGAGAGCGATCGCAACTGGCGTACGAGCGGCCTGACCAACCTCGCCAACTGGGGTCAGGGCGCGGCGGGCCAGGCGGGCGCGGCCGGCCAAGCCTACGCCAACAGCGCCGGCAACGCGCTGCTGGCCAACGCCGGGGCGCAGAGCAAGGCCGCGACGGATTCGGCGGGCGTGTTCAACGACCTGTTGAGGGGCCTTGGGCCCTACTACGCCAAGCCGGCGCCGGCGACGACGTCGCCCACTCAGCGTCGGCAAGGCTACGGCTCCCTGGATCCATCGTCGAGGCTCGTCTGATCGTCGAGCGACCGGCGGTCATATGGACTGACCCCCACCATCACGGAGACTGACATGGCCGCACGCCGCATCATCGTGCCGGGCGCGATGCCTTCGCGCGACCAAAATGGACGCGCCTTGCCGGCGCTGCTGCGCTTCTATGCGACGGCGACGAACCACACCGAACCGGCGACCGTCTATCTGGACGCGGCGATGTCGACGCCCGCGCCGTTCCCGATCGAGAGCGATGCGGCGGGGCGGTTCCCGTCGCTGTGGGCGGAACAGACCGCGACTTTCGACGTCACCTGGTCGGACCAGATCTACGACCGCCAGATCGGCGCCTTCGCCGCGGTGACGCCGATCGTGCCCGCCGCGTCTGCGGAGGAGATCGAGGCGGCGGCGGCGGAGGCTTCTGCGCAGGCAGGAATAGCGACGACGGCGGCCGGGTCGGCGATGGCGTCGGCGACTGCCGCGGGAGGGTCTGCCACAGCTGCCGCCGGCAGTGCCGCGGCGGCCAACGCGAGCGCGATGGCAGCAGGGGTGGCGGAGATGGCAGCCGATGCAAGCGCGGTCAGCATTGCGTCGCTTCCCGGCACTGGCGACCTGTTCGCCGCGGGCCCGATCATGATGTCAGTCGGGGTGTCGAACGGCGCCACGAGCTCGAGCGCAGAAGCGCGTCAGGTCGGAGTGTCGGTGCCCTCCGGCCAAACCGGCAACAGCTCGATCATCACCGCCCGCATCAACATCATGCCGGAGGAGCTTGCGGCGCTCGCCGGCAAGACGATCCGGATCACGGCCATCTACGCAGCGACGGCCGGCTTCCTGGCCGCCAAGCCACTGTTGACCGCAAACCCGGTCGCCATTACGCGCGTTTCGACGGGCGGGACCACGGGCGGCACTCACATCTCGACCGTGCAGAATAGCACGACGATCACGCGGATAGTCGAATACACGGTCCCTACGGACCTTACGGCCGTCGGCGTCATCGCGCAGCTGGGCACGTCGCTCTCCACAGCCTCGACTTTCAACATCGACCTGACCTCGGTCGGCTACGTCGTGGTTACGACCGGTGCCGTGGACCCGCGTCTCACGGCGATTCAGCAGCGCGATGTGCGCGACATTCGCCGGGCTGGCATGGGCTCGGCCATGGACGATCTAGTGGGCACCACGGCGCTATCGGGCGGTGCGACCTCGCGCTCCCTGGGCGGCAAGCTCATGGGCATCACGATCCCGACTGGCCAGACGGGCGGTACGTCCTATGTGCAGCCGCGCCTGACCTTGCCACCGCGAATCCGTGCCCTACTGGCAGGCAAGACCATCCGGATTTCGATCGCCGGCAACATAAACACGGCCTGGGGGCGGACGATCAACCTGCTCTCGCAGGTCGTACTGTCCAACGGCTCGACCCGTACGAACACCGGCTCGCGCGTCATTCGCAACCAGAAGGTCGGGCCCCGCTGGTTCGGTGAGATCCTGGTGCCGATGGTGGGCGACGAATATACGCTGCAGCCCTACGTCCAGAACGGCACGCCGGGAACTTCGGCCCAGGACGACTACATTGAGATTACTGATTGGGCTTGGGACGTCGTAGCTCCGGCGAGCGATGTGCCGACTGACCAGGTAGCCGAACGAATCCGCGGCGAGCGTGCTTCCACCCGGCCGCAGGTTACAGATTTGCTCGACGACGCGTCGATGGTCGCGTCGGTCGCGAACGGCGCTGCGCTGCGCAACGATTACACCGGGCGCCCGATCGGCATGACGATCCCGGCCGGTCAAACTGGCGCGTCCAGTTTCCTGCAGTCCGTCCTGACCTACGACGCCGACGAAAGCGTCCTGCTGCCTGGCCAGACGCTGCGGTTCACCTTGGTAGCCGAGACGAACGCCGACTGGGCGCGGACGCCCACCATCACCGCCCAGGTCAAGACCGTGGGGGGCACGCGGAACGTCACGCCCGCGGTGCGCCAGGAGCAATTCGGTACGACCCGCATCATCGAATTCGAGGTGGCGTGCACCACAAACGACCTGTGGCCGCAGCCCTTTTTCCAGATTCCGTCGGGCGTCACCACGGCCCAGGACGACTGGATTGAACTACGCGCCGTGCGGATGGAGGTGGTCCAGACCGCGGACACCGCCCAGCCCCTGGGCGCGATCAACGCACTGCAGGCTGAGAAACGCGCCAGCCGACGTGCTGCCGACCAGGCGGCCAGCGGAGCTCGAGGCAACTATGGCCGGCGGTTCACCGTCGCGCCCTCAGGGGCCAACTACACGACCGTTGCGGCGGCCTTCGCGGCGGTGAACGATGCCCGCCGCACCAAGCGCTACGAGATTAAGGGCCTGGGCGTCCTCAACGAGCAGGGCCTATCGACCAAGAGCTTTGTCGACTTCTCCGGTGACAATCCGGCGCGCTCGCACCTCAAGGGCTATCTCGTCGGCAGCACGGCCCTCGGCACGGTCACGAACACTTCGCAGACCGACGTCCGCTCTGACTTCCGCGCCGCCAACACCCGAGCGTCGATGCAGGGGGGGCGCTACGTCTTCCACGTCGATTTCGCGTCGCTCGTCGATTGCGACGTGGTGTTCGAGAACGTCGACGCCGAGCACTATGGCAACGCTGAAGTCCTCGCCTACCAGGCCGCCAACGGCAATCCGAGCGGCACGGGCGTCTGGACGGCCACCTACCCGTTCGGCGTCGGCATGTGGTCGGGCATGACCTTAACGCTTCGCAACGTCCGGGCGAAGGGCAAGGTGCCATTCTACGCGCACACCCGCGGCGACTTCTCCAAGCCGTCGAAGATCGTGCTTGAGAATTGCCAGCTCACGCCGACTGTCGCTGGCCCCGATGCCATCGCCGTCCAGCTGCAGCCGTCCGGTTCCGGGCAGGCGGACAGCTTCACAATGGTGGGCTGTGAGCTCCGCGGCACGTTCCGCGCCGGAGGCACCGGTTGGCTGACGAACACGCCCGCTCTACAGATCGCCGACCACATGGAGTTCGTGGTCACCGGCCACAGCAACAGCCCGGCGGCCTATGTCTACGACGACTGCGGGTCGCGCGCACTGAGGGTGCAGAGCAACTCGACTGGTGGATCCAGCGCGATCACCGTCAGCGGGGCTTTACTGCCCTACCTCTTCGGCGAGGTCATCACCGACGTCTCCGGCGGCGGGCTGCCTGGCGCGGTCTTCGGCAAGTGGGACGTTGCCAACCACATGGTCGGCCAGAACTCGGCCGACGACATCGTCAAGCTGTCCGTGCGGATCGCCGCCGCCGTCACGGCCGGCGCGACGACCATGGCCGTGGCCGTCGATGGCGGCTCTAACCAGACGATCACCGTTGACGCGAGCTATGGGGCGATGTCGCAGTCGGCAATCCTGTGGGCCCTCAACGCCCAACTGACCGGCGCGGCGTTCTCGGAGATGGACGTATCGGAGCGCTGGCGGCCGCGGTTCAGCGACGAGGAACTGGTGTTCTACAACTCCGGCGGCACTGCGATCCTGCGTAAGCATCCGATCGCCCGGAACACAGACGGCGACTCCCGGCCGATGACCGACAGCGACAGCGCGGCCCTCTTCCAGGGGATCGCCTTGGAGAATATCCCGCCGGGCTCTTCGGGCCGGGGCAAACTCCCCGGCAAGCTCCTGCGCGTGTCTGTCGACTTCGATCGCAGCGACGGTGCGACCTCGTTCGGCGCCGGAGACAGCTTTGGCGTGTCCAACTCGTCCGGGCAACTGGCGAAAGGAGTTACACCCACAGTTGCAATGGCGATCAACGCTGCTGACGTGCGCCTTGGCGGCTAATCCCGCGGCGCCGATTCCGGTGCACAAATTTGGAAAGTGGGATTGCGACAACGGATCGACGCAAATGTGATTTACAGCGCATCCCGCACTGCAGCATGGTCTGCTGTAGTGACGGGAGTTAGCGTTGAACAAGCGAATAGAGTTGGTGTTGAGTTTGGGTGGGTTGTGCCAGGTATCCTACCAGATCGAACGGCGCCTCGGATTCCACTACCACAGCCCGTTCGACTGGCTGGTCGCCCCCCTCTCGTCAATTAGACGAGTTTTAGCCGATGAGGGCCAATCGTTCTGCCAAGCCGTCAGCGTGACGCATGAGGGGCGGACGCCGCTGTGTGAAAGCTACGGTGTTGCCTACGCTCACGAATTCCACCGCACGGATGGCGGCGCAGTGATCATTGACCGGGCCACAATGCAGAAGGCGCAGGAGAAATTGGCTCATAAATACTCCGTCATGAGGGAGCTCTTGGCCGAGGGACATCGCACGCTTTTCATCCGCTTGGCGGGGCATCACGATGGGGCCCTCGCGACGCCTTATGTCGTCGATGATCGTCCCTGCACGACGCAGGACTTAAATGCGATCTGCGAGGCCGTGGCTGGGCGGTTCCCCGACCTCGAATTTGAGATCGCCTTTGCGTACTTCTCGGAATTCACCCAACTGAAGATCGACGAAAGCTCGCTCGATCCCAGACTGCGTGTATTCGCTTTGGAGTCATCGGGCGGCGGAAAGTGGCAGGGTGCCGAGGAGAACTGGGCACCGCTGTTTGACGCCTACGACTTCGATCTTAAGGCGGTGAAGGGAAAGTCGCGCCAGTTCAGCAAGAAGTATCAGTTGGACGCTCAGGAGCTTCGTTAACCGGGAGCGAAGTGCGCGACTGGACTTTGGCCCGCAGCGCTAGACGCTCCGCGATCTTCTTGCCCCGCCGGTTATAGATCGCCGCCCACTCGCGCCTTCCGTCTGACGTGAGCAATTCGGATACCATAGAGTAGAGGTATGGGCTCCACTTGCGAGCAGCTCTAAATTTCTTCTTGAAGTCAGTGCGATCAGCCTCGCCCGCGATGAGCCCTTCGATCAGCGGCGTAAGCAGGCCAGTCTGGTGCAACACTTCCATCGTGCCGTGTCCAGACAACCCGATGTGGATTTCGTCGATGGGGCGCTGCTGACGCAGAAAATCCACGTGCCGACGGTCGAGCTCAAGCCAGCGATCGTAGATGACGGATACCTCTGTCTCAGGGGATACACGGTAGGCCAACTCGTCAAACCAGAACGTCAGTTCGCTTTGCTCGATCGTCCATCGGCGATCGGATACGTTGACTTGGTTCAGAGAAACCTGCGGGTGAAAGGTAATAACCTTGTGGACAGGGAAGAACGCCGCCGCCAGTAGTGCACCGTAGCCCCCCATGCTTGAGCCGTATGTGACGACGCGCCTGTGCTTGCCAGCGATCGCTGCCCAGGCGGCGCTCATGGCATAGGGCAAGGAGCGAACCTGCCACCAATGGTTTCGCTTAGCGATGAAGCAGACGTGGGGAATTCCGCGCTTTTGAAGGAAGCCCTCAGAAAAGCCCGCCTTCCCATCGGCGTAAGGGTACTTCTCGCGGTGGCTGAACGTCACGACGCACGTGTCGCCGGATAGGTTGTCGCTCGATCGGACGATCAGCTCGTCATCCTCGAACACTAACATTCCGAAGCCCCCGCGATGGTCGACCCGCTGCGCAGGGCGACGCCTAGCAAGTCAGCCATGGTCGTATCCCCCCGAAGAGGTTCCTATGCGCTGAGCGAATTGACGCAGCCTTAACTTGATCAATTCTGCAGTAATGCAGGCGCAGGCTGTGAACGCAGTGCTTAAAGCCGTCAAAGTGAACCCCTGCAAGTATAGAGCTTGGCTATAGTAGGAGACTCCGCCATGCCGCGGATTGAGGACGGCTGTCTCCTGATCGGGGGCGCCTGATGGACGCCTTGCATCTGCTGCAGGCCTGGGGGCCGCTGGCGGGCGGGGTCGCGGTGGGCGTGCTGCCCTGGCTGAAGCTCTGGCGGGATGCGCGGGAGGCCGGCGGGCGGCGGCGTGCCGACCTGATCCGGATCGCCCAGGACGCGGCGTCGGCGGTGATCACCGAGTTGAGGGAGGAGGCCGACCGGTTGCGAGACAGGGTCGGTTGCCTGGAGGACACGGTGAGCGCGCTGCGGCGACAACTGGGGCTGTCCGCCGACGGCATCGCCGCGCGGGACGCAGAGATCGCCGGCTTGCGTGCGCGGCTGGCCGAGGCCCTGGCCCTGGCCGAGACCTATCGCCGCCGCATCGCCTGAGCGCGAGCCGCACAAGACAGGAGACTTCCATGAGATCGATCCCCGCGAACGCGGCGACCTTTGTCGCCGCGCATGAAGGCCTGCGCCTGGAGGCCTACCGCGATCCGGCCGGCGTCTGGACCATCGGCTATGGCCACACCGAGGACGTAGCGGCGGACCGGCGGATCACGCGCCTGGAGGCCGAGGCCCTGCTGGCGCAGGACCTGGCGGTCGCCGCCTCGCGGCTGGCCGCGCGGATCGGGCCGGTCGTGGGTGAGCTGACCGAGGGCCAGTATGCGGCCTTGCTGTCGTTCGTGTTTAACGTGGGCGCGGATCCTGGTTGGACGATCTGGAAGCGGCTTCGGGCGCGGCAGTTCGACCAGGTTCCGCTGGAACTGATGCGGTTCGTCAACGCCGGCGGGCGCAAGTTGAACGGCCTGGTCGCCCGGCGGGCGGAGGAGTGCAAGCTGTGGGCCCGCGAGGAGCCTGGGTCGAGCGCCGAGGCGGTGAGTTCCGGCGTCACCCGGGCGCAGGCGACGCCGCCGACCGCGGCCGATCCGACGCCGCCGCAGAAGTCGGCCACGGTGCTGACCGGGGCGATCAGCGCGGCGGCGGCGGCGCCGGTGGCGGCCAAGGCGGTCACGGAGGCGATGGCGCCCTATGGCGCGGCCTCGCCCTGGGTGGCGCAGGCGCTGGCGGTGGTGGCCACGGTGGCGGCGCTGGCGGCGACGATGGTGGTCGTGCTCACCTGGTTGAAGGCGCGTGAGGCGCGGTCGTGACGGCGGCGGGTGTCGTCTGGGCGTGGCTGAGGTCCGGCCGCGGGGGCGCGGCGGCGCTGGGCGTTGTCGCCCTGCTGATTGTGGGCTGCCTCTTCGTCGTCCTGGCCGGCAAGGCCGGCGAGCGGCGGGTGTTCGCCGCCCAGGCCGCAGCGGCGGCGCGCGCGGCTCGCGAGGACGCTGCGATCAAGGAAAGCCTGGCCGCCGAGCGCCAGGAGAGCGCGCTCAACCTCGAGCGCGCGCAACGCCAGCTGGAGGCCGCCGATGACGGACAGACCGATGCGATCCCTAGCGCTGCTCGCCGCGCTTATCTGTGCGGCGTCCTGCGTTCACAAGCCGAACCTGGCGCAAAGCCACCCGCCGGCTGCTGACCTGGTCGCGCCGGCCGAGCCGGCCGTGCCTCTGGCGGCGCTGAGCTCGGAGAAGGCGGCCAACGACTATAGCGCCGCCGTGCTGTTCTGGGGACGAGGCCTGGAGGCGCAGATCGGCCGCCTGTGCCGCTGGGCGAAGAGCAAGGGGATGGCGGCGGCGCCGTGCGGGCGGTGAGGCCTGACCGGTTCATGGGAGTCGCCATGTTCTGGCGGTGAGGGCATAGAAAAGGCCCCTGGAGCAGGTCGCTCCAGGGGCCTTTTTAATGGTGCCGCCGGGGGGAATCGAACCCACGACCTCAGCCTTACCAAGGATGCGCTCTACCACTGAGCTACGGCGGCGAAAGGTGAGGCGGGGGCTATAGCGGCGACCGGCGGGCGCGTGAAGCCCCAAAATCGGTGTTCATCCGGTGCTTGACGCGCCGGGGCGGCTGGGCGAGCGATCTGGTTATGGGTGACGATCCGGAAGACAGGCAAGTCGCCGCGCGCGAGGCCAAGCTCGCCCAGGCGCTGCGGGACAACCTGCGCCGGCGAAAGGGCCTGACGCCGGCGCCGGCCAAACCGGTCGAGCCGACCGCCGACAAGGCCCGCGATAAAAGCTGAGGCGCCGGCCTTTGCGAAGGTCGGCGGCGCGCGCTAGATATCCGGCGAAACGGCGCGCCCGTAGGCAGACATTCTTCTTAAGGATCTGGATTGGACCGTATCGCCATCACCGGCGGCGCGCGGCTGGCGGGGCGCATCCCGATCAGCGGCGCCAAGAACTCGGCCATCAAGCTGATGGCGGCGAGCCTGCTGACTGAAGAACCCCTGATCCTGACCAATATGCCGAGGCTGGCCGACACCCGCTTCCTGGGCCGGCTGCTGACCCGGCTGGGCACGGTGGTCGAGGAGAGCGACGATCCGTCGGCCGACGTGGTCACCGCCGGCCAGACCATGAGCCTGACGACCCGCGAGATCGTCTCGGGCTTTGCGTCCTACGACCTGGTGCGCCAGATGCGGGCGTCGTTCAACGTGCTGGGACCGCTGGTGGCGCGGACCGGACAGGCGAAGGTTTCCCTCCCAGGCGGTTGCACCATCGGCGCGCGGCCTGTGGACCTGCACCTGAAGGCGCTGGAGGCGCTGGGCGCGCGGATCGACCTGCATGAAGGTTATGTCTACGCCCAGGCGCCGCGAGGCCTGATCGGCGCGGAGATCGAGTTTCCGTTCGTTTCGGTCGGCGCGACGGAGCACGCCCTGCTCGCCGCCGTGCTGGCCCAGGGGACGACGGTGTTGAAGAACGCCGCCCAGGAGCCGGAGATCGCCGACCTGGCCGAATGCCTGAACAAGATGGGCGCGAAGGTCAGCGGCGCCGGGACGCCGACGATCACGATCGAGGGCGTCTCGCGCCTGGGCGGCGCGCGCCATGCGGTGATCGCCGACCGGATCGAGATGGGCACCTACGCCCTGGCCGCGGCCATGGCCGGCGGCGAGGTGCGGCTGACCCATGCGCGCCCGGAATTGATCGACGCCCTCAGCGCCAAGATGATCGAGGCCGGCGTCGGCGTAACGCGTCACGACGATGGGGTGACCATCACGCGGGACCCGGCGGCGCGCCTGAAGGCGGTCGAAGTCACGACCGATCCTTACCCAGGCTTCGCTACGGATCTGCAGGCGCAGTTCATGGCGCTGATGACGCTGGCCGAGGGCGAGAGCCTGGTGCGCGAAACGATTTTCGAGAACCGCTTCATGCATGTGCCGGAACTCGGGCGCCTGGGCGCGGATATCGCCGTACACGGTGGTGAGGCGCGGGTGCGCGGCGTCGACGCTCTTGAGGGGGCGCAGGTGATGGCGACGGACCTGCGGGCCTCGGTCAGCCTGGTGATCGCCGGTCTTGCGGCGCGGGGCGAGACGACCGTGAACCGCGTCTATCACCTCGACCGTGGCTTCGAGCGCCTGGAAGAGAAGTTGAGCGCCTGCGGCGCGGTGATCCGGCGGATCAAGGGCGACGGGGAGCCGGACGAATGAGCGGCGAGATGTCTGCGCCGCTGCGCCTGATGGCGCAGGACGCCGAGGATCTGGCGGTGGTGTCGGCGGCGCTGCAGGACGCCGTGATCAAGGTCGGCGACATCCAGTATGAGCCGAAGGCGCGCCGGTTGACGATCGCGCTCAACCGCTACCGCTGGGAAGGCGGCCAGAGCCAGCGGGTGCGCGCAGCGCTGCAGTTCGCGGGCGTCGAAGCCGTGCAGGCCCGGCGCGTGCGGATGCGCGCGAAGGACGCGGTGCTGGCCCTGCTGTCCATCGGCTTCGAGCCCGAGGACGCGCCCGGTGGGACGGTAAGCCTGGTCTTCGCCGGCGGTGGCGACATCCGCGTGCGGGTGGAGTGCGTCGAGGCGGTACTGGCCGACGTGTCGCAGCCCTGGTCCACGCCGCGGACGCCGAACCACGACGCCTGATTTGCGCGCGATCCAGACGGCCGGGCCATGGCGTTCGCCCGCCCGGCCCGCTAAAGACCCCGCATGCGCCGCTTTCGCTACACCGACGCCGATTTCAGCACCGCCTTCACCGCCTTCGTGGAGGAACGCCGCGACACGCCGGAAGAGGTGGACGCGATCGTCCGCGACGTGCTGGCCGCCGTCCGCGTCGAGGGCGTGGCGGCTCTGCTGCGGTTCAGCCGCGAGTTCGACCGCGTCGAGTTGACGGAAGCCACCTTGCGCGTGTCCGCCGAGGAGATCGCCGCCGGCGCGGCGGCCTGCCCGGCGGAGGTGCGCGACGCCCTGAAGTTCGCCGCCGAGCGCATCAGACGCTATCACGAGCGCCAGCGCCCCGCCGACCAGCAATTCATAGACGAGGACGGCGTGAGCCTGGGCTGGCGCTGGGGGCCGCTGGACGCGGTGGGCGTCTACGTGCCGGGCGGCCGCGCGGCCTACCCCTCAACCGTTCTGATGAATGTCGTGCCGGCCGCCGCCGCGGGCGTAGGACGTATCGCCATGGTGACGCCGCCGGGCAAGCTGGAGCCGGCCGTCCTGGCGGCGGCGCAGATCGCGGGCGTCACCGAGATTTGGCGGGTCGGCGGCGCGCAAGCCGTCGCCGCCCTGGCTTACGGCGCAGGGCCGATCCTGCCGGTGGACAAGATCGTCGGACCCGGCAACGCCTTCGTCACCGCCGCCAAGCGCCGGGTCTACGGCGTGGTCGGCATCGACGCCTTGGCGGGCCCCTCCGAGATCGTCGTCGTCGCCGATGGCAAGAACGACCCGAAGTGGATCGCCGCGGACCTGCTGAGCCAAGCCGAGCATGACCCGGCGGCGCAATCGATCCTGATCACCGACGATGAGGATTTCGCCGCTCAGGTCGAGGTCGAAATTCAGATCCAGCTGCAGTCGCTGTCGACCGGCGAGGCCGCCGCGCAGTCGTGGCGCGACCACGGCGCGGTCGTCATCGCGCCGTTGGACCGCTCGCCTGAGTTGGTGGATCAGATCGCGCCCGAGCACGTCGAATTCGCCGTTGATCATCCCGAAACGCTGTCCGACCGCGTGCGTCACGCCGGCGCGATGTTCCTGGGCAGGCTGACGCCTGAGGCGATCGGCGACTATGTCGCCGGTTCGAACCACGTCCTGCCGACCAGCCGTGCGGCGCGATTCTCATCGGGTCTTTCGCTCTACGACTTCATCAAGCGCACCTCGATCGTGCAATGCGACGCCGCCGCCTTCGCGCGCCTGGGACCGCCGACCGTGATCCTGGCGCAAGCCGAGGGTCTGCCGGCGCACGCCCGCTCGAGCGCGATCCGCCTCAGTTGAGCGACGGCGGGCGGCCCACCAAGAATGGCTGACGCCGGCAAGCCCCGCCTGAACGCCGTCCATATTGACGAAGAGTCCCTGGCCGCCATTTCGCGCGACCAGGAGCAGGAGCGACAGATCGCGATCTTCGATCTGCTGGAGCAGAACTCATTTCAACCAGAGGGCGGCGACGCGGGTCCCTACGCCCTGGTCATCTCGCTCGCCGACAACCGCTTGGTGCTGGACGTGGCGAGCCAGGGCTACGAGCACCGGCATATTCTTTCGCTCACGCCGTTTAGGCCGCTCATCAAGGACTATTTTCTGGTCTGCGAGAGCTATCACCAGGCGATTCGGCAATCGACTCCGGCGCAGATCGAGGCCTTGGACATGGGTCGGCGCAGCCTGCACAACGAGGCCTCGGAACTGCTGCGTAAACGGCTGAAGGGCAAGATCGAGACAGACGCCGACACGGCGCGGCGGCTGTTCACCCTGATCTGCGCCCTGCACAGGCGAGGCTAGGCGCCGTGCTGGAAAGACCTGGCGCCGTCCTGTTCGCCTGCAACCTCAACCGGGTGCGCTCGCCCATGGCGGAGGGCCTGCTGCGCCGGATGTTCGCGGGGCAAGTCTTCACCGACAGCGCCGGCTTGAAAGATCCGGCCATGAAGTCGCTAGATCCGTCTGCGGATCCCTTCGCCAGGGCGGTGATGGCCGAGATCGGCGTCGATCTGAGCCAGCATCGGGCGAAGACATTCGAGGACGTCCGGCAGATATCCTTCGATCTCGTTATCTCGCTGACGCCGGAGGCCCACCACCAGGCGGTCGAACTGACGCGCGCGCCTTCAGTGGAGATCGAGTACTGGCCGACCCACGATCCGACCCTGGCGGAGGGTACGCGCGAGGCGCGGCTGGACGCCTACCGGCAGGTCCGCGACGCGCTCGCCCGACGCATCGAAGCGCGATTTGGTTAAGCGAGGATGGGGGCTTCGCCGTCTGTTCAGGTCGCTGAACCTGGCGTAAAGCGCGGCGAGTGGCCCCCTACGACCTGACCAAGGGCCGGATTACTTTCCGCGTCCGCTGACCGAACGCCAGGAGACGACATGCGCCTTGTGCTGGCCTCTGCAAGCCCCAGGCGGGTCGAGTTGCTGCGTCAGATCGGTCTTGAGCCGGATGTGATCGCGCCAGCGGATATCGACGAGACGCCTTTGAGGGATGAGACGCCGCGACGCCTCGCTTTGCGGCTTGCGTCGGCGAAGGCGGCTCACGTCGCAAGGGGCCATGTTGACGACGTTGTGCTTGGCGCCGACACCGTGGTGGCGGTCGGACGTCGGATCCTTCCGAAGGCGGAAGACGCGGGCGAGGTCCGCAAGTGCCTTACGCTGCTTTCAGGCCGCAACCATCGCGTGCTGACTGCGGTCGCTGTCGCTGCGCACGGCCAGACCTGGTCGCGGCTGGTGGAGACGCGCGTGCAGGTGAAGCGGCTGTCTGACGCTGAGATTGACAGCTACGCTGAGGGCGGGGAAGGGATCGGCAAGGCCGGCGGCTACGGTGTTCAGGGGCGCGCCGGCGCGTTCATCATCGCCGTCCATGGATCTTACCCTGCGGTGGTCGGTCTTCCGCTCTATGAGACACGGAATCTGTTGTTCGGCGCGGGGTGGCCAGCATGAGCGAACGGCGGGCTTATCTCGATGACGGCGTGGGCGAGACCCGTGGCGTGGTGACACTCGACGGTCGGCCAGAACGGCTGCTGATCCGGCGCGATGGGGACAACCCGCTGGCGCTCCTGGGCGCGCGGGCGGCCGCGCGGGTCGTCAATGTCGAACCTGTGTTGTCGAGCGCCTTTCTTGATCTTGGTGACGGTGTCGAGGCCATGCTGCCCTTCCGACCGGAAGACCGCCCGACTCGAGGCGCGATGCTGCGCGTGGAGGTTCGCGCCGAGGCCCGCCGCGGCAAGGTCGCCGTCGTGCGCGCGTTGGGGGAGGCCGATGGCTCCCCCCGTCTTTTGGAGCCGCCGCCCAGCGTCGCCGAGGCGCTCTCACAGTTTGTCCATGGCGCTGAGCCGGTGGGCGGCCTGGAAGCGATGACCATCGCCGATGAGGCTCAGTCCGATGTTCTGGAGCAGGTGTTCAATCTACCGGGCGGGGGCTCTCTTTCGATCGAGCCTACGCGGGCGCTGACGGCCATCGATGTCGATCTGGGAGAGCGCAAGGGCGCTGACTCCAAGCGCGCGGCGCGGGCGGCGAACCTCGCGGCGATCGCTGAAAGCGCGCGACTTCTACGACTGAAAGGTCTCGGCGGATTGGTGGTGATCGATCTCGTAGGCCGCGGCCATGACGGTCCAGCGCTTTTGACCGCCGCGCGGACGGCCTTCGCGCCGGATAATCCGGGCGTCGCTATCGGGCCGGTGGGCAAGTTCGGCGCCATGGAACTGTCCCTGCCGCGTCGTGTTCAGCCGAATTTTGAACGCCTGTGCCGCAGCGATGGCGCACTGTCCGATGAAAGTCTGGCTCACCGCGCAATCCGCGCCCTGATGCGGGAGGGCCTGGCCCAACCGGGCGCCAGGCTGGTGGCCGCCTGTCCGGCGCAGATTGTCTCTCTGGCGGAGCCCATGCTGAAGGCGCTGCAAGCTAAAATGGGTCTTCGCTTCGCCCTGAGGGCAGTCGACGGCGCCCGTGATACGTTGAAAGTCAGCACTCTATGACGTGCCCGATCTGCAAGCGCCCGGCTCAGGACGCCTACAAGCCATTCTGCTCGAAACGCTGTTCGGACGTGGATCTGCAGAGATGGCTGACTAATCGCTACGCCGTGCCCGGCGAGACCGAAGACCTCGCAGATGACGAAGTCGACTGAGCTCGCTGGACTTCGGCGAACCCGTCTTTTATAGAGCGGCTCCCGCGTCGCCGGCCCCCTTGGGGATCGACCTCGCAGCCCGGGCCTGGGTAGCTCAGTTGGTAGAGCAGCGGATTGAAAATCCGCGTGTCGGTGGTTCGAATCCGCCCCCAGGCACCATTCCTCAGATTTCTAAGGCGCCCCTTGGTCCAAGTGTTGGGCTAGGGTGCTTACATGGCCCTGACGCCAAGCCCTTCCTGGCGCTCGCCGCCCCGTTGCGCTGAACGGGCGGGCGCTGGCCTGGTTGCGATCTGCGCATGGTGTGGGTTGATCCTGCAGACTGTCGCGACCCTTGCCGTCACGGGCGATGGCCTGATCACGGCCCTGGCCATGGCGCGCTACTTCACGATCCTCAGCAATCTGGCCTTCGCGGTCATGATGACGCTCGTCGCCTTAGGGCGACGTGCGCCGGCCGGCTGGGTCGGCGGTGCGACGCTTTGCATGATGACGGTCGGCGTCGTCTACGCGCTGCTCTTGGAGGGCTTTCTGGTGCTCCCTGGGCTCGGGCCCATCGCGGATATCTTCCTGCACAAAGTTTCGCCGATCGCGGCTGGGTTATTCTGGCTGGTCCTTGCGCCGAAAGGTGAGTTGCGCTGGCGTCATGCGTTTGTCTGGTTGGGTCTGCTGACAGCGTACGGTGCTTATGCGTTGCTGTGGGGCTGGGAGGCGGGTTTCGCGATCTACCCATTCCTCGACCCTGGGCGCGGGTGGGGTCGCGTGATTCTCACCCTTCTGATCCTGGGCGGTGGATTTCTCGCGACAGGTTTGGCCCTCGTCTCCGTCGACCGCCGCCTCGCCCGGCATGCGTGAAATCACTGTGCGCCGGCCCGAAATCGGCAGACCAAGTTCGGTGAAGGCGGTCAGACGCGATGCCGCGTGGGCGCCTGCTGTCCAAACGATGTTCAGTTCCGCGTCGAGAGAAGTCTCGGGCCGATCGGAGGGTGTGAAGTTTTCATGCCTGCGATCTTGCTGCGCTGCAGCGTGAATTTTCCTAAAAGTCCCCGCTTCTAAGGGCTCGCAACTTGTCACGCTTATGCTGCATTGCGGCATACGCTTGGTTTAATCAGGATTTGACTGGAATGCTCCGCCACACGGGCCTTGACGGGCCATAAAGGGGTTGCCAAAGGGTCTACGCCACAAATCGGTACGGCTTCATTTTCCCTGGGGGGAGGGCGAAGCCGAACGCCTCGAAGGACCTGCCTCCGCGCTTCAGTGGATGCGAGTTCGGCGGGTCGGGCGACCGATATGGGCACTGACGTCATTTCCGAATTATCGGGGGAGACGGCTGGCTTGCTTTAACTTGGGGTGGAGACGCTCTCGCGCGACGACCCTCCGGCCAATCGTGCTAGACCAACCAGGAACTGGCGACAGATGCTCGACAACAAATTCAAGACTCCTTTCATCGCTCTCCTCGGCGCCGTTGCGCTGATGGCGAGCGCGCCCGCGCTCGCTCAGAGCGCTGCTCCGGCCGCTCCGGCGGCTGCTCCGGCCGCGGCTGACGCCGCCGCCGCCCCGGCTGCCGCTCCGGCCGCTCCGGTGGCTGAAGAAGCCCCTCCGACCATGGACCACGCCGGCAAGCTCGGCGTCGGCACCATGTTCATGGACGCTGACCCGGTCGTTAAGGTGATCATGATCGGGCTGGTTCTCTGCTCGATCTTCTCGTGGACCCTGCTCGTCATTAAGAGCATCGAGTTCAGCTCGCTGAACAAGGGTTCGGACGCCTTCCTCGAAGCCTTCCGCGGCGCCAAGTCGGTGCAAGACATGGGCCGCATCGCGACCTCGGAAGAGTTCGACGGCAACCCGCTGGCCGACATGGCCGCTGCGGCTGCTTCTGAAATTGAACTGTCGCGTCAAGCCGGCGTGCTGACCCAGCACCCCGAACACGCTCTGGTTCGTGCTCAGATGGCGGTTGGCGCCGTCCAAGCCACGCTGGCGCGTCGCCTTTCGGGCGGCATGCAGTTCCTGGCTTCGGTCGGTTCGAACGGTCCGTTCATCGGCCTGTTCGGCACCGTTTACGGGATCATGAACTCCTTCATCGGCATCGCGAACACCAACACGACCAACCTGGCCGTCGTCGCCCCCGGCATCGCCGAAGCGCTTCTCGCCACTGGTCTCGGCCTGTTCGCCGCTATCCCGTCGGTTATCTTCTACAACTTCTTCCAAACGAAGATCTCCGCCTACGGCGCGCGCACCGAAGGTTTCGTTGCTGAGCTCACCAACGCCATCTCGCGGCAGCTCGACAAGGGGGCGTAACCTACATGGCCGCTAAACTCTCGGGTTCCGGGGGCGGCAAGTACACGGAGACGCAGAACGCGGAGATCAACGTCACCCCGTTCGTGGACGTGATGTTGGTTCTCCTGATCATCTTCATGGTGGCGGCCCCTATGGCGGCCGTTACCGTGAAGGTGGCGCTGCCTCCCGCGGTCGCTCCGCCAGGCACTAATCCGCCGAAGCCGGTGTACATCTCGATCCAGAACAACGGTCGGATCTTCATCCAGGACTTTCCGACGGACGTCTCCGCTCTAGGCGACGATCTTCGGTCCCAACTGGGTGCTAGCCGTAACCCGACCAAGGAACGGATTTTCATCCGCGCTGACACCGACACCATGTACGGCGACTTCATGGCTGTCATGAACATGCTCCAGGACAACGGCTTCTACAGCGTTGCTCTGGTCGGCGAAGACAAGGGGTAGGGGGGAAGACGAATGACTGATACCCCGACCACTGACGTCGCCCACCCGGCGCACAATCCGTTCGACGAACGGAAACCGGCTCGCAACAAGGGCGTGACGATTGCGATCATCGTCTCGATCATCGCCCACGTTGCGATTGGCGTGTACCTGTGGAAGACGCGGTTTGAGCCGAACTACAAGGAGTACTCGGACGAGGTGACCGACGTGTCGATCATCAAGCCCGTGCCGCCTCCCCCGCCGCCGCCGCCGCCGCCGCCGTCGAACACACCGCCGCCGCCGCCGCCCAAGCTGCAGCCGCGTCCGCCTGTCGCCGCGCCGGACCTACCTTCGACGATCCCGCCTCTGCCGGTTCCGCCGGTTGAAAAGCGGATCGAAGAGCCCCGGCCGCCGGCCGCGCCGCCTCCTGAGGCGCCGCGTCCGTCGGTGATCACGCAGCCGGATTGGCAACGCAGGCCGACCGCGGAAGAGACCCAGCGCTACTATCCCGAACGTGCTTCGCGCATGAACGTGTCGGGTAGCGCGACGCTCAGCTGCACGGTCAATGCTCGCGGTGGTTTGGAAAACTGCTCGGTCGTGTCGGAAACTCCGGCCGACCAAGACTTCGGCGGCGCCGCGCTTCGTATGAGCCGGCTCTTCCGGATGCGACCTCAGACCCGAGACGGTTCGCCCGTTGCGGGCGGTCTGGTCCGGGTTCCAATCCGGTTCCAGATGGCCGACTGAGGCGACTGCGATTAAATTGAGAAGGCCCCGGAGGTTCCGCCTCCGGGGCTTTTTCGTTTTGGGGTTTACAGTCGCGCTCAGCCCCCGCTACATCCTCGTCGTTACTCGGGGAGTAGCCGCCCGCTTAGGCGGAGCGTCCGTCAACATACTTGGCCGTACAGTGGCCATGGCGGGTGCGGCGGATCAGTGATCCGGCTTGGCGAGACCGACGACGCTAGCTCCGGCCAAGGCCGCGGAGGTTTGCGTTGTCGTGTCCATACGGCCTGGGAATCGCGTTCATGGAAGCTTTGTTCTTTTCCGCCGTCGTGGTCGCCATCGCCGAGATCGGCGACAAGACACAACTGCTGGCGATCATTCTTGCGGCCAGGTTTCGCAAGCCGCTGCCGATCATCGGCGGCATCCTGGCGGCGACCATCCTCAATCACGGCTTGGCGGCGACGGCCGGCTATTTCCTGGCGCGCTGGCTGTCTGGGCCCGTATTCCAGTACGTCGTGGGCGTGGCTTTTATTCTCATGGCGGCCTGGGCGTTGGTGCCTGACAAGGCCGATGACGATGACGTCAAGTCAACGCGTGGCTTTGGTGTCTTCATAACAACGCTGGTGGCCTTCTTCCTGGTGGAAATTGGCGACAAGACTCAAGTGGCGACCACCCTTTTGGCTGCGCGCTATCAGCAGATCGTCCTCGTGACCGTGGGCACGACGGCGGGCATGATGCTGGCGAACGTGCCAGCAGTTTACCTGGGCGAGGCGGCGGTGAAGGTCTTCCCATTGAAGGCGATCCGCACCGCTGCCGCTGTGCTCTTCGCGGTGATGGGCGTTTGGATCATCGCCGCAGCCGCGCTCAGTCGCTAGATGAGGGCTTAGCTGGAGCGACTTGCGTACCATCGTACGCCGCGATGGTACCACCTCTCGGGCTCGAACCGAGGACCTCTAGATCCACAATCTAGCGCTCTAACCAACTGAGCTAAGGCGGCGCATTCGCGAGTTGCGGGTTGTAGTCGCGCGTCCCTTCAGGATCAAGCGGCGACACGCACCATCTGTTCAAGCGATGGCGGTGAGCACGGACCGACGCCCGTGCCCGGCGTCCACCCGTGGCCGCGGAGAGATCTGAAGATAGCTGGGCTCGAACTCTCCGACGGCCGCAAGGCCATCGAAATCGAGAATCGTGACCGTTCCCCGCTCCCAGGTGAGAAGGCCGCTGCTGCGGAGGTCCTGTATCACGCGGTTGATGTGGACAGCGGACAGGGCGAGCATATCGCCGATGCGCGCCTGGCTCAGCGGTAGGCGAAAGCGCCCGTTGTCGACCAAACCGACGTCGTCCAGCCGTGCATGCATCTCGCAGACAAGGTGCGCGCAACGCCCGAGCGCCGAGCGCCGCCCCAAGACCGTAAGCCAGCGCCGATGCACCGCCGCGTCCACGACCGTGAGGAACCAGAGCGCGCGGGAAAGTTTCGGATAGGCGGCGATCAGTTGCTCAAGGCTCCTGCGATTGGCCGTTGCGATCTGGCAGGGCGTCAGGGCGACGATGCGGTGGTCGAGGGAGTTCAGCAGCAAGGCATGGAGATCGACGAAATCTCCGGCGACGTGGATAGCCGTGGTCTGTTCATCGCCGCCGCGCAGCAGGACCGATCGGCCCGCAAAGCCCGAAAGGAGAAGGCTGCACCGCGTTGGTCGGCTGTTCTGGACGACAAAGCTTTCCCCGCGCTCGACGAAGACCGGCGGGCCGAACACGGCGGCGAGTGCGTCGTACTCATCTTCCGGCACGGTCTCGGAGAAATGCGACAGCTTGTGCCGAAGCATCGCGATATCGGGGTGGCGCTCCTGCATGGCGCTATGGGTCCTGTCCGCTTTCACAAGCGCCAGCTCGGCCGGAAGTTCCCTCGGCGGTTCTTCGCCTCTAAGTCGGCTGGACGATCGGCCCCTATCCACGCGTAGCGACCATGCTAGAGGAGGCTCGGCTCGGCCAAGCTGACGGCGCGAGTCGCAGGGGCGGGCATGGTCTTCAGTTCGATCATCTTCATCTTCTATTTCCTGCCTGTCTTCCTGCTCGGCTACTATGTCAGCGGCTGGCGGGCAGGCGTCCTGTTGGCGGGGAGCGCCGCCTTCTACGTCTGGGGCGAGGGCGCTTATATCCTGCTGCTCGCAGCGCTCATCGCCCTGAACTTCGGTGCGTCGCTGTTGATCGCACGACGGTCGCGCAGCCCTGCGGGCCTTGCGATCCTGGCCGCGCTGATCGCCGCCGACTTCGGCGTGTTGGGCTACTTCAAGTACGCCGCATTCCTGGCGGAGACGTTCAACGACCTAGCGCCAGGGGCGCCGATCTCGTCGCCAGCCCACGCCCTGCCGCTGGGGATTTCCTTCTTCACCTTCCAATTGGTCAGCTACGTCGTCGACGTGCAGCGCGGAAGCGTGGAGGTGGAACGCAATCCGTTGCGGTTCGCCACCTACATCCTGATGTTCCCGCACCTGATCGCCGGACCGATCGTGCGATACGCCGATATCCGCGACGAAATGCACGCCGACCGCCGCCGGACCGGGCATGTCGGCCTTGGCGTCCAGTATTTCATCGTGGGTCTGAGCCAGAAGATCCTGGTCGCCAACGCGGTTGCGCCCCTGGCGGACCACGCCTTCGGCCTGCCTATATCGACCCTCGACAGCGGTACGGCTTGGTTGGGCGCCTGGGCCTACACCCTGCAAATCTACTTCGATTTCTGCGGCTACTCCAATATGGCGATCGGCTTGGCCTTTCTGCTCGGCTTCACCTTCCCGAAGAACTTCGACTACCCCTACGCCGCCCAGTCGATCACCGAGTTTTGGCGCCGATGGCACATCTCCCTGTCGAGCTGGTTCCGCGACTATGTGTACATTCCGCTGGGGGGTAACCGACTGGGGGGCCTGAAGACCGCGCGCAACCTCCTCATCGTCTTTTTCCTGACGGGCCTATGGCACGGTGCGGCCTGGCAATTCATCGTCTGGGGCCTGTTCCATGGCGCATTCCTCATGCTGGAGCGGTATGGCTTCGCGGGCGTCCTTGCGGCATGGCCTGTTCTGGGGCGGCGCGCCTACACGCTTTGCGTCGTCGCGGTGGGCTGGGTGTTCTTCCGCGCCGAGAGCCTGCCCTCGGCCCTCGGCTATCTGAAGGCGATGATCTCTCCAGATCGCATCGGCGTCATCAAGCCCGACCTGGCGGTCCTGCTGCACGCCCAGTCGCTCGGGGCCCTGGCTGCAGGGTCGCTCTTCGCCTTCCCTTTGGCGCCTTGGGTGTTAGCCCGCCTGCGCGCGCCCTGGGCGACGCGAGAAGGCGATGGCGGGACGCGGTTGGATACAGTGGCGGTCAGGGCGGCGCCGGCGCCCCTGCTGCTGGCGAGCTTCGTCCTGTGCATCGCGCTGTTGGTCAGCTCGACCCTAAACCCCTTCCTCTACTTCCGGTTCTGAGACGTGATCGCGTCTAAAACCCATTGGCGGCTCTTGGTCGGCGGCGTGATCGTGCTGATGGCGGCTGCGACGGCTCCGCTGTCGCACCTCCCACAGCCAGTGATCCAGGAAAATCGCAAGCTCTCCGAAAGGCCGCGATGGAGCGGCGGCTATGAAGGCCTCAAACCCTTCCGCAAGGCGACTGACGCCTATATCGCCGACCACTTTCCTGCCCGCCCGTACCTTATCGCCGCCTTGAACCGCGTACGGATGATGGCGGGGGTCAGCGGCTCGCCAAAGGTCATCGTCGGTCGCAAAGGCTGGCTATTCTACGACGACGGCAGCCACATGGGCGGTGTGCGCGCCGACCCACCCTGGGGGCAGATCAGAACGCGCGATTGGCTTGCGACCCTCGCGGGACGCACCGAGGCGCTGCGCGCGCGGGGGATCGCCTACGTCGTCTTCGTCGCGCCGCTCAAGGAGACGGTGTATCCGCAGTTCGGCCCTTGGTGGTTAAAGGGCGCCGCGCCGGATCATGCTGCGCTGCGCATGCCGCCCATTGTCGAGGCCTCAGGGGCCGGCGTGCTGGTCTCGCCGTCAAAGGCGCTGGACGCCGCCCGTGAAGCCGGAGACCCGGTCTACAGTCGCCATGACACCCATTGGACCGGCTACGGCGCCTATGTCGGCTACGTCGCCCTGATGGATCGGCTGCACGCCATGGGCCTGACCGAAGGGCCCAGACCCCGTTCCGACTTCCCGCCGGCCGCGCCGTTGCCGCTAAAAGCGACGCCCCACGACCTCGCGAAGATGCTGGGGGTCGGCGGCGCCGTCGATGTCCAGTATCCCGAGCTCGTGGATCGCGGGGACCTCAAGCGCGCCAAGGTCGTGTGGCTGACGCCGATCAAGCACTGGAGCAAGCCGCACATCATCGAGACCGGCGTCTCCGGCAAACCCATCCTCTTGATGACGGTGGACTCGTTTTCCAACGAACTCCTGCCCTTCATGTACCGCCACTTCAGCCGCATCATCGTTGTGCACAACGAAGAGGGCACCTGGCGCGAGGATCTGATCGATCGCTACCGGCCCGACATCGTCATCCTGGAGGTGGTGGAAGGCGGCCTGAAGTTCTCGCTCACCGGTGGCCCTGCGCCATCGCCTGCAGCCCGGGCGCGGATCGAAACAGCCCTGCCGAACGAGGCCACGGGCTTGCCGGAGCTCCAACGCGCCCGAGCCTCCGAGGCCGGGGCCACGCGCAGCGCCAAGCTGACAGACCAGTGCAACGTCGAGCGAGTTGAGCTGCGACCGGTGGTCCCAGGGATCTCCCATGGGCAATGGCTGCTCGACGTTGGCGGCTGGCTGGTCGGCGGCGCACGCGACGGCTTCCTGCGCATCTCCGGACCAGGCGGCGACTTGACGGGCGCCGTTGACTTCGGGCTTCAGCGCCCTGATGTCGGCGAGGCGTTCCGCGAGCCGAGAATGTCCGAGAGCGGATTTGATCAGACATTTGTGATCAAGGGCGCGACGCCCGGCCAGTATAAGCTCAGCTTCTATCGCCGAGCGGGCGCTTTGGGCGGTTGGCGGGAATGTCGCGCCTCCCAACCGTACGCGATCCCGGCCAATTCGCCCTGAAAAGCCGCAGTGGGAGAGAAATTTTGCGCCTTCGTATGGGCGCTGGCGCCGCTTCACGCAGCAAATTCTTCCATGCCCGCGACTTTCGAGGCATCGACAAGGGCTATCCTTGCCGGGTAAATGCCCGCGCGAGTGACCCGGCCTCGGCCGGGCCGCGTTTTTCGCGCGCCTGCAGTCTTTCTAAGGCGAACGCCTCTCTCTAGTCGAGAGTCTTTCGCAACTGATCGGCGGGCGCGGCTTAAGTGGAGTGGGGACGAGGATGGGGTTGCCCGAGCGTCAAGGCCTGTATGATCCAGCGAACGAGCATGACTCGTGCGGCGTAGGCTTTGTCGCCAATATTAAAGGGCGCAAATCCCACGAGGTGATCCAGCAGGGCCTGCAGATCCTGCTGAACCTCGACCACCGCGGCGCCGTGGGCGCCGACCCCTTGATGGGCGACGGCGCGGGCATTCTCATTCAGATTCCGGATCGGCTTCTGCGCGCCTGGGCGGACGGTGCGGGCGTCGTCCTGCCGCCGGCCGGCGAGTATGCGGTGGCCATGTGTTTCCTCCCGCGAGACGAGGAGGCGCGCGACGCCGCCATCGGCCAGTTCGAACACTTCCTCATGGTCGAGAAGCAGCCGCTGATCGGCTGGCGCGAAGTGCCGGTCGACACCACGGGTCTTGGCCAGTCGGTGATGGAGTCTATGCCGGTCATCCGTCAGGCGATCATCGGCCGCGGTCCGCAATGCCGTGATCAGGACGCCCACGAGCGCAAGCTTCTGGCGGTGCGCAAGCAACTGCAGAACCCGTTGGCCGAGCTTGCCCTCAAGCGTAACCTCCCGGGTCTGACCGAGCTCTACATCCCATCGTTCTCGACGCGGACGGTGGTCTACAAGGGGCTGCTGCTCGCCGGGCAGGTCGGCGCCTTCTACAAGGACCTCGCTGACCCGCTCGCCGACTCCGCCCTGGCCCTGGTCCACCAACGGTTCTCGACCAACACTTTCCCATCCTGGAAGCTGGCGCACCCGTTCCGCTTTGTCGCGCACAACGGCGAAATCAACACCGTCCGCGGGAACGTGAACTGGATGAACGCCCGTCGGCGTTCGCTGGAGAGCGATCTGATCGGACCGGATCTGAACAAGATGTGGCCGCTGATCCCCCACGGCCAGTCCGACACCGCCTGCCTCGACAACGCCCTCGAGCTGCTGGTCGCAGGCGGCTACCCGCTGGCGCACGCCGTCATGATGCTGATCCCGGAAGCCTGGGCCGGCAACCCGATGATGGATCAGAAGCGTCGGGCCTTCTACGAGTACCACGCCGCCCTGATGGAGCCGTGGGACGGCCCCGCCGCCGTGGCTTTCACGGACGGTCGCCAGATCGGCGCGACGCTGGACCGCAACGGTTTGCGCCCGGCGCGCTTCGTCATCACCGACGATGACAACATCATCCTGGCCTCGGAAGTGGGCGTGCTGCCGGTGCCGGACGAGAAGATCGTCCGCAAGTGGCGTCTCCAGCCCGGCAAGATGCTCCTGATCGATATGGAAGAGGGTCGCATCATCGAGGATGAGGAAATCAAGGCGACCCTCGCCGCGGCCGAACCCTATGAGGAATGGCTCGCGCAGACCCAGTTCAAGCTTGAGGAGCTAGGCAACGAAACGCCGGCGCTCACCAACGCGTACGATGCTCAAGGGCTGCTGAACCGTCAGCAGGCTTTCGGGTACACACAGGAAGACCTCGCCTTCTTCCTCGAGCCCATGGGGCGGCTGGCTGACGATCCCATCGGCTCCATGGGGGCCGACACGCCGATCGCCGTGCTCTCGAAGCGCGCGAAGCTGCTTTACGAGTACTTCAAGCAGAACTTCGCCCAGGTCACGAACCCGCCGATCGACCCGATCCGCGAAGAGCTGGTCATGAGCTTGGTGTCCATGATCGGCCCCCGACCGAACTTGCTTGGCCGCAACGCCGGGTCGCACAAGCGCCTCGAGGTGGCCCAGCCAATCCTGACCGACGAGGATCTGGCGAAGATCCGCTCGGTGAGCGAACTGCTCGATGGCGCCTTCCGCACCGCGACGCTGGACGCCACCTGGCCGGCGTCCGAAGGCGCGGCGGGTCTTGACGCGGCGGTCGAGCGGCTCTGCCGAGAAGCGACCGAATGTGTGCTGGCCGACAGCAATATCCTGATCCTGTCGGACCGGGCGACGTCGGCTGAGCGCATTCCGATCCCAGCGGCGCTGGCCACGGCTGCGGTGCACCACCACCTCATCCGCCAGGGCCTGCGCATGCAGACTGGCCTGGTCATCGAGACGGGGGAGGCGCGTGAGGTCCACCACTTCTGCGTCCTGGCCGGCTATGGGGCCGAAGCGGTGAACCCCTACCTCGCCTTCGAGACCCTGGAGCAGATCCGTGTCCGCGAAGGTCTGACGCTGAAGCCCTATGAGGTCCGCAAGAACTTCATCAAGGCGGTGGGCAAGGGGATCATGAAGGTGATGTCCAAGATGGGCATCTCCACCTACCAGTCCTATTGCGGCGCCCAGATCTTTGACGCCGTGGGTCTGTCCTCTGGGCTGATCGAAAAGTACTTCACCGGCACATCATCCACCATCGAGGGCATCGGCCTCGCAGAAATCGCCGAGGAAGCCGTGCGTCGGCACCGCGACGCTTATGGCGACAACCCGATCTACCGCGAGATGCTCGATGTCGGCGGGGCTTGGCAGTTCCGCCTGCGCGGCGAGAGCCACGCCTGGACGCCGGAATCGGTTTCGAAGTTGCAGCACGCGGTTCGCGGCAACCAGTCCGAGGACTACAAGGCCTTCGCCCAGTCGATCAACGAACAGAGCGAGCGCCTGCTGACGATCCGCGGCTTGATGCGTTTCAAGTACGCCGACCAGCCGATCTCGATCGATGAGGTCGAACCGGCGACGGAAATCGTCAAGCGCTTCGCGACGGGCGCCATGAGCTTTGGCTCGATCAGCCGCGAAGCTCACACCACGCTTGCGACCGCCATGAACCGTATCGGCGGCCGGTCAAACACCGGCGAAGGCGGCGAGGAGTCGGATCGCTTCAAGCCGCTGCCGAATGGCGACAGCCTGCGTTCGGCGATCAAGCAGGTGGCGTCCGGCCGTTTCGGCGTGACAACCGAGTATCTGGTCAACGCCGACGACATCCAGATCAAGATGGCCCAGGGCGCCAAGCCCGGAGAGGGCGGCCAGCTGCCCGGCCACAAGGTCGACGCCAACATCGCCAAGGTGCGTCACTCGACGCCTGGCGTCGGTCTGATCAGCCCACCCCCGCACCACGACATCTATTCGATCGAGGATCTAGCGCAGCTGATCCACGACCTGAAGAACGTCAATCCGGGCGCCCGCATCTCCGTGAAACTGGTGTCGGAAGTGGGCGTCGGCACCGTGGCCGCGGGCGTCGCCAAGGCGCGCGCCGACCACGTCACCATCTCAGGCTTTGAGGGCGGCACCGGCGCTTCGCCGCTGACATCCCTGGTCCATGCGGGTTCGCCCTGGGAGATCGGCTTGGCCGAGACCCAGCAAACCCTGTTGCTCAACGGCCTGCGGACCCGAATCGCCGTGCAGGTCGACGGCGGCCTGCGCACCGGTCGCGACGTGGCCATCGGCGCGCTTCTGGGGGCGGACGAGTTTGGCTTCGCCACCGCGCCGCTTATCGCCGCCGGCTGCATCATGATGCGCAAGTGCCACTTGAACACCTGCCCGGTGGGGGTGGCCACCCAGGATCCGGTGCTGCGGGCGCGCTTCACCGGCCAGCCCGAGCACGTGATCAACTACTTCTTCTTCGTCGCCGAAGAGCTGCGCGAGATCATGGCGCAGCTTGGCTTCCGCACGATGAACGAGATGATCGGCCGGGTGGAACGCCTCGACATGGCGCCGGCGCTTGACCACTGGAAGGCGCACGGGGTGGACCTCTCGCGGATTCTCTACGCGGCGCCCTCCGAGACCCCGAAGGGCCTGTGGAATCAGGATCGGCAGGAGCACGGCCTTGAAGGCGCGCTCGACAACCGCCTGATCGCCGACGCCCGCGAGGCGATCGCCACCGGCAAACCGATGGTCGGCCAGTACGCCATCAAGAACATCAACCGCACGGTCGGCGCGATGCTGTCAGGCGAAGTGGCGCGCGCCTACGGCCACGCCGGCCTGCCTGACGACACCATCGCCCTGAAGTTCGCCGGTCAGGCGGGCCAGTCGTTTGGCGCCTTCGCGGCCCGCGGCGTCTCCCTGGAGCTCACCGGCGACGGCAACGACTACGTGGGAAAGGGTCTCAGCGGCGGGCGGATCGTGGTCCGTCAACCCGCGGGGTCACTTCGCGATCCCACGGCCAACATCATCGTCGGCAACACGGTGCTCTACGGCGCGATTTCCGGTGAAGCCTACTTTGAGGGCGTGGCCGGCGAGCGCTTCGCCGTGCGCAACTCCGGGGCGGTGACGGTGGTCGAAGGCCTCGGCGACCATGGCTGCGAATACATGACAGGCGGCGTCGTCGTCGTGCTCGGTGAGACGGGCCGCAACTTCGCGGCGGGCATGTCGGGAGGCGTGGCCTATGTCTATGACCCTGACGGCAAGTTCGGTTCCCGCTGCAACATGGCGATGGTCGAGCTTGAGAAAGTTCAACCCGCCGTGGGCAAACCGGACGAAGCCGGTCGTCCTAGCCAACGCTCCATCTCGGTGGACAACAATGGCATGGGCGACCCGCTCGCCTTCGACGCCGAACGGCTGCGAATTCTGATCGAACGCCACCATCTGCACACCGGCAGCGCCCGCGCCGCCGAGATCCTGGACAACTGGGATCGTGCGCTGGGCGCTTTCGTGAAGGTCATGCCGGTCGATTACCGCCGGGCGCTTAAAGACATGGCGGCGCAAGCCGCGACCGTCTTCGCCGCCGAATAAGTTTCAGCTTAAGGGGTCCCTCGCCAGCGGCGCAAAGCCAGCGAAGGACCCCCAGTCTTGGAGGCCAACCGATGGGTAAGCCCACCGGCTTTCTGGAAGTCGCGCGTCGTGATCGGGGCTATGAAAAGCCTGCCGACCGTCTGAAAAACTGGAAGGAATTCGTCCGTCCTCTGCCGACCGCAGAGGTGGTCGAGCAGGCGTCGCGCTGCATGGATTGCGGCATCCCGTTCTGTCACCAGGGCTGCCCGGTGAACAACCAGATCCCCGACTTTAACAATCTCGTCTATCGCGAGCATTGGCAGGCGGCGCTGGAGAATCTGCAGTCGACGAACAACTTCCCGGAGTTCACCGGCCGCATCTGCCCCGCACCCTGCGAGGCGTCCTGCACCCTGAACATCCCGGACATGCCGGTCACTATCAAGACGATCGAATGCGACATCATCGATCGCGGGTGGCAGGAGGGTTGGATCAAGCCTCAGCCGAGCCCGCGTGGCACGGGCAAGCGCGTCGCGGTCGTCGGTTCCGGTCCGGCCGGCCTCGCCTGCGCCCAGCAATTGGCCCGCGCCGGCCACGCCCCGACCGTCTTCGAGAAGAACGATCGGATCGGCGGCCTGCTGCGTTACGGCATTCCCGATTTCAAGATGGAGAAGGACCTCATCGAGCGGCGCATCCGGCAGATGGAAGGCGAGGGGGTCATCTTCCGGACCAAGTTTAACGTCGGGGTCGATGTGTCAGTCCAGCGGTTGCTGGATGATTATGACGTGCTGGTGATGGCCGGCGGGGCCGAGGCGCCGCGCGACCTGGAAGTCCCAGGGCGCGAGTTGGACGGCGTCCACTACGCGATGGATTTCTTGACCCAACAAAACAAGCGCAACGCGGGAGACGACGAGACGACGGCTGCGCCGGCCGGCACGTTGTCCGCCAAGGACAAGCACGTCATCGTCATCGGCGGTGGCGATACCGGCTCCGACTGCATCGGCACCTCAAACCGCCAGGGCGCGGCGTCCGTGATCCAGCTGGAGATCATGCCGCAGCCGCCGGAGCGCGAGAACAAGCAGCTGACATGGCCGGATTGGCCGCTGCGGATGCGCACGTCCTCCTCGCAGGAAGAAGGCGTCGATCGCGACTTCGCTGTTCTCACGAAGGAAGTGCTCGGCTCCAACGGCAAGGTGACCGCGCTGAGGTGCGTGCGGCTCGAGTGGGTCGCGGGCAAGATGCAGGAGATTGCGGGTTCTGAGTTCGAACTGAAGGCCGATCTCGTCCTGCTCGCCATGGGCTTTGTCGGTCCCCGCAAGCCAGGCCTTGTCGAGAACGCAGGCGTCGCCCTCGACGCCCGTGGCGCTGTCAAGGCGACCGTGGTCGACTACAAGACTTCGGCGGAGAATATTTTTTCCTGTGGCGACATGCGGCGTGGCCAATCCCTGGTCGTGTGGGCGATCCGCGAAGGCCGACAATGCGCAGCCGCTGTCGACGCCTACCTAATGGGCTCAACAAACCTGCCGCGCTAACCGGTCAGCGGACGGCGTCGTCGTCCGACAGATCGATGGAGTCCGCGTCATCGCCCGCCTCTCTTGAGAGTTCGGCGCGGTGGGCGGCTTCCTGGCGGGCCTCCTCCAAGTCGCTGTGTTCAGACAAACGGTCTGAGCCGGCGTTGACCGCCCAGCCCTGGCGAGAGCGGACCACGAGGAATTTCAAACGCTGGGTCATATAGCAACAACTGACGCGGCGGCTCGATGTTGCATCTCAGGCTTTGCTTTCTTTGGGATTTTCTCCCGTGGTCGGGTGTTGCGCGCCCTCATTTACGGCGAGCGCCTGGAGAGCTGCAGCCAGCTTTCGGGCATGTCGCCGATCAGCCGGATCACCGCGCGGCGAAGCTTTCAGCGTCTGCGCCATGGCGAGAAGCTCCGGCGCGCCGCCGTCGGGCGCGAAGGCGTCAGCCAGCAAGACCGCCTCGCCGAGGAGTTGGTCGCGCTCCTCGCCGCTGCACGCGCCCAGTAGGGCTGCGTCCAGATTCACGACATTGTCGGCAGCCGCCATGGCCTCGATCCGTTTCCTGGAGGTGAGCGCCAAGAACCGTCCGTGAAGCCCCGTTGTTCCAAAACCGGAGCCTTGCACGGCCTTGCGCATTGAGAAGGCTAGCGCGTGCGTCCGCCCGCACTAAGATGCGCAGGCGACTCAACCTTTTCGCGCTCTTGCGAACGGCGTCGTCTGACTTACACAGCTGGGGACTACAATGGCTGAACCCAAGAAAACCAACGCCCTGCAAAAGCCGCTGACGCCGTCTCCGGAATTGGCCGCCGTCGTCGGATCGGCGCAACTCTCGCGCGGGGAAGTGGTCTCCAAGATTTGGGACTACATCAAGAAGAACAACCTGCAGAATCCCGCCAACAAGCGTGAGATCCTGGCTGACGACAAGCTGAAGCCGGTGTTCGACGGCAAGCCTGCGGTGAGCATGTTCGAGATGAACAAGCATCTCGCCAAGCACCTGAAGTAAGCGCGTCTCAAGACCTCGGTCGGCGTGAGCCGACCCGCAGAAGCCCCGCGGCCCGGTCGCGGGGCTTTTATCGTTGTCGGCTAGGGGTTTTCTCGACGCAGGGACCAGGCCAGCGCTAGCCATCCGCTAAGGAGAAGGAGGCCACCAATCGGGGTCACCGCGCCCAGGAGCGGCGGCGCGCCGAGCGCGATGGCGTAGAGCGTCCCGCAGAAGACGGTGGCTCCGCCGAGGAATAGGGCCGGCGCTACGCCGCCCCTGCTGGCGGACTTCGAGTTCGCGCCCCACACCAGGACCGCAAGCGCGTGCGCCAGCCCATATTGGGCCCCGGTCTTCAACAGTTCGCTCGCCCGTTCGTCAGCCGCGGCGTGGGCGCCGAACGCGCCGGCGGCGACCGAAACAAAGCCCAGGAAGGCGGCGAGCATAAGCCAGTTGCGACGTGTCCACATCGCGCCTCCATCGGCCCGGCGGCGATAGGGGTCAAGCGGCATCGATGTCCGAAAATCGCGAGACAGCAATGCGCGGCCCGTCCATGGTCGGGTCCATGGAAACGCGCCTGGACATGGATGTCGCCGCCTGCCGGCGGGCCTTTGAGACCCGGGACGCGCGGTTTGACGGTCGTGTTTTCTGCGGCGTCAAGACGACAGGCATCTATTGCCGCCCCATCTGTCCGGCCCGAACGCCCAAGCCTGAGAATGTCGTCTACTTCGCGACCGCGGCGGGCGCCCAGGAAGCGGGATTCCGCCCGTGTCTGCGTTGCCGACCGGAGGCCTCGCCTGACCTCGGCGCTTGGCGCGGCACCTCCAATACGGTCAGCCGGGCGCTCGCCTTGATCGAGGCTGGCGCATTGGACGGGGGCGATGTCGAGGCCCTGGCGACGCGCCTGGGAGTCGGCGAACGGCAACTTCGCCGGCTCTTCGCCAAGCACATCGGGGCCGCGCCCGTCACGGTCGCCCAGACCCGTCGCATCCTGCTCGCCAAGCAGCTGATCCAGGAGACCAACCTGCCGATGGCCGAGGTCGCCCTGGCTTCCGGCTTCGGCAGCGTTCGGCGTTTCAATGAGACCTTCCAGCAGCTTTTCGGCCGTCCGCCAGCCGACATCCGCCGCTCGCGCGCGGCGCCGGCGCCCGCTGGCGGAGGGGTGATCGTCAGGCTGCCGTACAGCCCGCCGTATGATTGGTCGGCGATGATCGCCTTCCTCGCGGCGCGCGCCGTGTCGGGCGTCGAACGCGTCGAACCGGATCGTTACGCCCGGACCTTGACCATCGACGGCGCCAAGGGCGTCGTCAGCATCCGGCCAGGCCAGGATCATGCCCTTATCGCCGAGGTCTCCTTCCCTAGCCTCTCGGCCTTGCCAGCGGTCATCGCCCGCATCCGACGGGTGTTCGACCTGGTCGCCGACCCGGTGCAGATTGGCGCGCATCTGTCGCGGGACCCCGTGCTGGCGACCATGGTCGCTGCGCGGCCCGGCCTGCGCGCGCCAGGGGCGTGGGACGGTTTTGAGCTCGCCGTCCGCGCCATCCTCGGACAGCAGATCACTGTCGTGGCGGCTCGTGGTCTCGCCGCGAGAATGACGGAGGCCTTCGGTGAGCCCATCGACGATCCAGCGGCGACGCGCCTTGGCCTCGGCCGGATATTCCCAACGGCGCAACGCCTGGTCGGCCAGGACATCGCCGCGCTTGGCATGCCGCGCGCGCGCGCGGCTTCCGTCGAAGCTCTGGCGCGCGCCGTCGTCGCCGATCCGGCTATGTTCACGCCGCGGGCCGATCTCGACAGTGCGATCGCTGCGCTTCGCGCCCTGCCTGGCATCGGCGAGTGGACGGCGCAGTACATCGCCCTGCGCGAACTGCGCGAACCGGATGCCTTTCCGCACGGCGATGTCGCCTTGCAGCGCGCTCTGGCCGAACCCGACGGGACGCGCCTCAGCGCCACCCAGCTCCTTGCGCGGGCGGAGGCTTGGCGACCCTGGCGCGCCTACGCCGCGCAGCATCTCTGGGCGTCAGGATCGGCGCCCGAAAGGAAAGTCCATGACGAACGAAACGCCGCCTGACCTCCTGACCGTGTCGCGTCTGGCGACGCCGATTGGGACCGCCCTGATCGTCTCCGATGAGGCCGAGGTCCTGCGAGCCTTCAACTGGACCGACTACGAGGCGGCCGTGCGCGGTTGGCTCGCCAAGCGCTACGCCGCTTCGCGCGTCGTCGACGGCGGGACGCCGGCGGGCCTGGCGGAGGCGTTCGAACGCTATTTCGCCGGCGACGCCCAAGCATTGAACGCCGTGCGGTGGCGGGCGGTCGGCACGCCGTTCCAGCTACAGATCTGGACGCTGCTGACCGCCATCCCGCCAGGCGAGACAATCAGCTATGGCGAGTTGGCCCGGCGCGCGGGGCGACCTACGGCCAGCCGGGCCAGCGGGGCCGCTAACGGCCGCAATCCCTTGGCGCTTGTCGTACCCTGCCATCGTGTGATCGGCGCGAGCGGCGCGCTGACCGGCTACGCCGGCGGCATGGCGCGCAAGGAATGGCTCCTGAAACACGAGCGCGCCGCGGTTTTAGCCCGTCTGGCCGCCTGACGGCGCGCGCAGCAGGCCGATGTCCGCGAACATGACAGAAAATTCACCCTCGGAAAGTCGCCTCCGGCCCACGGTTGAGCTATGGAAGTGCCCTGAAGAATCGGCTTGCGCGAGGGAGGCGTGTCGATGACCACCTTCACCGAGATCGTCGCCGCCGTTGTCGTGCATTCGTCTGCGGCCGCCTATTCCCATTTCGGCGTCGTCCTGGAGCCCTCCGCGCTTCAGAAGCCGCAACTGGATCGTCCACGCGCTGAACGGGTGATCGCCCGCTCGCCGCTGCCGCGGGCCGCAGAACGCCTGCCGGCCGATAAGCTGACCGTCTGCCCCGACATCCAGTCCCGCACCCCTCGCGCCAGCGTCAAGGCCTGATCTACACCGTCATGTGACGCGGTTGCGCGATCCGCCCTGCGCCCGCCTGTTTGCCCCTGGGCCTGGGCCCGCTATGAGTCGCCGAGGCCTTGGGGATCGCAATGAACGTTGGCGAAGGCGGGTTCGCGACAGGTCGTGCTTCGGCGCGTAGGGCCCCGTTGCTGGCGGTCTGGATCGCTGCGGCGGTGCTGAGCCTCGCTTGGCTCTCGGCGCTGGCTGGCGTGGTCCTGGCGACGGGTGCGCCGCTTATCGCCGGGCTCCCGCTCTTGGCCTATGGCATGCTCGCCCTCGCGCCGCTTTGCATGATCTGGTCCGGCGCGGCTCTGTTGGCTCAGGCGCAGCGGCTTGCGGCGGAGGTAGGCCGCACACGGTCGCTCACGGACGCCATGTTGGCGCCCTCGCTCGCCGTGGCCGGCGAGGTGTCTGTCGTGGTCTCAGACATTCGCAATGAAGTCGACAGCCTGGAGGCGCGCGTCGCCGTCGCGGTCGCTACGCTGTCCGCCGCCTCGGAGAAGCTGCGCCTTATGGCCGACGCCGACGCCACGACGGCGCGGCGGCGGATCGACGAGCTCGGTGAGGCGGCCTTCGCCGCAGGTCGCACCGCCAATCAGGTGTTCGAGGCCCGGATAGCCGACGCTGACGCCTTGGTGCGCCGGGCGGTCGAAATGGTCGAGGAGGTGGCCGCGAACGGGGAGGCCCGCCTGACCTCGGCCGGCGAAGACGCCCGTGCGGCCCTTGTCGCCCTTGACGCTCTGGTCAGCGAGATCGATGTGCGCGCGTCGCGCCTTCCTCAGGCCATGAGCACGCAGGCCGATCAGGTGCGAACCACGGTCGCTGTCGGCCTGACCGCCCTGGCTGCGGAGGCGCGCCGCACGGCCGAGCAGGCCGCCCTTGCCGACGAGGCGCTGCAGGCCCGTGTCCGGCGGAACTTTGAGATGCTCAGCGAGACGGTGAAGCTGATGGGCATGATGGCCTCTGCGGCGCCGGCTATCCGGCCGGCAGACGCCGCGCCCCCTCCAGCCGTCGAGCCAGAGGTCGTCCCAGAGGTCCTCCCTGATCCTGACGAGGAGTCAGCTGCGAAGGCTGAGCATCCGCGCCTGCGCCTTGCGCCGACTGAGCGGGACAGGGCGTACGCCTCGGTGTTCGCGGTCGGGGAGGGGGTGGCGGCAGGGACAGAGGCACACCCGCCGCCGGAGCCGGACGATGAGGCCTCGGCTGAGACCTGGACCTGGAGCGACCTCCTCGCGTCTATTGGGCCCGAGGCCGGCTCAAGCGAAGTCCGCGACAATGCGGCGACCGCACTTGAAGCCGAGCTCGCCGCTATGGGCGTAGACCCCGCCGCCGCGCCGCCAGCGGGCCGGGTCATGGAAGCCTTAGGCTCGGCGCGAGACATCTCGCTCGCGCGCGACCTCGTCAGGCGCCTGGCGCCGGCGCAAATCCGCCGAATTGAACGCCGCCTGCAGATTGATGACCGACTAAGCGCCGACGTCGAGCCGTTCCTGGTGCGCGGCAGAGCACGGCTGGCCGAAGCCGCCGCCGCGGGAGACGCGGTGTTTGAGCGACGCCTCGCCTCGCGTGATGGTCGTCTCCTGCTTATGCTCGATGCGGCGACGGAGACCACCGGCTGAGATCCCTGGCCGCCCGCGCGGAATCCTGGCCGATCCGCGGCGCCTTCGTCATCTCCCGTGGCGCGAAGACGACAGCGGAGGTGCTGGTGGTCGAAATCGCGCAAGAAGCCGACGTCGGGCGCGGGGAAGCCGTCGCCTATGCCCGCTACGGCGAGACCCTCGACAGCGCGCTCCAGCAAATCGAATCGCTGCGTAGCCAGATCGAGGCGGGGATGGACCGGGCGCAATTGCAGCTGGCCTTGCCCGCAGGCGCGGCGCGCAACGCCATCGACTGCGCCCTATGGGACCTTGCGGCGAAGCAGGCTGGCGTTCGCGCCTGGACCCTGGCGGGGTTCCCCAGGCTGGACCCAGTGAAGACCTGCTTCACCATCAGCCTGGGCGAGCCGCAGGTCATGGCCGAGCAGGCGCGTCTGGAGGCGCGCCGGCCGATGCTGAAGATCAAGATCGGCGGCGCGGATGACCTGGATCGCCTCGTCGCCGTCCGCGCCGCCGCGCCGCGCAGTCGCCTCATCGTCGACGCCAACGAGGCCTTCGACTGGCCGACGTTCCAGGCGCTCGCCCCTGAACTCGCTCGCCTAGATGTGAAACTGGTCGAGCAACCCATGCCCGCCGGCGCCGACGAGGCGCTGGCGGCCTATGCCGGGTCCGTGCCGATCTGCGCCGACGAGTCCGTCCGCACGACGGCGGACCTGGCCGCCTGCGTCGGCCGCTACGCCATGGTCAACATCAAGCTCGACAAGGCGGGCGGCCTAACCGAGGCCCTCCAGATGGTCGGGGCGGCGCGGGCCATGGGGTTTGAGATCATGGCCGGTTGCATGGTGGCCACGTCCTTGGCGATGGCGCCGGCCTTGTTGGTCGCCCAAGGCGCGGCGGCCGTCGATTTGGACGGCCCTCTGCTGCTGGAGCGCGACAGGACGCCAGGCCTGACCTTCCAGGGCTCCGCCATCCTGCCGCCGCCCACTGAACTCTGGGGCTAGGCCGCACGTTGGCTTGTCATGGACAAGCCTGCTCAGCGCGCCCACCAGGCCTGGCGTTCGGCCGAACGGATCAAACAGCTGTCCGACCGCGTCGTGGCGGTTGGCCCTTTCGGCCTGGGCGTTGACGCCCTCATCAACTGGGTCGGCGGCGGCTTGATCTACAGCCTCGGCGCTGGCGCGCTTTTGATCCATGAGGCGGTTCAGGCGCGCGCGGGCGTCGCCACACTCGCGCGCATGGGCGCCTATCTGGCGTTCGACACGGCGACGTCCAGTATTCCCATCGCCGGTTGGGCGGTCGATGCCCTGTTTCCCGGACACCTGATGGCGGCCAAGGCGCTGCAGAAGGACATCGAGGCGCGGCACGGACCTGTGACGGCGCCGGAGCCCTGGCGACTGCGATGGCGGCGTCGGCGCGCCTCTCACGCCTGACAGCGTAGAAGCTGCTTCCCCTGGCGCCAGCAGCGCTCTAGTCACGAATCGATGACATTGATGAACCCCTTCGCCGCTGCGCCCGCGCGGATCGGCGTCATCGGCCTGGGCTATGTCGGCCTGCCCTTGGCGTTGGCCTTCGCCAGGGACGTCGAGGTCATCGGCTTTGATCTGAGCGCAGGGCGCATCGCTGAGTTGTGCGCAGGCGTTGATCGAACGCTCGAAGCCACGGCTGAGGATTTCGCTGCGGCTCGCCGTTTGAACCTGACCGCCGACGAGGCCGATCTCGCCGGCTGCAATGTCTTCATCGTCACCGTGCCCACGCCGATCGACGCCGATAAGCGCCCGGATCTCACAGCCTTGATGGCGGCCAGCCGCACTGTCGGCCGCCGCATTCGCGCAGGCGGCGTGGCGATCTACGAATCCACCGTCTATCCTGGGGCGACCGAGGATGACTGCGTGCCAGTGATCAGCGCGATCTCCGGTTTGACCTTCAACCGTGACTTCTTCGCCGGCTATAGCCCCGAGCGCGCCAATCCCGGCGATCCGGCGCACCGGCTGTCGACGATCATCAAGGTGACGGCGGGATCGACCGCCGAGGCTGCGGATTTCGTCGATGCGCTCTATGCCTCGGTGGTCGACGCCGGCACCCATCGGGCCAGTTCGATCCGCGTCGCCGAGGCGGCCAAGGTGATCGAAAACACCCAGCGCGACCTGAACATCGCGCTGATCAATGAGTTCTCGCTGATCTTCCGGCGTCTCGGAGTTGACACCAATGAGGTGCTGGCGGCGGCGGGCACCAAGTGGAACTTCCTACCGTTCCGCCCAGGGCTGGTCGGCGGCCACTGCATCGGCGTTGATCCCTATTACCTGACGCACAAGGCCGAGGCGCTGGGCTATCATCCGGAAGTCATCCTCGCTGGCCGCAGGATCAATGACGCCATGGGCGGCAAGGTCGCCGATGAACTGCTGCTCGGCCTCGCCGCCAAAGGCGTGGCGGCAAACGGCGCTCGCATTCTCATGATGGGCCTGGCGTTCAAGGAGAATTGCCCGGATATGCGCAACTCCGGTGTGATCGACGTCATCGCCGCCCTGGCTGCGGCGGGTGCGGTTCTGGATGTGTGGGATCCCTGGATTGATCCTGTCGGCGCTGCGGCCGAACATGGCCTGGACCTTATCGCCGAGCCTGAGGCGGGCGCCTACGACGCCATCGTCGTGGCGGTCGCCCATCGCCAGTTCATCGCGCTGGGCGCGGGCGTGCGCGCCTTTGGAAAACCCGACGCCTTGGTCTTTGATGTGAAGGGCGTCCTGCCCGCCGCGGCCGCGGACCTGCGCCTCTAGCGCTTGTAGTAGTCGCGGTACCAGTCGACGAAGGCGCCGACGCCTACCTCGACCGGGGTCGACGGCGAATAGTCCAGCAAGGCGCGAGTCTGGGTGACATCGGCCTCGGTGCGTTGGACGTCGCCAGGCTGCATCGGCATCAGGTTCAACTGCGCCTTCTTGCCTAGCTTCTCCTCCAGCACCTGGATGTAGCGCATCAACTCGACGCGCTGGCTGTTGCCCAGGTTGAGAATACGCCAGGGCGCAACGCCGCTCGTCGCCGGATCAGGGTTTGCCGCATCCCAAGTCTCGTCGGCCGCCGGCGGGCGATCGAGACCGGCGACCAGCCCCTGTACGATATCGTCCACATAGGTGAAGTCGCGCTGCATCTGGCCCTGGCCGTAAACGTCGATCGGCCGGTCGGCGAGGATCGCGTCGGTGAACTTGAACAGCGCCATGTCCGGCCGGCCCCACGGCCCATAGACCGTGAAAAAGCGAAAGCCGGTCGAGGGGATGCCGAACAGGTGCGCATAAGCGTGGGCCATGCGCTCGTTCGCAATCTTGGTGGCGGCGTAGAGCGTGATTTGGTGATCGGCGTTGTCGTGCACCGAAAAGGGCAACTTGGTGTTTGCGCCATAGACCGAGCTGGTGGAGGCGAAGACCAGGTGCTTGGGCTGGGTCGCGCGGCAGCCCTCCAGAATGTTCAGGAAGCCAACGAGGTTGGACTGGCCGTAGATATGGGGCTGCTCAAGGCTGTAGCGGACGCCGGCCTGGGCGGCGAGGTTGACCACGCCTTCGGGTCGCACGTCGGCGAACAGCTTGGAGACCGCCTCCGTGTCGGCCAGGTCGATCTTGGCGTGCCGATAGCGCGAATTGGCTTCGAGCTGGGCCAGCCGTGCGGCCTTCAGCGTCGGGTCATAGTAGCTGTTCAGTGAATCCAGACCGACCACGTCCTGGCCGCGCGCCATCAGCGCCTGCGCGAGGTGGAAGCCGATGAAGCCCGCAGACCCCGTGACCAGGACCGCCATTGAAACCCCCATTTACGCTGACGCTGGCAGATAGCCTTTTTGCAACCGCGCCGTCGACTCCCTGAGCCTTCGAGAGGGCGTAGGACACGGCTTTTTGCGCTTAGTCGGGCAGGCCGTTCAAACGCTTGGCCGCGGTCACCGTGTTCTGCAGCAAGACCGCGACAGTCATCAGGCCAACGCCGCCCGGCACAGGCGTGATCGCGCCGGCGACGGCTTTGGCGGCCTTGAAGTCGACATCGCCGACGACCTTGGTCTTGCCAGCCGCGGCCTTCTCCGGGTCGTCAAAGGGCACGCGGTTGATGCCGACGTCGATCACCGTCGCCCCCGGCTTGATCCAACTGGCCTTGATCATCCGGGGCCGGCCCACGGCGGCGACCAGGATATCGGCCTCACGGCAGACCGCCGCCAGGTCCTTGGTGCGCGAATGGGCGATGGTGACGGTGCAGTCGGCTTGCAGCAGAAGTTGCGCCACGGGCCGGCCCACCAGGACTGAACGGCCGACGACGACGGCGCGAAGCCCCGTCAAGTCGCCCAGAGTCTCGCGTAGGAGAATCATGCAGCCGAGCGGCGTGCAGGGCGTGAGCGCCGCAAGGCCGCTGGCCAGGCGGCCCGCGTTGATCACGTGTAGGCCGTCGACATCCTTGTCGGGATTGATCTTGGCCAGCACCGACTTTTCGTCCAGCGGCGCGGGCAGCGGCAGTTGGACCAGGATGCCGTGGATCAACGGGTCTGCGTTCAACTCGCCGATCAAACTCTCGAGCGCCTCCTGCGAGACGTCGGCCGGGAGCCGGTGGGTCACCGAGTGCATGCCGACGGCGAGCGAATGTTCACCCTTGGAGCGGACATAGATCTGACTGGCGGGGTCATCACCGACGAGCACCACCGCCAAGCCAGGCTGCAGACCGTGTTCGGCCACCAGCTTCGCCACCTCCAGCCGCACCTGCTCTCGCAGGTGCTCGGCATGGACCTTGCCGTCGATCAACGCCGCTTCAGCCATGGGTCAGGGCAGGTCTTCCGCGAGGATCGCCATTTCGAACATGAAGGAGCCGTCGTCATCTTCATCCTCGAAGACCACGCCGACGAACTCTTCGCCGACATAAACCTCGGCCGAGTCCTTCTGCTTCGGACGCGGGGTCAGGACTATGCGCGCGTTGGCGAAGGTGCCACGCAGGTGCGTCTCGATCTTGCGGATCGTCTTTTCGTCCACGCGAGGACTCCTGAAGTTGATTTGGCGCGGAACGTAGCCGCTCACGCGGCCCGCGGAAACCACAGAAGGCGCTTTGCGAGCACTTCCGGTCAGATCACGTAGTCGTAGACCACTTCAGCCAGGGTGTGATCCATGCTCCGGGCCGGCTCCTCGCATGTCGGGCAATTGACCAGGCGAGCCGGCACGCCAGCGGCTGTGCAGCCGGCCGGGACGGGCTTCAGCACCACTGAGCCGGACGCGATCTTGGCGTAGTCGCCGATCTGGATGTTGCCCAGCACCTTCGCGCCCGCACCCAGCAGCACGCCCTTGCCGATCTTCGGGTGGCGATCGCCGCGCTCGGCGCCGGTGCCGCCAAGGGTGACGCCCTGCAGCATCGAAACATCGTCGCCGATGACCGCGGTCTCGCCGATGACGATGCCTGTGCCATGGTCGACGAAGATCCCGCTGCCGATCTGGGTCGCCGGATGGATATCCACCTGGAAGACTTCCGACATGCGGCTTTGCAGATACAGCGCCAGGGTCTCGCGACCTTCCTCCCAGAGCCAGTGGGCGACCCGCTGAACCTGCAGGGCTTGGAATCCCTTGAAGAAAAGGAACGGCTGGACATAGCCCTTGCACGCTGGGTCACGCTCGAAGACGGCGCGCAAGTCGGCCTCGGCCTTGGCGACCAGCGTCCCGTCAGAATCGTAAGCCTGCTTGGCGATGTCGCGCAGGGACATGGCGCGAAGCTCCGTGTCACCTAGCTTGCGGGCGATCTGGTAGGAAAGGGCGTCACCCAGGCGGTCATGGTTCAGCACCACCGAAGCGAGCAGGCTCGCCAGGGCGACTTCTTTGCGCGAGACCGCTTCAGCTTCGTTGCGCAGCGAGGCCCACACCGGCGGCGGCGTGGCGGGGTCGATCACTTCAAGACGCTGGCTCATGACTTCTCTTCCGTCCATTGGCGGCCCCTATAGCATAAGACGTGCGAGCGCACCCGGCAGGTCGCCTTCCCGGGCCATATGGTAAGTCCTCAACAACATCGCCACCGTCAGGGAATCCTGAAGATGGCCGTCGAGCGCGGCGGCAAGCGCCTCGCGAAAGGGCGGACGCGCTAACGTGATGTCTTCAGTTTCATCCGGCTGATGTCGCTCCACGGCGGGTGATAGGTCCAACGCGAGGTAGCCGATCGCGGTTTCGTCCGTGACCGAATTGGACAACTGCATGCGCAGCACTTCGCGCCAGGTGGCGGCCTGTAGCCCGGTTTCCTCGGCCAACTCGCGCTTGGCGCCCTCCAGGGGGTCGAGGCCCAGCGTCACGCCGCCTTCGGGCAATTCCCAGGTGTAGCCAAAGGCGAACCGATCTTGGCCCACCAGGGTCACCGTGCCGTCCGCGTGCAGCGGGAGGATCGCCACGGCGCGGGTTCTGAAGTGGACGAGGCCATAGCTGGCGGGTCGACCCGTCGGCGCGACGGCGTCATAGCGCTCAAGCGCGATCCATGGATTCTCAAAAACCGTATCGGGCTCTGAGCGCGTCCAGGCCGAGCCATGACGTTTCAGCCAGTCTGGTGCTTCCGCCATCGTCGCTGTGCCTTGCTCTCAATCATTGCGACCAATAAGCATTAGCTTTGTGGCCCGCCATCAATGCGAGACATCATGGTTAGCGAATCTCCGGCCTTCGGCGAACCCGTGGCGTTGCAACCTCAGCCGCAGGTGCTTGATTTCCTCGCGCGACGCCGCTCCCACTCCGCGCTGACGCTTACCGCACCGGGCCCCAGCGCCTCGGAACTTTCCGAGCTGCTCCGCCTGGCCGCCCACGCGCCGGATCATGGCAAGCTCAGCCCTTGGCGCTTCGTCATCTTCGAAGGCGAGAGCAAGGCCCGCTTCGCCCAGGCGCTTGAAAATATCGCTCGCGGCCGGGGCGATGAACGCCTCGTGGCCAAGCTGGCCAAGTTGCGGACGCCGCCCCTGACGGTCGCCGTCGTCTCCTCGCCCAAGCCCGGCGCCATCCCAGAGTGGGAGCAGAGGCTTTCGGCCGCCGCAGTCTGCCAGAACCTGCTGATCGCGGTTCTGGCCATGGGGTACGGCGGTAACTGGATCACCGACTGGTATGCCTACGACGGTGAGGCCGCGGCCGTCATCGGATTGGCCCCGGGCGAGCAGGTGGCCGGCTTCCTGATGATCGGTACGTCTTCGGAATCGCCGCGCGAGCGCGAGCGCCCGGACATGGCGGCGATCACCACCCGTTGGGACGGCTAGGCCGCCTCAACCGCGCCCGCGGTAGGCCGCGACGCCCTGGTCGGGCAGCCATAGTCCTTCGGGCGGCGCGGCTGTCTGCCAGAAGACGTCGATCGGAATCCCGCCGCGTGGGTACCAGTAGCCACCGATCCTCAGCCAAGCCGGCGCCAGTTCGCGGACCAGGCGCTGGCCGATCGCGATCGTACAATCTTCGTGAAAGGCCCCGTGATTGCGGAACGAGCTCAGATAGAGCTTCAACGACTTCGACTCGACCAGCCACTCGGCAGGGACATAGTCGATCACGATATGGGCGAAGTCGGGCTGACCCGTCACGGGGCACAGCGAAGTGAATTCCGGGATGGTGAACCGGGCCAGATAGGTCGTGTCCGGGTGAGGGTTCGCGACGCGCTCGAGCACCGCTGCCTCAGGGCTGGCGAAGGCGCCGGCGGCCTGCCCGAGTTGCGTCAGGTGGGTGGTGTCCATGCTGAGGCTTTAGCGCCTGAGGCTTTCGCCGACAACGAATCCACGCCGGGGCGGCGTTCCGTCCTCGGCGGCGCTTGCGGATGTGGGGCTTAGATTTCGCATGAAGGTCACCAACGCACCTGCGAAACGAGCCGCTTTTCGCCATTTAAATAATCGGCGGTGCATTTATGAGGGCATAAAATAGGCGCCTTTGCAGCCTCTGAGCCCCACTTAGGCCCGCTCCGCCTCCCCGCGAACCCTGACTGTGGAATACCGGCGATACGCCCGGAAATCGGGGAAAAAGGGGATACCGATGAAAACTCTGAAACTCTCGCTCGCCGCCGCCGCGGCGACCTTGGCTGTCGCTGGCGCCGCCAGCGCCCAGGACGCGCCGACCTTCGCCTTCAACGTGGGCGTCAACAACGATTATGTTTTCCGTGGTGTGAGCCAGACCAATGAGGATCCGTCGGTCTTCGGCGGCGTCGACGCCAGCTCGGGCATCTTCTATGCGGGCGTCTGGGCCTCTAACGTCGACTTCGGCAACGACACCGACCTGGAATACGATCTGTACGCTGGCGTGAAGCCGGTCGTCGGCGCCGTGACCTTCGACCTCGGCGCCGTGCGCTACGGCTATACGGGAAGCCCGTCGGGTTCGAACCAGGATTATTGGGAATTCAAGGGCGCGGCTTCGGTGCCGGTCGGCATCGGCGCCGTCGGTGTCGCGGCCTACTATTCGCCCGAGTTCTTCGGCGGCATCGACTCGGCTCTCTATTACGAAGTGAACGGCTCGGTGAGCATCCCGGAGACCAAGCTGTCGATCAGCGGCGCAGTCGGTCATCAACAACTGGATGGCCCTGGCGACTACACCACTTGGAACGCCGGTATCGGCTACGCCCTCACCGATCACTTCGCCATCGACCTGCGCTACCACGACACGGACGAACACAGCTTCGGCAAGATCTACGACAGCCGCTTCGTGGCCACCATCAAGGCCATGTTCTAAGCCGTCAGGGCTCGATCGCTGCGGAAATGGCCGTCGCCCGAAGAGGCGGCGGCTTTTCTGTTTGCGCCGAATGGTCGCGGTTCTTAATCTGATGGTGTCGTTCTATTGGCGGAATATCCGCTAGCGGACATCCTGGGCGGACAGATTCTGGCCCCAATGGTGTCGGACTCGGACCTTCCCTTCTGCGGACGTCCTGCGGATTGGGCGAATCGCCTGTCGCGAGAGACATCGGAGTACGCCTATGGAGGGGATGGCCCCGCGAGCCCAGACCGTCGCCATCGATATGGTCGTCGCCGCCGGCGCCTTCGCCCTGGCTTATCTGATCGCTCCGGCTGGCCGCGCTCTCGTGGGCGCCGGCGGCATCACCGGCCTGAATGTGCTGCAACTCGCGATGATCTACGCGGGCATCGCCGGCGCCTTCGCCATTGTCTTCCGCCGGGAGCTGTCACCCTGGCGCTATGCCTCGATCCCCGACGCTTTGGTGCTGGCCCGCATCGCGTTGCTGACGGCCGGTGTGTTTCTCCTGGCGGTCTTCGTCCTTGATCGCGCCCGTGGCCTGCCGCGGGCGGCCTTGTTCCTGGCGCCGATGTTTCAGGTGATCGGCGCCGTGGGGGTCCGGATTATGCGTCGCGCCCTGCATGAACGCGCGCTCGACAGCTTCTCGCCTCTGAAGACGGTCATCGATCGCGTCTCAGCCTCGCCATCGTTGCTGCTGATCGGTCCGCCGGCGCTGGCGGACACCTATCTGCGTGACCTCGCCCGCAGACGTGACCGCTCCTATACGCCGGTTGGCATCGTCGGCGTCGATCCCCGCGACAAGGGCCAGCAGGTGCGCGGGGTCTGCGTGATCGAAAGCCTCACTCGCATTGATGAGGCCCTGGCCGACCTGCGTCGCTGGAACCGCTTCCCCCGCGCCGTCCTGTTTCTCGATGAGCCCGCGCGCCTGAAGGGTCTGTCGGTCGACTTGCTGGGCCGCCTGAAGGCGGAGGGCGTGCGCCTGCTCCGACTGCCCTCCATTGTTGAACTGCCCCAGCACGACAGCGTCACCCTGCTGCCGATGCGGGAGATCAATATCGAGGAACTCCTGACACGCGATCCGATTGAACTCGATCGCGAGGGCATCGCCAAGCTGATCAAGGGCCGGCGTGTTCTGGTGACCGGAGCCGGCGGCAGCATCGGCGGCGAGCTTTGCCGTCAGGTCGCGGCTTTCCAGTGCGCGCACCTGACCTTGCTCGACTTCTCAGAAACGGCGCTCTTCGAGATCGATCGTGAGATGGCGGAGACCTATCCCGCGATGTCGCGACGCGCGCTGCTGTGCGACGTCCGCGACGAGCAGCGGGTCAACGCAGGCTTCGACGTCGAGAAGCCGGATCTCGTCTTCCACGCCGCGGCGCTCAAGCACGTCTCCATGGTTGAGCGCCACCCGGTCGAGGGCGTGCTGACCAACGTCGTTGGCACCTCCAATGTGATCGAAGCCGCCAAGACCAGCGGGGCGGCCCAGATGGTCTTGATCTCCACCGACAAGGCCGTCGACCCGACCAACGTCATGGGCGCCACAAAGCGCCTCGCCGAATCGGTGATCCAGGCGCAGCAATCAACGGGTGGCACGCGCTTCTCAGCCGTGCGTTTCGGCAATGTGCTGGGCTCTGCGGGCTCGGTGGTGCCGATCTTCAAGTCGCAGATTGAGCGGGGAGGGCCCGTGACGGTCACCCACCCTGATATGGCCCGCTTCTTCATGACCATCCCCGAGGCGAGCCAGCTGGTGCTTCACGCCACGGCGACGAATGCGGAGGGCGATGGCCGCCATGCCCGTCTTTTCCTGCTGGAGATGGGCGCACCCGTGCGGATCATCGATCTGGCGCGCCAGATGATCGCGCTCTCGGGCCGCACGCTTGGCAAGGACATGGAGATCGAGGTGACGGGCCTCCGCCCCGGCGAGCGGCTCAGCGAGTCCCTGCTGGACGAGACTGAGCGCTCCGTGCCCTGCGCGCCGAAGGTGCTGGAAGTGATCTCCAGTTCCGCCCTGCGCGTCACGCCCGGCCATCTGCAGCACCTTAAGGAACTGGCCCAGGCCGGTGAAACCGACAAGGTTCGCACGGCGCTTTTCGATCTGGTCGCACAGATCCGCGGCGAGAAGCCGGGCGCTGCGCCGGCCCTGCGCGTTGTGGCGAACCGCTAGATCAGGGGATCGGCTTGGCGCTCGCGTTGGCCCAGCTGACCAGCTTGGTCATCATCTGGGTCACGGCCTGGTCATAGGCGGCGACGATGGCGCCGACCCTGTTGTCGCCGGCCCGCACTTGAGACTCCAGATACTGCTCCGCGACCAGGGTGCGATCGTCGTTGTTGGTGAGGGCGACCCGGGCGCGAACGACGACGAGCGGCGCAGCCTTTTCGCCTTGGTCGTAATGGGTTTCGAAATTCCGCACGTCGATCCGCAGGGCGTAGGCGGCCTTGCCAGCCTCGCCTCGCGCCAGCAGCCTGACCGGGCCCCCATCGCGATCGAAGGCCGTCAGCAGCGCTTCGTCGAACAGTGTGACGGCGGGCGCCACCCAGCGGGTCTGAGCGACATAGGCCGCCTTATCGCCGGTGATGGTCAGCAGGCGGTCGCCGGCTGACTCGCGCTGGAACGAGCCCATCGCACGAAACACCACGACATGGCCGGTCACCGGCGTCGGCTGGACGCTCGCCGCGGGCGCGGCCTGTCCAAAGCGGTAGAGCGTGGCGGGCTTGGCCTTCGGCAATAGGGAAACGCAGCCGCTGAGCGCGAGGGCGCTGGCGCAAAGAAGCGGCAGGGCCCAGGCGGAAGTCTTCAGTCGGGCGGTCATGGCTTCACCTTCACTTCTTCTGCGGGGGCTTTGCCCAACGCGCCCGTCGGGCTTGACTGGACGTCGTTAACCAGGCGCTCAAGCGATTCCGCGGCGTTCTGCAGCTGGATCACCGCGCCGCTGATCTGCGGCAGGCCGTTGGTGGCGAAGTCCGAGGTCGGACCCTCCAGCTTTCCGATCATCTGCTGCGCCGAGCGAGCCGCCCCCTTGGCCTCTGTGGCGGCGTCGGCGACTTGGCGCATGGCCCGGCGGCCGTCGCCGTTCAGGATGTCGTTGCCGGTCACCGCCAGGGTGTTGAAATTCTCCGTCGCCGCGCCGATCTGCTGCAACGCCTTCTGAGCGTCGGCGATGATCTGCTTGCGCTCGCGCAGCTCAGCCGTGAAAGCCTGGGTGTCCGATACCGTCGCTGAGAAGTTTTTGATATTCTGGTCGGACAGAACCCGGTTTACGCGGTCCAACGCCTCGATCGTCCGCGTCAGCACGGTGCCGCCGCCCTCCAGCAGGTCCGACAGCGCGCTGCGTTGGCTGCGCAGGACCGGCACCTCGTTGCGCGGCGTCACGTCCTTCAGCAAGGCCTTGGCGGGCGTGCCGGCGGTGATCTGAATATAGTTCACGCCCGTGATGCCTTGCGGCTCCAGCGTCGCGTAGGAGTCGATCCGGATCGGCACGTCGGAAGTCACTCGAGCCCGGGCGATCACGCGGCTGGCGTTGGTCTTGTCGAGTGCGATCTTGCTGACCTCGCCCACCTTGATGCCGTTGAAATGTACCTCGCCGCCCTGGTTCAGGCCGCGAACCGGCCCTTGGAAAACGACGTCATAGAGGTCGTAGTCGCGCGCCAGGGAGAACCGCGCCAGCCAGACAACGAACACGACCAGGCCGAGAAACAGAAGCGTCGACGACAGGCCGACCAGGAAGTAGTTGGCGTTTTTTTCCATCAGCGGTCGGTTCCAGTCTTGGCGGCCGCGCGACCGCGCGGTCCCAGGAAATATTCTTTGATCCAGGGATGATCCGAACGCTCCAGTTCGTGCACCGGAGCGATCGCAACCACCTTCTTGTCGGCCAGCACCGCCACGCGATCTGTGATCGCATAGAGGGTGTCGAGATCGTGGGTGATCATGAACACCGACAGCCCCAGGCTGTCTGACAGGTCCTTGATGAGTTCGTCGAAGGCGCCGGCCGAGATGGGATCGAGACCGGCTGTCGGTTCGTCCAGAAAGAGCAGCTCGGGATCGAGCGCCAGCGAGCGCGCCAGCGCCGCGCGTTTACGCATGCCGCCAGACAACTCGGCGGGCTTCAGCGCGCTAGCCTCAGGCTTTAGGCCGACCATGGCGATCTTCAACTCGGCAAGGTCATAGATTTCGCTGCGCGGCAGCTTGGTATGCTCGAAGAGCGGCGCTGCAACGTTCTCCTTGATGGTCAGGTTGGAGAACAGCGCGCCCTGTTGGAAAAGCACGCCCCAACGCCGTTCGATCGCCACCCAGCGCCTGCGAGACGCGCGCTGGATATCCTGGCCGAACACTTTGATCAGGCCGGACGCCGGCTCGCGCAGGCCGATGATGGTGTTGAGCAACACCGACTTGCCCGCGCCGGACCCTCCGACAACGGCGAGCACCTCGCCGCGCCGCATCTCCAGGTCAACGCCGTCGTGGATGACATTTGCGCCGAAGGCGGTGACCAGATCGCGCACCTGGAGAACTGGGCCCTTAAGGTCCAGGCCGTCGTCGGCGTCAGCCTCGGCGAGGGCGGTCTCACCGAACACCGTCAAATGTCCATCTCCATGAAGATCAAAGCGAAGACCGCGTCGATCATGATGATCGCGAAAATGGCGTGGACGACGGCGGCGGTCACGCGACGGCCAAGCGATTCAACGTCCCCGCCGACCTCCAGGCCCTGGCGGCAGCCGATACCGGCGATCACGGCCGCCATCACCGGAGCCTTCACCATGCCGACCAGGAAGTGGGTGACCCCGACGTTGTCGATGATCCTCTGGAAGAAGAAGGCCGGGCCCAGGCCCAGCACCGACCATGTGACCAGCATCCCGCCCAACAGGCCCGTGAGGGTGGCGACAAACGTCAGGGGCCAGATGGTGATCAGTAGAGCGGCCATCCGCGGGAAGACCAAAGCTTCGTACGGGTCGACGCCCATGATCCGCATGGCGTCGATCTCCTGGTTCATCTTCATCGAGCCGATCTCGGCGGCGAAGGCCGAGGCCGAGCGACCGGCCAACAGGACAGCCGTGATAATGATGTTGAATTCGCGCAGCACCGCGATGCCGATCAATTCGACGGCGAACACCTGGGCGCCGAATTGCTGGAGCATGTTGGCGCCCAGCAAGGCCACGACCGCGCCGATGAAAAAGGATGTGGTGCCGATGATCGGGATGGCGTCCAAGCCGGCCCGCTCGCACAGAGACACCACCGCAGGCCAGCGGATCGTCCACGGCCGCATAATCGATTTCACCAGGACGATCAACAGATGGCCAAGAAACACCAGGGTGTCGGTGCCCTGTTCGGCCAAGTCGATCACGCCCTTGCCGACACGAACCATGAGGTTGTGGAAGCTCTTGGGTTCGCGCGTGACGACGGGTCGTTCCTTTACCGCCGAGGCGACCAGTTCGATCAGGCGAATCGTTTCCGGGCGGGCGTCGATCCGTCCGCGATCGAAATCGCGGCCCAGGAGACCGATCAAGGCATAGGCGCCGGCGGTGTCCATTCGCCCGACGCCCGTGAGATCGACCGTGGCTTGGTCGTCGAGATTACGCTGCAAGCGCTGGGGCGCATCGCCGAGGTTCGTCGCCGTCCAGTCGCCGGACAGGCTGATCGTCGGGCGGTCGCGCCCAGCATCAGCAGTGAAGTCGGCGGCGTCGGTCATGATGGGCGTAGGCTCGCCGGCTCCTTACAGGTTCTCTAGTGAAGCCTAGCAGAACGCAACTCAGGGGCGAACGGCTTACGGCTCAGGTTGTTCCGATGCGACGATCCTCTGGATTGTCGTGCAAGATTGTCGCAACACCACCTAAACGCCTCCTTTTGGCCCCAGTCGATCGGGAGTCAGGGCAGGCGAGGCCCGCGCCTGCGTCGCCGGACAGGAGAGTACCGTTGAGCCGTCAGATAGATGTCGCTGGAAAGTCCGGCGCCCGATACCGCTATGCGCCTCTGGACGAGGACCGCTTCCTAGCGCCTTCAGGCGCGAACTACCTGATCGGCGAGGACTCCGAGGACGGTCTGAAAATCATCTACGCTGGCGAAACGGAGAATCTTTCGAATCGCCCGTGGCAGGCGGCCCTGGATGAGGCTCGTCGCGATCGCGCGGCGGCCTACATCCTCACCCGGTTGAACGTCACCCGGTCGATTCGCGTCTCGGAACAGGCCGATATCGTCGCCCAGCACGCGCCGCCCATGAATCCAAACCCCGCTGCCGACAACGCGTCAGCGGAGGGCGAGGGCGAACCTTAGCACGCGAATGGCGTTCAGCTTTCCAAACCCAGGGAGAGCCAAGTCATGAAAATCGTCATCGCCGCCGCCGCGACCTTCGCGGCGCTCAGCCTCACCGCGTGCGACCGACCTACCGGCACGGCGCCGGCTAACAGCGAGGTCGGGGCGGCGATGCCGGATACGGCTGCGCCCCGTGCGCCTGACGCTGAGATGACGGCGCCGGACGCCGCTCAGACCGGAACAGTGCCTGGCGCTGGCGCGCCAGCGGTCGCTGAAACGCCTGCGGAAGGCACGGCTGGCGGCCAACCCGTCACCAAGTAGGCAAATCGGCGGGGCCGATCTCGGCCCCGCCGATTCTTCACGAGCCCGTGGTCATCCGGCTGACGGCGTTGGCGTCCGGTCCATCCGGCCCGGCCTTGGTCAGCGAGGCCTCGCCGGTTCGCTTTGTCGCGGCCTTGCTCACCAGACCCGAGCGCTCACCCAACGGCTGAGCAGCGTTCGCCTTGCGACCCGCAGTCTGCGCCTTATCCGTCTTCGCCATGGTCGTCTCCTTCACCTGATGAAGGCAACGCGCGTGCTATGGCATGGGTTCGCGGGATGCGGCTTAGCCGGCGAGGGCGGCGGAGACCACCATCTTGGCCTCGCTCTGAACCTGCGCCAGGTGGTCGGCGCCCAGGAACGACTCCGCATAGATCTTGTAGACATCCTCGGTGCCGGAGGGTCTTGCGGCGAACCATGCGTTCTTCGTCACCACCTTCAGTCCGCCGATGGCCTCGCCGTTGCCGGGCGCGTTGGTCAGGGTCTGTTCGATCGCTTCGCCCGCCAGCGATGTCGCGGTGACGTCAGCGGGGCTGAGCGCGCTGAGACGCGCCTTCTGCTCGCGGCTGGCTGGCGCATCGAGGCGCGCATAGGCCGGCGCGCCATACTGTTCGGTAAGGCCCTTGTAGAGGGCGCTGGGGCTTTCGCCGGTCACCGCAAAGATCTCGCTCGCCAGTAGCGCGAGCAGCAGGCCGTCCTTGTCAGTGCTCCACACCGAGCCATCCAGTCGCAGGAAGGACGCACCAGCGGACTCCTCGCCGCCGAAGCCGACTGAACCGTCCAGCAGGCCGGGCACGAAATATTTGAAGCCGACCGGGACTTCGATTAGCCGCCGGCCGAGGCCCGCGACCACACGATCGATCATCGAGGACGAGACCAGTGTCTTGCCGACCGCCACGCCCGCGCCCCACGCCTGCCGGTGGCTGAACAGATAAGCGATCGACGCCGCCAGATAGTGATTGGGGTTCATCAACCCGCCGTCGCGGGTGACGACGCCGTGGCGATCAGCGTCGGCGTCGTTGCCGGTGGCGATGTCGTAGCGGTCCGCGCCCTCCATCGCGCGGATCAGACTGGCCATCGCCGATGGCGACGAGCAGTCCATCCGGATCTTGCCGTCAGCGTCGAGGGGCATGAACGCGAACTGCGGGTCGACGACTGGATTGACCACAGTCAGGTTCAGCCGGTGTCGATCAGCGATTTCCCCCCAATAGGCGACGGAAGCGCCGCCCAGGGGATCAGCCCCAATCCGCACCCCTGCGTCGCGAATCGCATCCATGTCGAGTGCGCTCGGCAGGTCATCCACATAGTCGCCCAGAAAATCCGCCGCCCCGGCCGCGGCGCGCGCTTCGGTGAAGCTCACCCGCCGGACACCCGTGTTGCCAGCCGCCAGAAGTTCATTGGCCCGTGTGGCGATCGCCTTTGTCGCGTCGGAGTCCGCCGGCCCGCCGCTCGGCGGATTGTACTTGAAGCCGCCGTCACGCGGCGGATTGTGCGAAGGCGTAATCAGCACGCCGTCCGCAAGGCCGCGGTCGCGGCCTCGATTGTAAGCCAGGATCGATCGCGAGATCGCCGGAGTCGGGGTGAATCCGTCACGGCTGTCGACCAGCACTGTCACGCCGTTCCCAGCCAGAACCTCCAGCGCCGTGCGCCAGGCGGGCGCCGATAGGGCGTGTGTGTCTCGCCCCATCATGAGCGGCCCGGTGATCCCGGCGGCGGCCCGTTGCTCGACTATGGCCTGTGTCGTCGCGGCGATGTGCGCCTCGTTGAACCCGCCATCGAGGCTGGATCCGCGGTGCCCGGAGGTGCCGAACACGACCCTCTGGCCGGGGTCGGATGGGTCCGGGGTGATCTCGTAATAGGCCCTTTCGAGGGCCGCCAGATCCACCAGGTCTTCGGGTCGGGCGATCTGCCCCGCGCGCTCATGCATGGGCGAATTTGGTAGTCCGCCGGCTCCGGCCGCGCAATGCGGCGCTTGCGAACCTTGACGCTCGGCGATTGTGCATCTCGAAACGCGGGCATAGCGTCCGCGACCATGGTTCAGCTCCGCACAGCGCTCACCGCCGCCGCCCTGATCGCCGCCGCCAGTCAGGCGACCGCCCAGCCCCTCCCCCCTGCTAAGATTGCCAGTCCCGTGAAGGGCCTGGAGAAGCCGGCGGAGATTCGCATCGACCGCTGGGGCGTCGCCCACATCTATGCCGCCAGCATTCGCGACGCTTTCTTTTTGCAGGGCTACAACGTCGCCCGCGACCGCCTGTGGCAGATCGACCTTTGGCGCAAGCGCGGCCTGGGCTTGTTGTCGGCCGACTTCGGGCCCGCCTATGTCGAGCAGGACCGCGCCGCGCGCCTATTGCTCTATCGCGGCGACATGGCCGCTGAATGGGCCGCCTACGGGCCCGCCGCCCAGGGCCAGGCGAGCGCCTTCGTCGGCGGCGTGAACGCCTATGTCGCCGAGATACGCGCCGGGAAACAGCCGCTGCCTGCGGAGTTCAAACTGGCCGGGACCACGCCCAGCCCATGGTCGGCCGAGGATGTGGTGCGTATTCGCAGCCACGCCCTGTCCCGCAACGCGCCGACCGAGGTGCGCCGGGCTCAAATCGCCTGCGTCGCCGGCATCAACGCCGCCAAGCTTTTCCGCAACATCGAGCCGAAGTGGGATCCGACCCTGCCGTCGGGGCTCGACCCCTGCGATGTGCCCGGCGACGTGCTGACCGATTACACGCGCGGCACGCAAGGGGTGCGGTTCGACCCCGCGACCCGCAAGCTGGCGCTGTTGGACGCGCCCGATGATATCCAAGGCTCCAACAACTGGGCCATTGCGGGCCAGCGCACGGCCACGGGCCGGCCGATCCTCGCCAGCGATCCGCACCGCGAGCACAGCGCGCCGTCCCTGCGCTACGTGGTGCACATGGAGGCGCCCGGCCTGTCCGTCATCGGCGCGGGTGAGCCGGCGCTGCCGGGAGTCTCGATCGGCCACAACGACAAGATCGCCTTCGGCCTGACCATCTTCCCGGCTGATCAGGAAGATCTCTATGTCTACGAGTTGAAGTCCGCCGCGCCGCGCACCTACCGCTATCAGGGGAAGTGGGAGGACATGAAGGTCATCCGCGAGGCCATTCCCGTGAGGGGCGAGGCGCCCCGCATGGTCGACCTCGTCTTCACCCGGCACGGTCCGGTCCTGAAGACCGATCCGGTCCGCGGTCGCGCCTTCGCGCTGCGCAGTGTGTGGTGGGAGCCTGGCACGGCGGCCTATTTCGGCTCCAGCGGCTACATGCAGTCGGCGAACTACGCCGAGTTCAAGACCGCGCTCGAGCGCTGGGGCGCGCCGTCGGTGAACCAGGTGTTCGCCGACGTGAGCGGCGCGATCGGCTGGGTCGCCTCAGCTAAGACCCCCGCACGGACCAACTGGGATGGTCTGACGCCTGTGCCCGGCGACGGCCGCTACGAATGGAAGGGCATGATCGCGCCCACTGACCTGCCCAGCGAAGAAAGCCCGGCGCGCGGCTGGATCGCCACCGCCAACCAGATGAATCTGCCCGACGGCTATCCCTACGACGCTCGGCGCATCGGCTTCGAGTGGACGAACGGATCGCGCAAGGCCCGCATCAGCGAGGTCTTGGCCGACAAGGGAAAGTCGACGCTCGCCGATTCCATGGCGCTCCAGATCGACCCGACGGACGTCCAGGCCCGGCGGATGAACGCCGTTCTGCGGGGCGTGCGGACGCGCGACGACAAGCTGAAGGCCGCCGTCGCCCTCCTGCGCCGCTGGGACGGCCGATCGACGACCGACAGCGCCGCCGCGGCGCTCTATCAGGTGTGGATCACCAACCACCTGGGCGCGGCCATCGTCGCCCGCGCCGTGCCGGAGCGGGCGCAGCGCCTGGTGGGGCAGGGCGACTTGGCGGCGGTCATGCTCTTGTTAGAGAATCCGGACGAAACGCTGCCCCGCGCCGCACGCGACGTGGCCCTGCTGGAAAGCCTGGGAGCGGCCTATGACGAGGTCGTCCGCAGGCTGGGCCCCGATCCGAGGGGCTGGACCTGGGGCGCTCTGCACCAGGCACGCTTTGAGCACGCCCTGACGCCGCTGGTGTCAGCCGCCCAGAAGGACGCCCTGTCTTCCGGGACCGCGCCCATGGCGGGCGGGGCCTATTCGCCGCTCGCCGCCAGCTATCGGCCCAGCGACTACCGTGTGATCGCGGGCGCCTCGTTCCGTATGGTTGTCGACGTCGGCCAATGGGACGACAGCCGCTTTATCAATACGCCCGGCCAGTCAGGTAGCCCTGGCAGCGCCCACTTCCGCGATCTGTTCCCGCTATGGGCCAAGGGTGAATATGCGCCGCTCGTCTTCACGCGCGCGGCGGTGGAGGCGGCGACGGAGACGACGCTCAAGCTGACGCCGGCGGTCGAACCCGTCGCGGCGCCCGCAAGGACCAGGCCCGGGAAGAGGCGCAGCCGGCGCTGAGCCTCTCGCCCCGTCCGACGCCTACTCGCTCCTGGCTGTCTTGATCTCGGCGTCTGCGGCCGAGATCTTCTGGTCCTTGTTGCGATCCTGCTGGGCGAAGGCGCGGGCGCCGGAGGCGTCGTACTCGGCCTTGCTCATCTTGCCGTCCTTGTCCGTGTCCAGCACGCCGAAGCGCACGTGGGTCTGGCGGACCTCGCGCTGGCGGTGCGAGACCTTGTCCTCGGCGGACTCGTCGGAGACGGCGAGCTTCGCGTCGAGGCGGACCTCATACTCAGCCAGGTATTCGGTGGCGGAGACCCAGCCGTCGCTGTTGGCGTCGGTCGCGGCGAACCGCGTCGTACGGCCCGCGTCGAACTCGGCCACGGTCACTTCGCCGTCCTTGTTGGCGTCATAGTCTGAGACGAAGGCTGACAGTTCGTGGGGCGCCGACAGCGCCGGACCGGCCGCGACCAGCGCGACGGCGAGGGCGCTGACGGCCCCGGAAAGCATCTTGCGAAGGTTCATGTGATCATTCTCCAAAAGAAGGCAGGCCGCTATTCGGCGGCTTCGAAGCTCAGGGTGTGGGTGTAGGAGCGGTAAGGCGTGGCCGCGCCAGGCGGCGCGGCGGCGCGATAGCGCACAATGGTCATGTAGAGGCCGGGATCGGGCGCGTTGAAGCTGAAGACGCCGTCTGCGCCGGTGGTGGCTTCGCCAGCGACCTTCTTGCCATCGTAAAGGCCGTGGCCGCGGTAGAGCCGCACGATCTGCCCGGGCAGCGGCTTGCCGTCAATCAGCAGCAGGAAGCGGGCAGGGGACCCGGCGGCGATGTCGCTGGGATGGGTCAAAGGCTTGAGCTCAAGGCCTGCGCCCTTCGCTTCAAGAGCGGCGGTGCTGGGCTTTCCCCGCGTCAGATAGGCCTCCGCCGTGGTGACGCTCTGGGCGTCGACGACGGTGGCTGGATCGGGCTTCACCTCGCTTTCCTCGCCGACGAACAGCCATGGGCCGGCCGCGCTTTTGTACATCTTGGCCGTGCGGCCGAGTCGCGCGCCGCTGGTGACGCGGTAGGTGCCCTCGCTGGTGATTGGCGCCTCCATCACCGCCAGTTCACGCAGATAGGTCGGCGTGGCGATCGCCGTGTCCTGACCGTCGGGGCCGCGGACGGAGAAGAGGTCCGACTTCATCACGACGTCCGGTTGGAAGGGCTCCTCGGTGAACGACGCCTGTACCGTGACGGTGGTCGGCTTTTCGCCAGCGGCGACGGCGAAGTGACTCGGCAGCACGTAGGGCATGTGGGCTGAGGCCGCGCTGGCGAGGCCCAGCGCGGCGCCTGCGGCAAGTATGGTTCGAAGAGTCTGCATGAAGGCTCCATTCGCCGCGCTCACGTGAGGTCACGCGGCGTCGCTATCGCATCTTCATATTAAAACTGAGAATCACTTGCAATTGCAATCCACCCCGTGTCACTAGCCGACGATAGGAATGCGTCGCAATAACGATATGGGGGTTCTCGTTTCATGGTTTTGTTTTCAGTCCGAAAGGCGGCGCTGGTCGCTGGCGCGTCGATCGCGCTGCTGGCCCAAGCGGCGCACGCCCAGGAAGCCGTGCTGACGCATGACGACAGCGCTGCGGCGCGCCTTTCGCTCGGTCGGGTCATCGTTTCGGCTGGCGCCGAGAAAGTGGCGATCGATACGCCTCAGGCCGTGACCTCGCTGGATCAGCAGGACATTGACGACGCCCAGGCCTCGACCATCGGCGAGCTTTTGGAGTTCATCCCGGGCGTTAGCACCCAGGGCGGCGTCAGCGCTCTGGGGCAGGGCTTCAACATCCGCGGGCTGGGCACCGGCCTCGCCGATTCCGACAGTCGCATCCTGATGCAGATCGACGGCGTCACGAAGTTCTTCGAACAGTACCGCATGGGCTCGTTCTTCAGCGAGCCAGAACTCTACAAGCGGGTGGAAGTCCTGCGCGGGCCGGCGTCCTCGACGCTCTATGGCGCGGGCGCCCTGGCGGGTGTCGTTAACTTCACCACCAAGGACGCCTCGGACTTCTTGAAGGACGGCGATCGCTTCGCGCTTCGCCTGCGAGGCGGCTACGAGACCAACGCTGACGCCCGCTTCGGCTCGGCCATTGTCGCGGTCCAGCCTGTCGAGAATCTCGATGTCCTGGCGATGTACACCCAGCGCAAGAGCGACAATTACGAGAACGGCGCGGGCGTGGAGATCAACCCGTCCAACGTCGACTCTAGCGCCTACCTCGTGAAGTCGCGTTACTACGTTGGCGGCGACCGCAAACACTCGATCTGGGCCAGCTACCAGAACTGGCTGAGCGACTCCGCCCAAATCTATGACCAGGCCGAGGGCTTCGGCACGACGCCGGTTCGCCGCAAGGTCGACGACGACACCGCCGTCGTCGGCTACGAGAACGACTTCGGCGGCTCCAAGCTGTTTGACCTTAGCGCGCAGGTCTCGTGGGCCATGTCCAAGGTTGAGCAGCGGGAGACGACCTTCCTGCCCGGCGTCGTCTACTCTGAGTTCTCCTACGAGACTTGGCAGTCGCGCGTCGAGAACCGCTCGCGCTTTGACCTCGCGTCGGATCTGTCAGCCTTCCTGGTCCTGGGTGTCCAGACCTACAAGCAGGAGCGCCGCAACCCTCGGACGACGGCCGCCGGCATGATCACGCCAGGGGCCGCGACGCACCCCGAAGGCGACATGGCCAAGAACGGCCTCTACGCCCAGGCAGAGGTCGTCTGGTCCGACAAGCTGACGATCATCCCCGGCGTCCGCATGGACTGGACCAAGCTCAAGCCCGGCGCCGGCGTCACCACCGCCAATGTCGTCAAGAACGACGCCGCCTCGCCGAAGATCGCGGCGATCTACGCCTTCGGCGACGCGTTTGCGGTGTTCGGCTCGGTCGCCCATACCGTTCGAATGCCGGTGCTGGATGAAATCTACAGCCGCACCAGCGCCACGGCTTCCAACTTCTCGCTCAATCTCAGCCCGGAGAAGTCGGACAACTATGAGCTTGGCTTCACCGTGTCCTTCGACAGTGTCGCCTTCCCGGGCGACGCCTTCCGCCTGAAGACCACGGCGTTCCGCAACGATGTCTCCAATCTGATCGTCCGCGGCGCGGCGACCACGCCCTACTTCATCAATGTCGGTGAAAGCCGCTTCGAGGGCGTCGAGTTCGAGGCCGAATACGCCTCGCGCGGCCTCTTCGCGCGGGCGGGCCTGGCCTTCATCCGCGGCGACGACGAGATCCGCGGTGTCCCGCTCAACACCATCCCGGCGGACGAACTGAACCTGACCGTCGGCTACAACTGGCGCGAACTCGGCCTCTCGGCGGGCTGGCGCGGCGAGTTCGCCGCCGACCAGAACCGGGTGTCTACTGTCAGCCAGCGGTCTGGCGGCTATGCGGTGCACAACCTCTTCGTCGCCTGGCGCCCGGTCTCCGGCGCTCTGGAGGGGCTGGAGGTGCGCGGCTCGGTCGACAACCTGTTCGACGTCACCTTCCAGCGCCACCTGGCGACCTTCGACGCCGAGGGCCGGACCTTCAAGCTGACGCTCGCCAAAGACTTCTGAGGTGAGGGGACGCGCTAGCGCCAATTCGTTAGTCTGGACGGCGACCGCCGCCGTCCACGGCCTTGCGGCCTGGGGCCTGGCGCTCAACCTTGCCCCGAAAGGCGTGTTCCTCGACCCGCCGGTGATGTCGGTGGAACTGGCCGAGGTTCTGGGCGGCGAGGTTCGTCCGCGCCAGGCGGCGTTGCCGCCGGTGCAGCAGACCGAGGTCCTCAAGGACCCGCATCTCGACGCGCCGATCCAACGCTATGTCAGCGTCGCTCCGCCGGAGCCGGCGGCTGCGCAAAGCGTCGGGCCGATCCGATCGCAGGTCGCGGCCGCGCCGCAGGGCGCTGCAGAAGCCGCCCCTGCGCCGCCCGTCGCGCCCGCGTCGCGGCAGGGCGTCGCGCATGGGCTGGATGCCGACGCCCCGCATGGCCCGGGCCGCGACTATTCATCAAGGCTGCGAAGCTGGCTCGAGGCGCACAAGACCTATCCACGGCGCGCGCGCATGCGGCACGAGGAGGGCGTCGTGCAGGTGCGCTTCGTGCTGGACCGCGACGGCCACGTGCTGGACGGCGGCATCCTGCACACCTCCGGGCACCCGACCCTCGACGCTGAGGTCTTGGCGATGCTCGTGCGCGCCGATCCATTTCCACCGGCGCCGCATCACTTGGCCGGCGATCGAATCGAGATCGCCGCGCCGGTGGAATTCTTTTTGCAGAACTAGCTGCGCGGTGGACCTCGGCGGTCCGCCTAGCGGTACATCTGCTCGACAACCTCATCGAGGGTCTCGCGGTCGGTCCCGTAGGTCTTGATGAGCGCCATCGCCTCATCGATGTCCATGTCGTGATCGGCGGCGAACGAACGGGCCTCATCGAGAACGCGGGTCTGACCACGGGGCGCAGTACGGGCCTGAGCAAGGGTAGGCAAGGGGCTTCCTCCACTGACTTGTTACTTGAGTAACGACGAACAAGCGCCGCCGTTCCAAGAAGGAGGCTATGACGGGCACGTACTATTGCGCCATTGATCCAGGTTAGCTTCCCGATCAACTGAACGCGAGCAGAAGAGCGCTAATGCCCCTCTCTGCGGTGGGTCAGCCGGTGATGAACCAGGACGATCAATCCGCCGACGGCCAGGCCGACGAGCGCGGCGAACAGGGCCTGGGCGATCCAAACAGCGACGGGTCCGCCACCGGCGACCGCATGGCCGATGGCGTCGGAGATCTCTGGCACGCCGTGAACATTGAACTCATGCAGACCATGGACGAGAATGCCGCCGCCCACCCAGAGCATGGCCGCGGTGCCCACCTGGGCCAATAGGCTGAGTACGGTGGGCATCCCCCGCACCAGGAAGCTGCCCGTAGCCTGCACGGCGCGGCTCCGGCGCTTCGTCAGATAGAGGCCGATATCGTCCATCTTCACGATCAGGCCGACCACGCCGTAAACACCGATGGTGATCATCAACGCGACCACCGCCAATGCGCCGGCCTGGACGAGCAGCGGCCGGTCGCTGACGTCGGCGAGCGATATCGCCATGATCTCGGCGGACAGGATCAGATCCGTGCGGATGGCGCCGGAGACCTTCGCCGCTTCCAACTCCTGGGAGCTCAAGGCCAGTTGATCAGGCTCCGCTGACGGGGCTTCGCCGTGGAAGGCTTCGAGGATCTTCTCGGCGGCCTCGAAGCAGAGGTACGAGCCGCCGGCCATCAGGATGGGCGTCACCGCCCAGGGCGCGAAGGCGCTGAGCGCCAGAGCCCCGGGCAGCAGGAAGAGGAACTTGTTTCGCAGCGATCCGACGGCGATCTTGAAGACGATCGGCAGCTCACGCGCCGGTGTGAAGCCCATGGCGTAGCCTGGCGTCACGGCGGTGTCGTCGACGACGACGCCGACGGCCTTGGCGCCGGCCTTATGGGCGGACGCCACCACATCATCGACAGAGGCCGCCGCCAGCTTGGCGATGCCCGCTACGTCGTCGAGAAGCGCAAATAGGCCAGACGCCATGAAACCCCATGTGAACTCAGCTACGTGTGAACTCAGCCGCGCGCGGAGCGCATGCCCGCCACGACCTTCAGATCGTTCCGCCGGCTCAGGTTCCGATAGGCGTCGGTCTCGCGCCCGTAAAGCGCCACCCTTCCGGCGGCGGCGTGATGCAGACCAAAGCCGCACTGGTTGACCAGCGGCGAGGCGCGCAGGCAGGCGCGTGACTTCGCCAGGAACGTCGGGCGGCCCTTGAAGTCGCAATTTCCGAAACGTATCTGGGCGTCGCGAGGCCACGTCCTCGACCGCTGCGGCGGCTTCAAGTCCGGGACGGCCCGGCGTTTCTGACGAGGAACGCACCTGTGGCCTGGATTTATCTCGCCGTCGCCGGTCTGCTCGAAGTCGTCTGGGCGCTGCTCATGAAGCAGTCGCACGGATTCACCCGCCCTTGGCCCAGCCTGGGCGCGATCGCTTTCATGATCGCCAGCTTCGGCCTGCTGTCTCTCGCCATGCGCACCCTGCCGCTCGGCACGGCCTACATGGTGTGGACGGGCGTCGGCGCGGTCGGCGCCTTCATCGTCGGCGTGTTTGTTCTCGGGGAACCTGCCGGAGCACTGCGCGTCGCTGCGGCTGTGCTGATCGTTTCTGGTCTTGCTCTGATGAAGTTCGCCAGCACCGCAGCCTAGGCCGTCTCACGCGCGATCGCGACGCCGCCCACCAGCGCCGCCGGCCTGTACGAGCAGGCCGCCCAGAAGTGAGGCGTGGTCTGGAGAGACCAGCAGGTTGCGACGAGGCAAGCCATCTCCGAGCGCGCCGCGGGCAATGCGCACCGGGGCGACCTTCATCGGATCGGCGAACCTCGCCGCGGAGCCGTCGGGAACGGCGACCCGCGTGCCAGCGCAGAAGCAAGGCGTGAAGGTGGCGGTCACATAGAAGTAGTTCCCACCGGGACCGCCGCCGCCGTTGGTGGTGATGATTCCCCGCGGCCCCTCGCCGACATAGGTTTCGGCATAGCCCGGCCCATAGGGATCGCCGTCGCAGGTGAGGGTTTCGCCTGGGGTGAAGGTTCCGTCGCCGACCGTATCGACGATCGTCCTTGGAGCGTAACCAGAGTTCTCGAATTGAACCATGCGTTTCCCCAAGCGGACGCGTCAGGCGTCCGCAACCACCAGCCCCGTCTCAATGATGAGTCGAGGTGCGCATTGTCACAGCGACCGGCGTTAGACGAAGCGGCTGGATTTTTCGGAAATGGTGGATGCGACAGGGATTGAACCTGTGACCCCCTCGGTGTGAACGAGGTGCTCTCCCGCTGAGCTACGCATCCGCCGGGCCGTGACGGGCTTAGCGTCCGTCTCGAAGGGATGCGCCTATAGCGTCTGGGCCGCAGGCTCGCAAGCGTCGAGCAGTCGGACGCAGGCCTCGACGAGTTGGTCGTAGTGGTCGATCAGCACATCAGCGCCCAGTTCGGCGACCGGCGTCTCGGTATAGCCGAAGCTGACCAGGACCAGGCCGGTCCCTGCCGCGCGCGCGGCGCCCGCGTCGGGGGCGGCGTCGCCGACCATCACAGCACGGGCGATGTCGCCGCCGCAGGCCTCTACAGCGGCGATCAGGTGGCGGGCGTCCGGCTTGGGGGCGGGCGCCGCGTCGGCGCCGACGACGGCGTCGAACAGGCCCTTCATGCCCAGCGCGTCCAACAGGGCGACGGACAGATCGGTGCGCTTGTTCGTGCACACCACAAGCGAAGCGCCCGCGGCCCGCAACCGCAGAAGGGCGGCCTCGACGCCCGGAAACGGGCGGGTCTCATCGGCGATCCGCGTCAGGTAGTCGGCGATGAAGCGCTGCGTCAGCATCGGCGCCTCGTCAGAGGGCGCTGGGGCGCCGGCGGCCGTGAATCCGCGCTGTATCAGCCAGGCGGCGCCACGGCCGATGAAGGGCCGTGCCTCGGCGAGCGGGAGCGCCGGATGGCCATGCTCGGCCAGCAGCCGGTTCAGGGCGGCGATCAGGTCCGGCGCGCTGTCGACCAGCGTCCCATCCAGGTCGAAGGCGATGGTCGCGCCCTTCAGGGCGGCAAGGTCGGGCAGCTCGGTCATCCACGGAAGGTCTAGCGGCTTCTCGCGCCGCGCGGCAAGGCTTGCTAAGGCTCGCGACAAGCTTCGATTAGGGAATCGTCCATGGCCGGCCGCGCCGCCGTGATCCTCGCCGCTGGGCAGGGGACGCGCATGAAGTCTCCGACGCCCAAGGTGCTGCACCGCGTCGGCGGTCGCGCCCTGCTCGATCATGTGATTGATATCGCGCAAGCCGTCGACTGCGCCCGCGTGGTCGTGGTCGTCGGCGCTCAGAACCCCCAGGTCGGCGACGCCGCGCGCAAGCGCCTGGGCGAGCGCGCCGTGGTTATCCAGGACCCGCCGTTGGGCACCGGCCACGCCGTCCTCGCCGCCCGGGAGGCCTTGGCCGACTTCGACGGCGACGTGCTTGTGCTGAACGGCGACTGCCCGCTCTTGCAGCCGAGCGACCTGGCCCAGCTGCTGGCTCTGCGCGGAGAGGCGAACCTCGGCCTCCTGGCCTTCGAACCGATCGATCCGCTGCTCTATGGCCGGGTGATTGAGGACGACGACGGGGAGGTCGTGAAGATCGTCGAGGCCCGCGACGCCACGCCGGGGGAGCTTGCCGTGCGGCGTTGTTACGCCGGCATGATGGTCGCTGACCGCGCCGATCTCTTCGGGTGGTTGGGCCAGGTCGGCAATCGCAACTCCAAGGGCGAATACTACCTGACCGACGTGGTCGGCCGGGCGACCGCCGACGGCGCGGCCGTGCGCGCCGCAGTGGTTTCAGAATCCGCAGTGATGGGCTGCGACACGCAGGGCCAGCTCGCCCAGGCTGAGGCGTTTTTCCAGGCTCGCCGCCGCGCCGCCCTTCTCGCGGCGGGCGTCGCCATGCCGGCCCCGGACACCGTTCATCTGTCCTGGGACACCGCCATCTCGCCCGGAGCCACGGTGGAGCCTTATGTCGTCTTCGCGCCGGGTGTGACCGTGGAGACCGGCGCGGTGATCCGCGCCTTCAGCCACCTGGAGGCGGCGATTGTCCGTTCCGGCGCGCTGGTCGGTCCCTATGCGCGGTTGCGGCCAGGCGCTGACATCGGTGAGGACGCCCATGTCGGCAACTTCGTCGAGATCAAGAACGTGCGCCTCGGCAAGGGCGCCAAGGCCAACCACCTGAGCTACCTGGGCGACGGTTCGGTCGGCGCGGGCGCAAATCTCGGCGCCGGCACGATCTTCTGCAACTATGACGGGTTCGGCAAATACGAGACACACATAGGCGCCAACGCCTTTATCGGCTCGCAAACCGCGCTGGTGGCGCCTGTGCGCGTCGGCGACAGGGCCATGACCGCTTCGGGTTCGGTCATCACCCAGGATGTGCCCGACGACGCCCTGGCGCTGGAGCGTAGCCCGCTGGTCATCAAGCCAGGCTGGGCGGCCCGTTTCCGTGAACGTATGCGAGCGCTGAAGGCGGCGAGGGCGAAGGCATGATGAGCGCGGAAGATCAGAAGCGTCAGGTCGGTGAGGCCGCGGCGGCTCTCGTCGAGGCGGGCATGGTGGTGGGCCTGGGCACGGGCTCTACGGCGGCCTGGTTCGTCCGCGCCCTGGCGGAGCGCGGCCTGGACATCAGCGGCGTCGCCACCTCCCTCGCCACCGCCGATCTCGCCCGCAGCCTCGGGATGCGCTTGGTCGAACTTGACGACGTAAGCGCTATCGATCTTACGGTCGACGGCGCCGACGAGATCGGACCGGGGCTGTCGCTGATCAAGGGCGGCGGCGCGGCGCTCCTGCGGGAAAAGCTGGTCTGGGAGGCCTCGCGCCGCTCCGTGGCCATCGCCGACGGCAGCAAGGTGGTCGCTACGCTGGGGGCTTTTCCCCTGCCGATCGAGGTTGTCGCCTTCGGCCACAAGACCACGTCGCTGCGCATCTGCGACGCCCTTGCTGAATGCGATCTTGGCGTCGCGCCGCGTCTTCGGACACGCGATGGGGCGCCGGTGCGCACCGATGGCGGAAACCTTATCTATGACGTCGCCTGCGGACGGATCGAGGACCCGGCCGCTCTGGCTGCGGCGCTGAAGAGCGTCACCGGCGTGGTCGATCACGGCCTGTTCCTCGACCTGGCGGATCTGGCTCTGGTGGCCGGGCCCGGCGGGGTGACGAAGCTCGAACCTTGAAGGAAGCCTGACGGTGGGAACCTACGACTATGATCTGTTCGTCATCGGCGCAGGATCCGGTGGGGTGCGTGCGGCCCGGTTGGCGGCCATCTCCGGGGCGAAAGTCGCCGTCGCCGAGGAGCACCGGGTCGGCGGCACCTGCGTGATCCGCGGCTGCGTGCCGAAGAAATTCATGGTCTATGCCTCGGAGTTCGCCCACGGCTTCGAGACCGCCGAGGCCTATGGCTGGACCGTCGGCGAGACGTCCTTCGATTGGCCCAAGTTCCTTGCCGAAAAGGACAAGGAGATCGCCCGCCTGTCCGGGCTCTACGTTCGCAATCTGCAGAACGCCGGCGCGGACCTGATCCACGGCAAGGCCCGTCTGGTCGACGCTCACACTGTTGAGGTCGAGGGCAAGGGTCGCGTCACCGCTGAGAAGGTCTTGATCGCCACCGGCGGGACGCCCTGGATGCCGGATATCCCTGGCGTTGACTTGGCGATCAGCTCCAACGAGGCCTTCTACCTGCCGGAATTGCCCAGGCGCATCGTCATCACCGGCGGCGGCTACATCGCCGTCGAATTCGCCTGCATCTTCGCCGGCCTCGGCGTCGAGACCACCCTGGTGCACCGCGGCCCGAATATCCTTCGCGGTTTCGACGACGACATCCGCGCCCACCTCGCCGACGAGATGACCAAGCGCGGTATCCGCGTGCTGCTTGGCACGAACCTGACCTCGCTCGAAAAGGTCGACGGCGGCATCCTGTCGACCTGCGACAACGGCCATCTTCTGGAGGCCGATGTCGTGCTCATGGCCCTGGGCCGCATCGCCTACGTCGAGGGCCTGGGCCTGGACGCCGCCGGCGTCGCCCTGGATGAGAAGGGCGCAATCGTCGTCGACCAGTTTTCGCGCACCAGCGTCGAGAACATCTGGGCGGTCGGCGACGTCACCGATCGGATCAACCTGACGCCTGTAGCGATCCGAGAAGGCGCAGCCTTCGCCGAAACGGAGTTTTACGGGCGGCCGACCAGCTTTGATCACGAGATGGTCGCTTCGGCCGTCTTCTCGCAGCCGCCGATCGGTTCGGTCGGCCTGAGCGAGGCCGACGCCCGCCACCAGGTCGGCCGCGTCGACGTCTACAAGACGAGCTTCCGGCCGATGAAGTACGCCTTCGCCGGCATCGACCAGCGCTGCATGATGAAACTGGTGGTCGATGCGGGGAGCCAGAAAATCCTCGGTTGCCACGTGGTTGGACCGGACGCGCCGGAGATCATCCAGATGGCGGCCATCGCCCTGAAGATGGGCGTCACGAAACAACAATGGGATTCGACCTGCGCGGTGCACCCGACGCTCGCTGAAGAGCTGGTGACGATGCGCGAGAAGGTGGCGCCTGCGGAACTCGGCGCGGCGGCCTGATCCCATCGCGATGAACGACCGATTGGGCAAATGGTGTGGCGGCGTCCTGATCTGGGTCGCCGCCATGACGCCGTTGCTCGCCTACGTCGGGCCGTTGGGCTTCGCGCTTCTACCCGCGATCGCCGGCCTCTTGATGGCGCCCGCATTCTGGATTCGCCCTGAGGACCACAGGATCATGCTGGTGCTGGTCCTCGCCTTGGTGTGGGGCTGGATCTCGATGGTCTGGAGCCCGCAACGTCCGACCGAGTTCGAAGACAATGCGGCGGCCAAGCTGACCTTGGCCTTGCCCCTGTTTTGGTCCGCCTGGTGCGGCGCCCGACGCGCCGATCCCCGGCTCGGCGCGATCGCCCTGCGGATCCTGGGCTATGGGATGGCGGGCCTCGGCCTGATCCTGGGCTTTGAAGCGCTTACCGGCGCAGCACTTTATCGGGCGATCCACGAGGCGCTCTACGAGCCGATCCGCCCCGACATCGCCATGCGCAACCTTGGGCGCGACACCTTTGTCGTCGCCCTGATCTGGCCGCTCGCCGCGCTGGGTGCGGCCCGCGCGGGGGCGCCGCGCTGGCTGGCCGCGCCGATGGTGATCGGCATGGGGCTGGCGGCTCACCGGTTCGGGTCGGACGCCCCCTTGCTGGCCGTGGTTGTGGCGGGGATCGTCGGCTGGATGGTCTGGCGCTCGCCGCTGAAGGGCGCGAACAGCCTGGGGTGGGTCGCCGCGTGCTTCTTCCTGTTCATGCCGGCGCTGGTGATGGCGGGGCAGGCGGCCGGAATCTACCAGCCCCTGCGCGCCAGCCTTCAGCTCTCCTGGGCGGAGCGGATGGACTTCTGGGCCGCCGCCGTCGATCTGATCGGCCAGCATCGCCTGAGGGGCTGGGGCCTCGACGCCAGCCGGACGTTCAGCCCGCAGATCCGGCTGCATCCGCATAATGGCGCGATCCAGGCGTGGCTCGAACTGGGCCTCGTCGGCGCGTTCCTGGCCGCGGGTTTCTGGGGACTGAGCCTGCGCAGACTGACCACCACGATTGGCGAGGCCTCCTGGGTCGCTCCTGTCACGGCCGCCTGCGCCAGCGTCTATCTGCTGTTCGGCGCGGTCAATTTCGGCCTGTGGCAGGAATGGTGGCTGGGCCTCGGCGTTCTGGTCGCCATGCTTGCCGCTCTAACGCGCGCCCAGCCTTCGGCGGCCTTTGAGCAGGCCGCGCCCTAGCCATCGACCTTCTCCCCGGTTTTGCTGTAGAAGCGCGCCTTCGTCGCCGCGGGGAATGCGGCGGCCGGAGTTGAGCGATGAGTGAACATTGGACCCCCGCCTCCTGGCGTTCGAAAGCGGTCATCAAGCATGTGCCGGACGACTATCCGGACATGGCCGCGCTGTCGGCCGTGGAGCAGACCCTGCGCGGCATGCCGCCGCTGGTGTTCGCCGGTGAAGCCCGTCGCCTGAAGTCGCTGCTCGGGGATGTCTCCGAGGGCAAGGCCTTCCTGCTGCAGGGCGGCGACTGCGCCGAGAGCTTCAAGGAATTCCACGCCGACAACATTCGCGACATGTTCCGTTTGATCCTGCAGATGGCGGTGGTGCTCACCTTCGCCGGCGGAAAGCCGGTGGTGAAGGTGGGGCGTATGGCTGGCCAGTTCGCCAAGCCGCGCTCATCCCCTGTCGAGAAGATCGGTGATGTTGAGCTGCCATCCTATCGCGGCGACAACATCAACGGCATGGAGTTCACCGAGGAGTCGCGCCGGCCAGATCCCCAACGCTTGTTGCAGGCCTATGGTCAGTCGTCCGCGACGCTCAACCTGCTGCGCGCCTTCGCCGGCGGCGGCTACGCAGACCTCTACAACATCCATCGCTGGACCCTGGGCTTCGTCAACGGCAGCCCGCAAGGCGACCGCTATGCCGAGCTTTCGGAAAAGATCACCGAAGCCCTGACCTTCATGGCCGCCATCGGGGTCACGCCTGAGACTCACCCGGATCTGCACCGTGTGGAGTTCTTCACCAGCCACGAAGCCCTGCTGCTGGGGTTCGAGGAGGCGATGACCCGTGTCGATTCCACGTCGGGCGATTGGTACGATACCTCCGCCCACCTGGTCTGGATCGGCGAGCGCACCCGTCAGCTCGACGGCGCCCACGTGGAGTATTTCCGCGGCATCCAGAATCCGGTGGGCCTAAAGTGCGGCCCGACCATGGAGCCGGACGACCTCCTGCGCCTGGCCGACGCCCTTAATCCGCAGAACGAGGCAGGCCGCCTGACCCTCTATGGCCGCTTCGGCTCGGACAAGATCGCAGGCCGTCTGCCGGCGCTGCTGCGCGCCACAAAGGCCGCGGGCAAGAAGGTCGTCTGGGCGATCGATCCGATGCACGGCAACACGCTGACCGCCGCCAACGGCTACAAAACCCGGCCTTTCGACCGGATTCTGTCGGAGGTGAAAAGCTTCGTTGAGATCTGCAAAGCCGAGGGCGTCCACCCCGGCGGCGTCCACCTGGAGATGACCGGTCAGGACGTCACCGAGTGCCTGGGGGGCGCCCGCGCGCTCACCGAAGGCGATCTTGCCGATCGCTATCACACCCATTGCGATCCCCGTCTGAACGGCGAACAGGCGCTCGAACTGGCCTTCTTGGTGGCTGAAAAGCTGAAGGAAGATCGGGTGGGCGAGGCCGCTCAACGCCTGGTCGCCGTCTAAGACGCGCCGCCGGTCGGCGGCGCCCGGAGCTTCCATGCGCGCCGCCGCCCTCACCGAACTGAACGCGCTCGTCCGCCTGGCCTGGCCCGTGATCGTCGCCCGCCTGGGCATCATGGCCATGGGGTTGACGGACGCGGTCGTCGTTGGGCGCTATTCCGCGCGCGAACTCGGCTATCATGCCCTGGGTTGGGCCGCGACCAGCGTCGTCGTCACCGCCGTCATCGGGCTGCTGGTCGGCGCCCAGGTGATGGCCGCCCGTGCGCTCGGTCGCGGCGACCGGCGCGAGACCGGCGCGGTGCTGCGCCGCGCTGTCGTCTATGCGGTCCTGATCGGCGTTGCCTCGGCGCTCGCCTTGGCGGCGACCGGCCCCATCTTTCTGCGCAACATCGGCCTTGAGTCTGACCTCGCGGACGGCGCGGCTCGGGTGCTCGTTGTCTTCTGCCTATCGCTGCCAGCCTACGCGCTGAGCGCAGCCGGCAGCATGTGGTTGGAGGGGCTGGGGCGCCCAGGCCCCGCGGCGGCGCTGATGTGGGTGGCCAATCTCGTCAACCTCGCCCTTGTCGTCGTCCTCGTACCCGGCGGTTTCGGGCTGCCGGCGCTGGGTGCGGTGGGCGGCGCCTGGGGGACGTTTGGCGCACGCATTTTTCTAGTCATGGCGACTTTCCTCTACATCATCCGCATGGCCGAGGCGCGTGATCTGGGCGTCTTCGACAAGGCTCCGCGTGATCGGCCGGCCGAAGTCGAGCAGCGGCGGATCGGCTTCGGCGCGGGCGCTTCAAATACGTTCGAGGTCGCGGCCTTTGCGGGCATGAATGTCTTCGCCGGCTGGATCGGCGGCCTGGCGGTTGCAGCCTACGCCATCGTCCTGAACGTCTCGGCGATCGTCTTCATGATCCCGCTTGGCCTCGCCACGGCCGCCGCCGTGCGCGTGGGACGAGCATATGGCGCGGGTGACCGCAGGGGAGTGACACGCTCTGGCGTTGTCGCCTTCGCGGTCGCCGCGGCAGGCGGCCTGTTGGCTGCTGCGGTGATCGCGCCGATCGCCGGTCCGATCGTCAGGGGCTACACCCGCGACGCCCTGACCATATCGCTCGCTGTCCCGGCGCTCTTGCTGGCCTGCCTGATGTTCGTGCCGGACTCGCTGCAGGTGGTGATCGCCCAGGCGCTCAGGGCCCGCGGCGATGTGCTGGCGCCCACGGTCACCCATCTGGCCAGCTACATCTTCCTGATGCTGCCCTTGGCCTGGGCGCTGGCGATCCCCGCCGGTCTCGGCGTGATCGGCATCGTCTGGGGCATCGTCATCGCCAGCACCGTCTCGGCGGTCCTGTTAGGCCTGCGCTTCTGGCGATTGAGCCGACGGCCGGTCTAGGCGCCGAGGATCCAACCCTCTTCGCGCTCGGCGTCGAGCACGACGTCCGCCGCCATGCCCTTGGCCGGTGCGAAGACTTCGCCCAGCTTGCCGGCTTCGTCCAGGCGCGCGAAGTGTTCGGCGACCGTCCGCACCTGGGTCAGATCCTTTGCCTCGCCGGCCACCGGCGCGGGCTTCAACAGCGAGGGGTAGACCTCGGCCAAGACCACGTCGACACCGTCGAGATCGGCCTCGGTCAGGGTCTTGAAGCCGGTCTCGAAGGGCCAGATCTTGGCGGAACGCGCATCATGAAGACGGCGCGCCACCGGAATGCCGAGGATCGCCTGACCTCCAACCGACCCATTGTAGTAGAGCTTCCAGATTGAGGCCGCGCCCTTCGCGGCCAGATCCGCATGGCGGAACTCCGGCACGTCGTCGGGCCCATGCGCCCGGGTGCGCTTCGGCTGAAGCGTTGTCAGCGCGTCCTTTGGCGGGCAGCCCCAGAACGGGAAAGGGCCGCCGGTCAGCTTCTGGTTCAGGTTAGAGCCGACGCCAAAGCGGTTGTTGTCGTTGTTGGGCTTGTCCTTGACCAGCTTGTCCAGCTGATCCCACGCTGCGCGCCAAGGCTCGCCCGGCAGCTTCAAGGCGTCGGCGAAGCCCCTCGGAAAGCCAAGCGGGAAATCGAAGCCGACCAACGCGCGCTCCGAACGCTTCTTCAAGTCGTCGAGAATCGCGTTGAGCTTGGTCTCCGCCTCGGCGCGGGTCGCGGGATTGAAGCTCTCGAAGGTCAGGCGGAAACGCAGGTCGCGCTTCATCACGCCGATCCAGATCGAATCAGGGCCCGTCGCGGGCTTGGCGGCCGCGCTCCAATCGACAATCACATAGGCGCTAAACAGGCGCGGCACGGCGGGCGCTCTCAAACACTGAAAAGGGAACGGGCGCAGTCTAGACCTTTGGCGTTGGCGAACCAATGGCGTGACCGTGACAAAAGGCGTTCGCCGGTTGCGCGGCCATGCTAGACGCCCGCCGTCCAAGAGCGATCAGGAGACGCACATGTCCCAGCCCCTGCGCGGCGGCGTCATCGGCGCGGGCGTCTTCGGCGGCTACCACGCCAAGCAATATGCGCGCCTGGACGGCGTCTCCCTGGCGGCGGTGCTCGACCTCGACGCGGCGCGCGCGGCGGCCATCGCTGAGCCTCTCGGCGGCCGTGGCTACAATGACCTTCAGGCGTTTCTCGACGCCGTCGACGTCGTCACGGTGGCCACGCCCGCGACCGTCCACGCTGGCCAGACCCTGGCGGCGCTCCAGGCGAACAGGTCGGTCTATGTGGAAAAGCCCATCGCCACGCGGATGGACGACGCCGTCGCTCTGCGTGACGAGGCGCTCTCTCGCGGCCTGACCATAGGCTGCGGCCACCAAGAGCGGGTTGTCTTCCGCGCCATGGGTCTGTTCGACATTCCCGAACAGCCTTTGCGCCTCGAAGCCGTGCGCCACGGCCCTCCGTCCGAGCGCTGCCAGGATGTCACCGCCGTCCTGGACCTGATGATCCACGACATCGATCTCGCGCTCTCACTGTCCACCGCCCGGCCGCTGGAGACCCGGGCGACGGGCGAGCGCGGACCCAACACCTTCGACGCCATCCGTGCCGACATCGTCTTTGACGATGGCTTCGCCTGCGTCTTCGACGCCTCGCGCCTGGCGCCGGCTCGCAAGCGCACCATGAAGGTGGTCTACCCCTCCGGCGCGGTGGAGATCGATTTCGTCGCCCGCACCTTCCGCAACACGACGCCCTTCGTCCTGAACGAAGCCTTCGCCGACACCCCGGCCGGTAAGGACCCTCTGGGCGCCAATGTGGCGGCATTTCTGATGGCCGCCCGCGGCCTTGCACCCGCGCCGATCGTCACCGCCGACGAGGCGATCGCGGCGTTGCAGGCCTCGCTGGCTGTCGAGGCTTGCCTCTAAAGATCCAACTCCACCACCAGGGGCACATGGTCTGAGGGCTTGTCCCAGCCGCGGACATCGCGGTGGATGCTGACGCCGGTCAGGGCGTCTGCGGCTTGCGGCGAGAGCAGGGCATGGTCGATGCGGATGCCATTATTCCGCTGCCAGGCGCCGGCCTGGTAGTCCCAGAAGGTGTAGGCGCCCGGCGCGCCATCGGCGGCCAGGAAGGCTTCTGTGAGGCCCAGCCACTTCAGGGCGCGGAAGGCTGCGCGAGTTTCCGGCTGAAAGAGCGCGTCGCCCAGCCAGTTGCTTGGATTCTCCGCGTCCCTGGGTTCAGGGATCACGTTGAAATCGCCGGTCAGGACCAACGGCTCCTCAAGGGTCAACAGGTCCTGGGCGTGGCGGTGCAGCCGGCCCATCCAGGCGAGTTTGTAGGGGAATTTCTCAGTGTCGATCGGATTCCCATTAGGCAGGTAGATCGAGGCGACGCGCACGGGACGAGGGCCGGAAATCACCGCCTCGATATAGCGCGACTGCTCGTCTTCGCCGGGATCGGGCAGGCCGCGACGGACATCCTCCATCGGCCGCTTCGAAAGCAGGGCGACGCCGTTGTACGACTTCTGGCCATGAACCTCGACGTTGTAGCCGAGGCGTTCAAACGCCTCCGTGGGGAACTTCTCGTCGACGCATTTGATCTCCTGCAGGCAGGCGACGTCTGGCTGGGCGGCCTCGAACCACTTCAGCACCGTCTGGAGGCGGGCGTTGACCGAATTGACGTTCCAGGTGGCGATGCGCATCCGGCATGGATAGCCGCTGGATCAGATCCGCGCCAAGTCGATTTCGGCCCTGGGGCTTTCGACCGAAATCCTGTCGATTTCGACCCGCGCCAGGTCGACCCGTTGGTCGCCGACGACAGTGTCGCGCAGCAGGGCCGCCAAGCTCGTCGACGGATCTGAATCGACCGTTACGCAGGCCACGCCACGCTTGAGCAGGGCGTCTGCGCGGTGGGCTAGTTCTTCCTTGGCGGCGCCGATGTCAGCCACGAGCACGGCCAAAGGGGCCGCGCCTTCGGCGAAGGGCGGATAGCGCAGGACCGCGGAGTCCGTGAGTTGGCAGTGGCCGGGATCCAGCAGGGCCAGGGCGTCTGCGCCGATGGTCACCGCCAATTCAGCGGCCTGCTGGGTGGTTTTGTCGTCTCCCGGGATCAGCCGAGCGAAATGATAGGCCATCGCCGCCTGCTGATGGTGCTCGCCAGCCGGTTGGACATAGCCTTCGGTCAGCAACTCCTGGGCGGCGCCGAGGTGACGCTCGGCGATCTCGGTCCAGGCCTGCGTCCAGCCGTTCAGGGCTGGGGCCTTGGCCCGCACCGCCTCGATGTCGGTTAGGGGCACGCCCGCCAGACGCATGCGCGGGGCGAGCGAATCGAGAGCCTCGGCTGTGGTGGAAATCTGGCGCTCATGCGCCTGGGCGCCGTTCAGCGTTGTCGCTGTCAGGCCCGCGCCGGCGCTGAACTGGAGCATAGCGCGTCGGTTTAACTGGGCCATGGGTCGCCTCCCTTATGATTGCGGTCCGATTTCGATCGGACTCCGCAGCTTCGGTCAGTTTGACCTTTGCTGCTTGGGGAGTTGAACCTTGGCCGCAGGCGGTGGCAAGCCCAATCGCTAAACGACCGGTGCAATACCTCAGATCGAGAAGCTCACGCCGCAGCCGCAGCTCGACTTGGCGTTGGGATTGCGGACACGAAACTCGGCACCGACCAGTTCGTCGACGAAGTCGATCTCCGAGCCCTTCAGCAGGGCCAGCGACATGGTGTCGACGACCGCCGTCGCGCCATCGCGCTCGACCCGCAGGTCGTCAGCTTCCGTCGCGTCTACGAGATCGAAGACATATTGGAAGCCGGAGCAACCGCCGCCTTCAACACCGATGCGGAGCATAAGTTCGCGCCCCTCGCTCAGGCCGACATCACGGATGCGGCGGGCGGCGGCTTGGCTCAGGGTAAGGTCGATGGCGGTCATGGGTGTTAAACCGGCTCCAGGCCTAGACTATATGATGCTTCTTCGGCTTCGACCAAGAGGCTGCATCTCGATCGGTGATTGGAGCCCATGAGCATTCCCCGCGCGCCCTACGCCGAAGACCCCGCCAAATCGCTGGGCCGCAAGATCGACGAACCCGTCAGCGCCACCCGCACGCCCTTCGCCCGCGACCGCGACCGCATCATCCACGCCACCGCCTTCCGCCGCCTGAAGGAGAAGACCCAGGTCTTCGTCGCTCATGAAGGCGACCATTTCCGCACCCGGCTCACCCACTCCCTCGAGGTCGCCCAGATCGCGCGGTCGCTGGCCACGGCGCTTGGGCTCGATGCTGACCTCGCCGAAACGATCGCGCTCGCGCACGATCTGGGCCATCCGCCCTTCGGCCACGCCGGAGAGGACGAGTTGCAGATCCAGATGGAGGCCTACGGTGGGTTTGATCACAACGTCCAGACCTTCCGCGTCGTCACCGAATTGGAACGCCGCTATCCGCTCTATGATGGTCTCAACCTCACCTGGGAGACCCTGGAAGGCGTCGTTAAGCACAATGGCCCCGTCGACCACCAACTCAGCAAGCCGGCGTGGGGGGCGGTGGCGGCCTTCGATGCCGAATACAGCCTTCGTCTGGACACCTGGGCGTCCGCCGAAGCCCAGGTCGCCGCCCTCTCCGACGACATCGCCTACAACAACCACGACGTGGACGACGGCGTTGGCGCGCGCCTGTTTCGGCTGGAGGACTTGCTCGACGTGCCCCTCATTGGCCCGCACATCGCCTCCACCCTGAAGGAATTCCCCAGCGTCGACTCTCACCGCCAGCGCCTGGAAGCCGTTCGTCGCATGATCGGCGCCATGGTCGGCGACGTGCTCTCGGAGACGACCCAGAACGCCCAGGCGCTCAAAGTCGGCTCCGCGGAAGAGGTCCGCATGCTGGGGCAGGCGCTGGTGTCTTTCTCGCCGGCGATGTTGCAGGATCTTGCGCAATTGCGCCTGTTCCTGAGCGAACGGATGTACCGCCACTGGCGGGTGAACCGCACGCGCAGCCAGGCGCGACGCATCTTGGCCGATATGTTCAAGCTTTTCATGGCGGAGCCCGACGTCCTGCCCGCCGAGTGGTTCGCTCAGACGCTCGATCGCGATGATTGGGGCCGGGCGCGCGTGGTCTGCGACTACATCGCCGGGATGACGGACCGCTTTGCGATCGAGGAACACCGCAAGCTGTTCAACCTCGATGTGCTGAGCGGCGGCTGACGATCCACAGCTAGGCGCGGCAAGGGACGTCCGCAGGCGGACGGGGTGGGGTAAACTGGGGGTTAAGCAGTCTTGGCTGCTGATTCGCCGCTCACCTGGCAATCGTCTCGGAGCCTCTCCTCATGTCCGATCACGACCGCGGCGCCTACACGCCACCGACTGAAGCCCCGCTGGCTTTCGACCCACGACAGCAGCCCCGCGGCGGCGGGCAAATTCCCTGGGCCATGGTGCTCAGCCTGCTGGTCCTGGGCGCGCTCGCTGCGGCCATCTTCATCTTCTACCAATCGGGCGTGCGCCAGCAGGGCCAGGCGCCCCAGACCGTCGGCGCGCCAGTGGGCGACATCCGCAGCGCTGCGCCGCCTGAGGCCCAGACGCCAGACCCCGCCGAGGGCCTGCAGATCTATCGGTCCGAGCCTGGGCAGCCCGGCGAGGCCGCGCCAGCCCAGCCCAACTTCGTGCCGCCGCCGGAAGCGCCCCAGGCGCGACCCACCGCGCCAGTCGCCATGAACGCCCTGCCGCCGGTCGCCGCCGCGGCGCCGCCGCCGAAGACCGTCGTCCCGCCCTTGCCAAAGCCCGCACCGCCCAAGGTCGTCACGCCTGCGCCGAAGGTCGCGACAGCGCCCGTCGCCGCGCCCAAGGCGGTTGCGCCGGCGACCGCTCCTAAGCCGGCCTCTGCTCCGGCCACGGTTCAGATCGGCGCCTTCTCGTCCCAGTCGCTGGCGGACAAGGGCTGGAGCGACGCTGCGGCGATCGCCCCCGGCGCCGCCGCTGGCAAGGGCAAGCGCGTGGAGCGTGTCGAACGCGAGGATGGCTCAACGCTCTTCCGCACCTCGGTCACGGGCTTCGCGAGCCGCGAAGACGCCCAGGCCTTCTGTGGCCAGCTGAAGGCGGCGGGCAAGACCTGCTTCGTGCGATGAGCGTGTCGGCGGCCATCTTCGGGCTTTCCGGCCCGCGCGTGACCCCCGAAGAGGCGGCGTTCTTCCGCGCGCTCGATCCCTGGGGCTTCATCCTCTTCGCGCGGAATATTGAAAGCCCGGATCAGGTCCGCGTCCTGACCGCCACTCTGCGCGACCTCGTCGGGCGCGCCGATGCGCCGATCCTGATCGATCAGGAGGGCGGTCGCGTGCAGCGTCTTGGTCCGCCGCAGTGGCCGCGTTACCCGGCTGGTCGCGTTTACGGCGCCATCGCCGAGCCGGGTGAGCGCGCCGCGATCACCTACCTGGGCGGACGCCTGATCGCTCACGACCTTCATCAACTGGGGATCAACGTCGACTGCCTGCCGGTGCTAGACGTGCCTGATCCCCTGGGCCACGAGATCATCGGGGACCGCGCCTATGCGGCCGATCCCGCCAGCGTCGCTGATCTCGGCCGAGCCGCGGCGGAGGGCCTGTTGGATGGCGGTGTCCTGCCGGTCATCAAACATATTCCGGGCCATGGCCGGGCGAGGGCCGACAGCCACCTGGAATTGCCGGTCGTCGAGGCCGGAGTGGAAGATCTTGAGGCCCGTGATTTTCGGCCCTTCGCCGATCTGGCCGACATGCCGCTCGCCATGACCGCGCACGTCATCTACGCCGCCGTCGACCGGCTCAACCCAGCGACGACCTCGCCGGAGGTCTTTCAGCAGGTGATCCGGGGCCGGATCGGCTTCGATGGCCTGGTGATGAGCGACGACCTGTCGATGAAGGCGCTCAGCGGCGACTTCACGGCGCGCGCCCGAGACTCACTCGCCGCCGGCTGCGACGTGATTCTGCATTGCAACGGTGACATGGCCGAGATGCAGGCGGTGGCCGAAGGCCTAGGCGTGCTCACCGGCAAGTCCGCGGACCGGGCCGCGGCGGCTCTGGCCTGCATCGCTGATGGGCCCGACGAATTCGATCCTCATGAGGCGCGGGCGCGCTTCGATGCGGCTTTCGACGGGGCCTATGCCGCATGAACCGGCCGCTGCGCGACAAGGCGTTCCAGCCCGCTCTGGACTTCCTGTCGGCGACTGGCGCGGCGGAGGACGGCGAGGCCCTGATCGTAGATCTTGACGGCTATGAAGGCCCGCTGCACGTCCTCCTGGCCCTGGCGCGCAGCCAGAAGGTCGACCTGATGCGGCTGTCGATCAGCCGGCTGGCTGATCAGTACCTGGCCTTTGTCCAGCAAGCACGTCGGCGGCGGTTCTCCCTGGCGGCCGACTATCTCGTGATGGCGGCTTGGCTCGCCTATCTGAAATCCCGACTGCTTCTCCCGCGGGCCGAGCGGCCGACTGCGGAGGAACCGCCCGCCGAGGAAGTCGCCCAGCGCCCGGCCTTCCGGCTCGCCAAGCTCGACGCCATGCGCCGGGCCAATGAACGGTTGCAGAATCGGCCGCACCTGGGCCGCGACGTCTTCGTCCGCGGCGATCCGCAGGCGATCCGGATTATGCCGTCCAGCGAGATCGAGGGCGACCTCTACGCTCTGATGAGCGCCTATGTGGGTCAGCGCGCCCGCGCCCAGGAGGTTCGCTACACGCCGCGCCCGCCGGAAGCCTATCCATTGGAGGAGGCGCGCGATCGCCTTCGCCAGTTGCTGCCCGAGCTTGCAGCCTGGACGCCGCTCGCCGATGTGGCGCCGGAGGAGGCTGGTCAGGGCGAAGACGGGCCCAGCCGCGCCTCTTTCGTCGCCTCGACGCTGTCGGCCAGTCTGGAACTGGTCAAGGAAGGCGCCCTTGAGGCGCGCCAGGCCGACGCCTTCGCCGCCATCTACCTGCGCGCCCGCGCCGCGCCGCGCCGGGCCGCATGAGCGCGGCCGACACCGAACGCGAGGTCGAGGCGTTGTTGTTCGCCGCGGCCGGCCCGCTCAGCGAGGCCGAACTGGAGCGGCGACTGCCGCAGGGCGCCGGTGTCGCCGCGGCCCTCGCCGCCTTGCAGGCGCGCTACGCCGGTCGCGGCGTGGAGCTGGTTTGCGTCGCCGGCCGGTGGCGGTTGCAGACCGCCGCGGACCTCGCCTGGCTGATGACCGAGGAGCGCGACGAGCCACGTCGCCTCTCCAAGGCCGCCCAGGAGACCCTGGCGATCATCGCCTATCACCAGCCGGTCACGCGGGCGGAGATCGAGCTGGTCCGTGGCGTCCAGACCAGCCGCGGCACGCTGGACACCCTGCTGGAGTTGAGCCTGGTGCGCATGCGCGGACGCCGGCGGACGCCGGGCCGACCCGTGACCTTCGGTACGACCGACCGCTTTCTCGAACACTTCGGTCTGGCGAACCTTGCCGACCTGCCCGGCATCGGCGAGATGCGCGCGGCGGGCTTGCTCAGCCTCGACCTGCCGGCGGATTTCGCCGTGCCGACGCCCGGGGCGACGGACGGGGTCGATGAGGATCCGCTCGAGGATGAGGCGCCGGAATTTAACCAGGACTTCATCGGCGAGCGCGAGGACGAAGCCTGAGCGCGCGCATTCGCGCCGGTGGCGCCGACCTTGCGAACAAACTATATGGTCGGCTTGAAGATTGTCGCTCGCCAACACCTTGGGCGAGGCCGAAGGAGCGGTTGAAATGGGTTCGCTAAGTTGGGTTCACTGGCTCATCGTCCTGGTCATTATGGTCGTGCTGTTCGGCGGCCGCGGCAAGCTGTCGGGTCTGATGGGCGACGCCGCCAAGGGAATCCGCGCCTTCAAGGACGGCCTCAAGGGCGATGAAGCCGAGGTCGCCGAAGAGGAAGAGGCCAGGCCTCTGCCGCGCACGGCGTCGAAGACCACGGCCGCCAAGAAGACCAAGACCAGCGCCTGAGGCTACCGACCCGCTGATCCCTTGAACGCCGGCCGGATATCCCCCGGCCGGCCGTCGCCTAGGCCGCCCCATGCTTCCCGAAATCGGCGCTTCAGAGCTGCTTGTCATCGCCGTCGTGGCCTTGATCGTGGTCGGTCCCAAGGATCTGCCGGCCCTTTTGCGCAAGCTCGGCCAGATGATGGCCAAGGCGCGCGGGATGGCCGCCGACTTCCGGGCGAGCTTCGACGAAATGGCCCGCCAATCTGAGCTCGACGAACTGCGCCGCGAGGTCGAGGCGATGCGCCGCGGCCAGCTGGCCGATATCGGCCAGGCTGAGGCCAGCGAGACTTTCGGCGAGATCCGCAAGAGCCTTAACGCCGCCGACTGGGCTGACACCGCCCAGGCTGCTGACCCGCCGATGACCATCGAACAGATCCCTGAGGCTGGCCCGGAGCCGAAGCCGGCCCGCAGGCGCTCACCGAAGCCGAAGGTCGCGGCTGACGCCGCCGCCAAACCCGCTGCGCGCAAGTCCCGCGCCAAGGCTAAACCGACCGCGGACGACGCCGCATGAGCCTCGACGACGACTCCGAAATCGAAGCCTCGCGCGCGCCGCTGCTCGAGCACCTGGTCGAACTGCGCAAGCGCCTGATCATCTCGGTCGCCGCCTTGGGGATCGGCTTCCTCATCTGCTTCACGTGGTCGACGCAGATCTATGTGCTGCTGCTGCACCCGTTCGGCGTCGCGGCCCAGCTGCTCGCCGCACGCCAGTCGGCGCCGCCCGAGACAGGAATCTTCGCCGTCTTCGAGGGCGGGGCCAACCTGTTCCTGACCCTGATCGGCCTGCGCGAGGCGCCGCCGCTGGCTTCCAGCGCGGCTGGGCTCAAGCTGGTTTTCACCGCGCCGCTCGAGTTCTTTTTCACCAAGCTGAAGCTGGCCGGCTTCGGCGCCGTGGTCCTGGGATTCCCAGTACTGGCCTGGCAAGTCTACGCCTTTGTGGCGCCCGGCCTCTATAAGCGCGAGCGTCGCGCCTTCCTGCCGTTCCTCCTGGCCGCGCCGGCCCTGTTCATCCTGGGCGCCTCGCTGGTCTACTACATCATCCTGCCCTTCGTTCTGTGGTTCTCGCTGTCCCAGCAGATTGTCGGCGTAGGCGCAATCTCGGTGGAGTTGCTGCCCAAGGTCTCCGATTATCTGAGCCTGGTGACGACCCTGCTGCTGGCCTTCGGCCTGTGTTTCCAGTTGCCGGTCGTCCTGACGCTGCTCGGCATGGCCGGAGTCGTGAACGCCAAGATGCTGTCAGCCGGCCGGCGGTACGCCATCGTCGGCGTCTTCGTGGTGGCCGCCGTCCTGACGCCGCCCGATCCGATTAGCCAGACCTTGCTCGCCGTGCCGCTGATCCTCCTCTACGAGGTATCGATCTGGTGCGTGCGCCTTATTGAGCTTCGCCGCGCCAAGGAGGCCGACGCAGCCGACTGAAGGCGGGCTTTCACACTTGGCCCGTCCGCCGCGCGCGCCGGACCCTGTCGGTCAGGTGGACTCACCTGACCGGTTGAAAAAGGGCCTGTCTTCAAAATTTTAGAGCGCGTCAGACGGGTGAACCGGCTTCCACTTCACCCTGACGCGCTCTAGAGAAATGGGCTTAACCACCCTGCCAGGCGGCCATGCACGACATCCGAGCCCTTCGCGAGACTCCCGACGCCTATGCGCGCGGCTGGGACTCCAAGGGTCTTTCAGGCCAGGCCCTGGTTGAGCAGATCCTCGGCCACGACACCCGCCTGCGCGCGGCCCAGACCACGCTGCAGACCGCCCAGAGTCGCCGCAATGAAGCCTCCAGGCTGATCGGCCAGGCTAAGGCCAGGAAGGACGAGGCCGAAGCCCAACGCCTGATGGCCGAGGTCGAGGGCCTCAAAGGCGTGCTGGCCAGCGAAGGCGAGGCCGAAGCCGCCGCTAACGGCGCCCTGCGCGAGTTGCTCACCAGCCTGCCTAACATCCCCGCGCCGGACGTGCCGCCAGGCAAGGACGAGGACGACAACGTCGAGGTCGGCCGTTGGGGCGAGCCCTACGCCATCGCCAATCCGCGCGATCACGTGAGTCTGGGTGAACCCGGTCGCCTGATGGACTTCGAAGCCGCCGCTCGCATGAGCGGCTCGCGCTTTGTCGTCCTGCGCGGGCAGTTGGCGCGATTGGAACGCGCCATCGGCCAGTTCATGCTCGACATGCAGACGACGGAGCACGGCTATCTTGAGATCAGCCCGCCGCTCCTGGTGCGTGACGAGGCGATGTTCGGCACCGCCCAACTGCCGAAGTTCGCTGAGGATCTGTTCCGGACCACTGATGACCGGTGGTTGATCTCCACCGCGGAGGTCTCGCTGACCAATCTTGTCCGCGAGCAGATCACGCCGCAGGAGGAACTGCCGCTCCGACTGACGGCGCTCACGCCTTGTTTCCGGTCCGAGGCCGGCGCCTCTGGCCGCGACACCCGCGGCATGATCCGCCAGCATCAGTTCACTAAGGTCGAGATGGTGTCGATCACCGCGCCGGAAGACTCTGAAGCCGAGCACGAGCGGATGCTGGGCTGCGCCCAGGCTGTGTTGAAGCGCCTGGAGCTGCCTTTCCGCACCATGCAGCTTTGCGCTGGCGACATGGGCTTTTCTTCGCGAAAGACCTTCGATCTGGAGGTCTGGATTCCCTCGGAAGGCCGCTATCGGGAGATCAGCTCCGTCTCTAACTGCGGCGACTTCCAGGCGCGTCGGATGGATGCGCGCACCCGGGCCGCCGGCGAGAAGGGCTCGCGCTTCGTTCACACGCTGAACGGCTCTGGCCTGGCGGTCGGCCGGACTCTGGTCGCGATCCTGGAGAACTATCAGGACGAGGATGGCCGCATCGCGGTGCCGCAGGCGCTTCACCCCTATATGCCTGGCGTAACCCATATCGGCGGCCCGAAAGCCGGCGCGTCGGCGTGAGAATCCTCGTCACCAATGACGACGGCTTCCACGCGCCGGGCCTGGCCGCGCTGGTCCGGATCGCTGAGACCTTGAGCGACGACGTTTGGGTGGTCGCGCCCGAGTTTGAACAGTCCGGCGCCAGCCGAGCGCTGACGCTCGCCGAGCCGATCCGTATTCGCCAGTACGCACCGCGCCGCTTCTCAACGACGGGCACGCCGACTGACTGCGTCATGCTGGGCGTCAACGACGTCCTGGCCGATGGCCGGCCTGACCTCGTGCTCTCGGGCGTCAATCGCGGCGCGAACCTTGGCGAAGACGTCAGCATGTCCGGCACGGTCGCCGGGGCCATAGAGGCGATGGCCATGGGGGTTCCCGGCATCGCTTTGTCGCAAGCCGGCTACGAGCCGACCGACCTCTCCTTCGCGCCCGCCGAGCATTTTGCGCCGGGCATCATCCGGCGCGTCATGGAGATCGGCTGGCCAGCTGACGTCATCATGAACATCAATTTCCCGAACCTGCCGATCGAACAGATCACAGAGGTGGAGGTCACCCGCCAAGGCTTCCGCGACGCCCATATCCGCCACGCCGAGAAGCGCCAGGACCTGCGCGGCCAGCCCTACTATTGGGTGGGCTTCCGCCTGGAGGACTCCAAGCCCGCGGACGGCACGGACCTGGCGGCGGCCCAAGCCGGCAAGATTTCCGTCACCCCCCTGCACATCGACCTCACCCATATGCCGACGGTCCACGACCTGAAGCAGGTGTTGGGCGGCTCGCCTCCGCGCGCCTGATATGAGCAAGCCCAAAGATCACGAAGAGCCGGGCGCCGAGCTCGCCCGCCTGATGCTGGCGCTGCGCGCCCAGGGCGTCACCGCCGCCAACGTCCTGAAGGCCATCGAGACCACGCCGCGCGAGGTGTTCACGCCGGACCTTTTCAAGGCCCGGGCCTGGGAGGATTCGGCCCTACCGATCGCCTGCGGCCAGACGATCAGCCAACCCTTCATCGTCGGCCTGATGACCCAGGCCCTGCGGATCGACAAGCGCGATCGGGTGCTCGAGATCGGCACCGGCTCGGGCTACCAGACGACCATCCTCTCGAAGCTGTCGAGGCTGGTCTACACGGTGGAGCGCTACCGGACGCTGATGCGCGAGGCCGAGGCCCGCTTCAAGACCCTGGGTCTCGTGAATGTGATCACCCGCTTCGGCGACGGCGGGGAGGGGTGGCCAGAGCAGGCGCCTTTTGACCGCATTATGGTCACAGCCGCGGCGCCCGATGAACCTAAGGCCTTGTTGTCGCAACTGAAACCGTCGGGGGTTCTTGTGGCGCCAATCGGCAAGGGGCCGGTGCAAAGCCTTCGTCGTTACACTGGCGACGGGCAGGGCGGCTTCAGTGTAGAAACCCTGACAGATGTGCGTTTCGTGCCCTTGCTGGAGGGTGTGGCTAAGGAGCTGTGAGGGGGTTGGCTTCGGCGCAGGCCATCACCCACTATCCCGCGGCGCCTCGATTGATTCCTTCTATGTCCCTGCCGGAGCGGCGATGACGCAATTCCTTCCGCGAACAGCTCTGATCCTCCTGGCCACGAGCGCGATAGCCGCCTGCTCGACCAGCGGGACCACGCCGAACTTCCCGATCCAGAACGCGCCTGCGCGCGTGCCGCCGCCGGCCGCCATGCCGCCCGCCGTCACGGCTGCGCCGGAAGATGCGCCGATCGCGCCCAGGCCGACGGAGGCGGTTGAATCGCGGCCGCTCGACGCGCCGACCGCCACGGCTCCGGCCGCTGCATCGCCCTCTGCGGCGCCGGCCTCTCCGCCGACCGCCCCGGAACCTGCTCCGGAGCCGACCCCGCCGCCGCCCGCGCCGGAACCGCCGCGCTACGAGACCGTGACCCGCCGCAGCGTCACCGGCCGCGTGGTGGCGGTCGCGGGTGCGCCGGTGAGCTACACGGTGAAGTCGGGCGACAACCTCGATGGCATTTCCAAGCGGCTTGGGCTCACGGTTGAGGAACTGAAGAAGCTCAACAAGCTCAAAACAGACCGGATCGACCCTGGCGACAAGCTCGTGGGACCGCGTGACGAGGCAAAGGCCTATGTCGCGGGGCAGGGTGACACGCTGTCGGCGATCGGCAGGCGCTTTGGCGTGACGGCTGAACAGCTGCGCGCCGAGAACGAACTGGCGCGCAACGCGGTGATCCGCTCAGGCCAGACCATTCGGCTGCCGGACGGCTACAAGGACCGCGGCCCGCTCGTGACCAGCAGCCAGGTTCTGGTGTCCGGCTCGGAGGCCGCCATCGTGCCGACGCCGACGCCGCTGCCCGCGCGTCGTCCGACCCGGCCTGCGCCGACCGTGATCCCGGAGCCAGAGCCGGAAGCCGCCGCACCCCCCGCCGGGCCCGAGGCGTCGAGCTATCGGACCGTGACCACTCGTAGCGTCACCGGCCGGGTCATTGAGATCCGCGGCAAGGCGGAAACCTACACGGTCAAGTCCGGCGACAACCTGTCCAGCATCGCACGCAAGCTCGACACCACGGTCGATCAGCTGATGAAGGACAACAAGCTGAAGTCGAGCGCCCTGGACGTCGGCGACACGCTCACAGGTCCTGTGGGCGCCTCTTCAAAGGCCTATGTCACGGTCGCCGGCGACACCATGGCCGATGTCGCCCAGCGCTTCCGCGTGACGCCACGCGCCCTGGCGGCGGAGAACGGCCTCAAGGTCAACGCCACGCTCAGGGCCGGCCGCCGGTTGAACCTGCCGGACGGCTACCGCGACCGCGGCGCGCTTACGACCACCAAACGGATCGAGGTCGAGGCGCCTGCGCGGCCGGCTCCCGCGCCGACGCCCCCTGCGCCGGTTCGCCCGGCGTCAGCTCCATCGTCGTCGCCCGTGACGCCTGCGCCTGCGCCGGAACCGCGTCCCGCCGCCCCGGCGTGGACGCCGCCGCCGCTTCCGCCGCGCCCGCGGCCTGCCCCCACCCCGGTCCCCACGCCTGCGCCGGCGGCGACCACTTCGCCAGGCTACCTGCCCCCTGAACCGGCGTTCCGCCCCGCGCCCCTCGATCGAACCCCGCCTGCGCCCGCCGCCAGCGGCGCGGCCGCGGTGGGCGACATGGCGGTCGCCAACCTCGGCCAGGGCCGCTTCATCTGGCCGATGCAGGGCGAGATCATTTCCGACTTCGGGCCGAAGTCGGTCGGCCAGCGCAACGATGGTTTGAACCTGCGCGCCGTGCCGGGCACGGCGGTTCGTTCAGCGGCGGCCGGTGACGTGGTCTACGCCGGCGACCAGGTGCCGGGCTTCGGCAATCTGGTGCTGGTCAAGCACGCCGAAGGCTGGGTCACGGCCTATGGCCATCTGGCGCGCGTCGACGTGAAGATGCAGCAGAAGGTCGCCCAGGGGCAGCAACTCGGCCAAGCCGGCGCGACCGGCGCCGTCACCGAGCCGCAGCTACACTTCGAGGTCCGCTTCGCGCCCAATCCGACGGAACGCGCGCGGCCGGTCGATCCCAAGCTGGTGTTGCCCTCTCGTTAAGGTTCTGGCGGCGTCCGAACTCCAGGCTCATCGTCGATGCGCCACATCGCACGGTCGAGCAGGGGGTGAAGCCTTATGGAGAGGCTCATGCTCGCCAGGTCGCCGCTACGGAAATCAGCGATGCGCTGCTCCGCTTCCTCGAAGCGCCTGCACGGATCGCGACGCGAGTGAGAAACGCGCCCAGGCCGTTGTCTTGTGGCGTGCGCTTCAGGGCGTACTGCGCAATAGCGCGCGCCTCATCGATCAGGCCGATCCGCAGGGTCTGTTCGGCCAGGCCAGGCGCAACCGCGTAATATCAGGGGTGAGCGCGCATCCTTCCCTGAGCGCGCTTGGCGCACAGCGGCCAGAGCCGCCGCTTCGTTGCCGGCGCGACGGAGCTGCGCGCTCTTTTGCAGAATTTGCGTCGCAGTTTCTGCTCACTCGGTCACTTGTGCGCCTTACGCCTATTCGAACTCGTACGATCTTGAGAGCTAGTCCTCGGTTGGAACGAAGGGCTCCTTGAAAGACCGGCGCCATTCGACGTCACGGCGCAGCAGCTTGGCGGGCACGCCGCCGTAAGCGCAAAATTCTTCCGTGTTCTTTGTCACCAGGGAACCCTGGCCGATGATCGACCCTCGGGCGATACGTACTCCCTTACTGATCGACGCGCCTCGGCCGAGCCATGTCCGCGGCCCAATGAAGATCGGCTTGGCCGCATTGACCCGGTCGCCAGTCTTGCGATCATAGATCGGGTGGCCGTCGGTCGGCATGATCTCAAGGTCCCAGGAGAAGAGGCATTCGTCGCCGACCACCACCTGATTGTCGTCTTCCGACACGACGATCGAACCGCCCACCCAACTCGTACCCTGGCCGATAACGGCGGAGCCGGCGCGGTGCTTCAGGGCGATTCGCGTCGTCTTGAAGCCGCAGTGATCGCCGATGATCACAATGCCGAACTTGCCAAAGCAGGAGATGCTCATCGAGCCTAAGTCGACCTCTTGCCCGATAACCACGACGTTATGGGTGCCGACGAACTTGAACCGGACCATCTTGCCGATCTTGGTCGACTTGTGGACGAGAATGAAGTTGGCCTTGCCCATCGGCGCGCCAGCGGGGGTCTCGGTGTGGATGACATTGTAGGCGTCGAGGTCTGTTACATCGGGTAGGGTGAGACCCGGTCCGAGCAGTTCGGCGCATTCCTTGCCGCGACGTTGAACACGCTGGTAGGCATCGATGAATCCGGGGGCGGCCGTCATGCTTTTCTCGTCGTGTGGCGTGCCTGCGGTCTCCAGGCTTGCTGGCCCAGAAGGCGAGCCGGTTGGCTTCAAGCGCACACTCTATAAGGTATTTGCTTGCGCTGTTGCGACAAGCCAGCGACGCGCGCCGCGAATTTCGACCCTGAGGAAGAATGAGGCGGAACGCTCCGCCGTGCCCGGATGAATCTCGCCAATAGGGATGGCTCGTGTCGAAGTGTTGACGTATGGGAATTCTCTGTTGACCGACCGGCGGTATTTTTCCGAAAGTTGACAAAGAGATGCGGCAAATCGCCCTATGAGTCAGCTCCGGGCTTTGGAAGTTGCAAGGTTGGGAGGCGCGAGCGGGTCATTTGAGTCCGGCTCGCGAATTTTGGAGCAGTTGTGCAGACGCGAGTTAGTTTCGACATAAATGTCAGAAATATCGTGCTGCTGCGCGTAATTGTGACCGCCCCTACGCATCCGCAGCGTCGCCGCGCACCGTACGGGTCGTTAGACGCTCAAGCCGGGCGTCGCCAAGGCGCCTATCCATGACGGTTCTGATCGAAGGAAAAGACGTTCGGGTCGTCCTTTCGCCAGGCAGTTCCAAGAAACTTCTGGCGGTGACCTTCACCGGGCGAGACCACGCACCGCCGGCCGCCATGGGCGCTGGCCAGGAATTCTTCGAGAAGAACGACATCAGCGCGGTCCACATCATCAGCAAGGCCAATCATTGGTGGCTGACCAAGGAATTTGCGCCCACGCTTGACGTCGTGCGGTCTTATGCTGATCGCGAAGGCTACAAAGAACTCATCACCTACGGTTCCAGCATGGGCGGCTATGGGGCGCTTGTGGGGTCGGGGCGGCTGCGAGCCAACCGCATGGTCGCCTCCGTCCCGCAGTACTCGATCGATCCGGCGAAGGCGCCGTGGGAAGATCGCTGGCTTAAGGACGCGGCCAAGCTGCGCTTTGAGCTTGAGGATTTTGAGAAGCAGGTCGGCAGGGGCGACATCTATATTTTTTCCGATCCGCTCTACGAGCCGGACCAGAAACACGTTGAACGAATCCGCGAACACCGCCCGATCAACCATCTGAAGGTGTCTTTCGCAGAGCATGACGTTTCGCGCATCTTGGTGGAACTGGGCATCATCAGCGCCGTGACCCTGGGCGCTGTTCGCGGCGAGATCGACCCTGCTGGGTTCGGACGCATGGTCCGCGATCGTCGCGGGTCATCGCCTCTGCTGATTGGCGGCGCCTCGCGCCTCACTCGTCGCCGCAACAAGTCCAAGGCGACGGACGTGCTCGGCGGACGCGCCATGGAGATGTTGCTGGCGGCGCCGCCGGAGCGATTACGCGGTGAGCATGAGCGCCTGGTCCAGGGTTGGGTTGAATTCCTGATTGAGAAGCGACGGCCGGAGGCGGCGCTGTCGGCCCTGGACCGTTGGGCGGAGGTGTCGCGGAAGGAAAACTGGCTGTTCCAGCGTCTCCGCGCCCGAGCGTTGTACAGCATGGGCGACGGGGCGCGGGCGCTCCAGGCCGCCAGCGAAGCCTTGCGGGGGCGCCCGACTGAACGGGCGACGATGAACCTCGTCGCCGACTGCGTTCGCGATTTCGCTACGGACGAACAGGCTCAGGCGATCTACCGGGAATTTCGGGACACCTTCATGCGCTCGGGCCCGGCTGCGCAGAGATTGGCTAAGGCGCTTCGCAGCGCTGGCCTTGATATTGAGGCTGACGACCTGGAAGCACGCCTCAGCGCCGCCTGAAACAGGCCTCTGAAGTTCATAGGGTGAGGGAGGAGGGCGGCCGGACGCCGCCCTCTGTTACTTGCTCTACGCTCGACCGATGGAGGAGTATTCGAATCCCTTGGATCGGACGTCTGCGGGCAGGTAGATGTTTCTGAGGTCGACCAGGACGGGCTTGTTCATGAGGCCCTT